>NZ_JBSFYQ010000047.1:0-47286 GCF_053599855.1 Micromonospora sp. NPDC005161
CCAGATTCGACAAACTCGCTGTGCGCTACCAGGCCACACTCCACGTCGCCGCGATCAACGAATGGCTCTGAACAGAGCTATGAAACACGGCCTAGACGCCGGCTCCGCATTCTCCGGCCACTCCCTGCGCCGCGGGTTCGCCACGCAAACCTACCGGCGGGGCAGGACCCCGCTGCGGATCGCCCGGCACGGCGGGTGGAAGGACGGCTCGGCCACCCTGGCCGGCTACATCGAGGATGCTGACCAGTGGGAGGACAACGCCCTGACCGACGTCGGTCTGTGATAGCGAGTCGCAGCGGGTGGAGCCCCGAGTACCTCGCTCGACGAGCCGCCATGGCGACGCTCTACAAGCGCTAGACGCAAGCGCTCAGTGAGCGCTAAGTTTGCATGACGACTCGGCGAGTGCTCACAGGAGGTCCAGTGCCCCCGAAGCCATCCACCAATCCCGTGCGTGAGCGCCGCGTCGAACTCGGGCTCACCCAACAGGAAGCCGCGAAGCGAGCCGAAGTCTCCGTCGCTACCTGGCGCCGTCTTGAGACCGCTAGCGAGCTGGACGGGTTCAAAGCTAACAACGTTAAAGGCTTCGCCCGAGCTCTTCGCCTCGGCGTGGCCGAGTTCCATCAGCTGACGGGATCTGAAGAGGTAGCCAAAGCCGATGCGGCGGCAGATGACCTCGTACGGTTCTTCAACTCTTCGTTCACTGGCGATCCACTTACCGCAGCCGACGCGATGGCCCTCCACAGCACCGTCGCATTCTCCGATTTCGCGCCGATGAAGAGTGGGCGGTTCGAGGTCGAGCACGCCCTCGGGTGTGGCTTCGCCGCCTTCCTCAAAGGAGAAGCCTCCATCAGGGAGGTGGAGCTCCTGCGTGACCTGCCCGAGCTGGCGCTCACCCAGGTGAATAACCACTGGCTGGTGCGGATGGGTGAACGGATCATGCGGGTTGGCGGTGAACTGGGCGAAGGCCGGGTTCCCCGCCCCGTTTGCCTCGCTGACGAGTACGCCCTGTCCATCGTCATCTTGAATACCGATCCGCCCAGCGTCGGCGACGTGCTCGACACGTTCCCGGGTCTCAACGACCGTGAGCACCTGCCACAGCGCTACTGGGATGAAGAGGATGGGCGCGAGCTTGTATGGGACTGGCGTGATCGGATGCTTGGTGCGCTCCTTCCACCTGACGAGGCTCACGACTATCGGCGACACGATCTTCTGGTCATGGAAGCACACGGGCAGGGCGTGTACGACACCTCCGACCCCCGCCATCCCTTGCGTTGGTTCGATCGAGACGATCTGGGGGATCAGTGCCGGTCTTCCCTCGCCTACGCCAGGCTTTGCGAGCAAGAACAGACTGAACGGATCAAAGAAACGATGGAGCGCATCCGCGGCTAGTTCTCGTCATGAACCCGGAGCGCCGCGCGACGCAAGCCGCGCAGCGGCGGCTACTCGACCAGCCGGGGCGCGCTACGGCAGCGCACTGTCGGCCCGGCGTAGCAGAGGGCAGGCTGCCAGCGGTGGCCCAAGTTAAGTGAGAAGGATGAGGAGATGGCCCAAGTTATTGAGAATGGCCCAGGTCAGATGAGAAACGACAAGATTCTCGACATCCCAAGCTGATACCGCCGCTGACCACGCGCCAGTCGCAGATTCGATAATGCACATTATGTAAAGTAGTGCGATCTGGCGACCCCCTGCCGTAGGTCAGTCGCGCGTCAGTCCTGGCGGAAGCGCGTCCTCGTCGGGTCGGACGAGGCGGGCGTTGACCAACGGATTGCGCTGCAGGCCCGCAAGCACAATGGCACTGCCGCCGATGTCGGTCCAGGTGTCGTCCCAGAGGGCGGAGACGAGCCAGGAGTGATCCGCCGGGAAGAACAGGTCGGGCAACGGCCCGTCGCCGCGCATGTGGCCGGTCCGCCAAGTAAGGGCCTGTTCGGGTCCGGCTTCGACCAGCACGTAGGACCACCCCCAGTAGATGGACACCTTCGGAGCGCCCGGGAAGACGATGTCGTGGGCGCCGGTGTCGAGATAGCCCAGCCACCAGGGCTGGTCCGGGGTGCACGCCGCCAGCTCGTTGACGACGGCGTGCTCGTGGGCGTCGAGACTGACGTTCGCGGGCGGGTGGAAGGTGGCGTACGCGTCGAACACCGGTGGGATCGCGGTGGTGACAGACAGGCCGCCGGGTGTGGTGTGGCCGGCGAGCCATGCGACGTCGCTGGCCGTGCCGATCCGCCAGCTCCGCCCGTCCTTGACGCCCATGGGGTCCGTCCAGGACGGTGCGTCACCCGCATCGCGGCTTGCGGCTACAGCGGTTGGTGATGCCCATGGAGCCCACCCGGGTCGGTCGGTCACCCACCACTCGTGTCCCTCGGGGCAGACCCAGTCTGTTGGACCGTCAGGCTCCTTATACACGATCGGCATGCCGGGTCGACCACAGTCTGGGCAGGTGGCGACCGGCAACGTCATGCCGCGAACGATACGTGCTCCTCGATCAGCGCCACCAGTTCTCGCACCGGTCCGGCCGGCACGTCAACCACCCGGTGCCCGTGCTCCTCGTACACCTCCTGGTGCACGTGGGCGAAGGCCAGCGCCTCGGCGTAGCTGATCCGGCGCGCGGGCGTGTTTCGGATGAAGCCCAGCGGGCCGATCAGGAACACCGGCCGCTGGTAGGTCCGCTCGCGAACGATCCGGTTCAACTCGCTGGCGAGCGCCGGGCCGATGGGTCGCCCCAGGTGTCGGGCCAACGCCAGCGTGCACAACGGTGATCGGTCGTAGAGCTGCACCGGGCCGTTTGAGCTGGTTTGACGGTGGCGCTGGAGTTGGGCGACGGCGTCGACGAAGCTGGGCTCGCACCACGGCTCAGCGTGCCCCTGCGCCTGCCGCTGGGTGATGACGTCGGTGGCGGCCTCTCGTACGGTGACGTGTCCCCTGTGGCGTAGCGCCTCGATCAGGGTGGTCTTGCCAGCGCCGGGTGCTCCGGTCAGGACGTACCGCCGGGGTTCTGGCATCTACTCCCCCTCTCCCTTGCCCGTGAACGCGAAAAAGCTGCATAATATCCCTTATGCATGACAAAAAGGACGAATCGCTTGATGTGCTGATCGAGGAGTTCCTGACCGCCCGCGCGACCCGCAAGCCCTCCCCCCACACCCTCGCGGCGTACCGGCGGGACCTGCACGCGGTGGCCGCCCTGATCGGCGAGGACGTCACCACTCCCCTCCCCCGTGATTCGCTGTCGATCACCGATCTCTCCCCCCGGGTGATGCGGGCGGCGTTCGCCCGTTTCGCCGCGCCCCGGGCGCCCGCGTCGGTGCACCGGGCCTGGTCCACCTGGAACAGTTTCTTCACGTTCCTCGTGGCGGACGGGGTGGTGGCGGGCAATCCGATGCCGGCGGTGGGCCGGCCGCGGGCCCTGCTCCCCCAGCCCAAGCCGCTGCGCGGGGCGGACACCCCCGAGCTGCTGCTCGCCTCGGCCGCGCGTGACGACGGCCGGCAGCGTGACCCGTGGCCGGAGCGGGACGTGGCGGTGCTGGCGGTGGCGCTCTGCGCGGGGCTGCGGCTGTCGGAGCTGCTGGCGCTGCGGGTCGGCTCGCTGGCGGGTCGGCCTGGTGAACGGCGGGTCGAGGTGGTCGGCAAGGGTGGGCGGCCCCGGGTGGTGCCGATCGAGGCGGATCTGGACCGGGTGCTGGTGGACTACCTGGACAGTCGGGTGCGGCGCTTCGGGTCGCGGTCGGTACGCCCGGACTCGGCGTTGCTGGTGGACCGGCGGGGCGAGCCGCTGCGTCGTGGTGGACTCCAGTATCTGGTGGAGTCGTGTTACCGGCGGGCGGGGATCGGTGACCGGGTGCCGCGTGGTGCGCGGTTGCACGCGTTGCGGCACACGTTCGCGACGCGGCTGGCCGAGGACGGGGCGAGCGCGGCGGAGATCATGCGGTTGCTGGGGCACGCGTCGTTGGCGTCGTCGCAGACGTACATCGAGGTGACGGCCGATCAGCAGCGCGACGCGGTGCGGGCCAACCGCACCAACCGGGCGCTGGCCGCCCTGGGGCCGGCGGACCGGGCGCGGTGAGCGGGGTCAGTGGGCCCGCTGGTCGGTGTCGTCGGCGGTGGTGGGCAGTGGGCCGAGTACCGCGTTGATGATGTGGATGCGCGCGTTGGTGGCCTGGTAGTCGGCGCACACCGCGTCGGCCCGGTCGTCGAGGCGGGCGGTGGTTGCGGTGCGGGTGAGGGTGACGGTGGCGCCGTCGAGGGTGGTGGCGGTGCCGGCGGTCACCAGCTCCTCGATGGGGTGGGTTCCGGCGATCAGGTGTGCCTTGAGCAGGGTACGCAGTTGGTCGGTGTGGCGGGTCATCAGGTCGTCCCAGTTTTCCTCGGAGAACTTGGCGGCGAAGGCGTCGTCGGAGGGCGCCAGGATGGTGACGCCGGTGCCGGTGGGCAGGTCGGTGAGGGCGCCGCTGGTGCGCAGGGCCGCCTCGAACGTGGTGAGGGTGGGGATCCACCGGAGTGCCTGGTCGACGGGTTGGCCGGCGAGGAAGGTCGGGTTTCCGGGGTCGGTGCCGGTGGGCAGGGCGGCGCAGAGTGGTCCGGTGACCTGGGGTGCGCTGGTGTTGCTCGGTGGTCTCGCGTCCGTTGTGGAGGTGGCGGTGCAGGCGGCGGTGGCCAGCAGCAGGGCCGGTATGAGGAGGCGGAGAGCGCGGGACGGGTTCGACACGGCGGGCTCCACGGGTCGGGGGTCGGTGGGTGGGGTGCGCCGGCGGTACGGGCGTGGTGCCCGTACCGCCGGCGCGCCGGCTCGACTAGCTGCCGGTCACAGTGCCGCGCACTGGGTGGTGCGCGGACCGTGCACGGTGTTGGTCACGCCGAGGTTGGTCGGGGCGGGACTGTTCGCGGTGCAGCTGAGCGGGCCGCGGATGGTGTTGCCGGCCAGCAGGGGTGCGTCGGTGCCGGTGGTGTTGCCGGACAGGCTGACCGGGCCGGCGATCGTGACGTCGATGATGGAGATCGCGTCGGTGGTGTTCGTGATCTGGACCGGGCCGTTGATGGTGCTGTCGGCGAGGAGGACGCCGGCGGCGCGGGTGGCGCTGACCGGCCCGCTGATGGTGGTTCCGGTCGCGACGAGTGCGGCGCCCGCCCGGACGGTGACCGGGCCGCTGATGGTGGCGTCGGCGGCGCAGGTGAAGCCGGAGACGACCAGTGGTCCGTTGCGTCGGCCGGTGAGGGTGGGGTAGACGCGTTCGCCGTCGGTCAGCTTCTCCACGCCCTTGGTGTCGAGCAGCAGCGGGATGAGGCCGCGTTCGGGCTGGTTGAGAGGTACGTAGTAGCCGTCACTGGTCTTGATGACCTTCCACCCGTGTGCGGCGATGCGCTGGGCGACGGTGGTGCCCACACCGCCTGGTCCGTCGGTGCGTGCGCCGTTGTACTGCTCGTCGGTGAGCCTGTAGGCGCACGGGGCGTTGTCGAGGATGAGGTCGGCGCGGGGTGCGTCCAGCGGCGGGGGGCTGTCGCCGGGGTGCGGGGCGGGGTGGGCGGGGATCGGTCGGGAGCCGCGGAAGACGAGGCGGCCGGTGTTGGCGGCCTGGATTTCGATGGACTCGGCGCGGGAGGTGAGGATGTCGCCTCGGTCGGCGCGGTGGTAGTCCAGGAACTGGTGGAAGGTCCACAGGGCCGAGTAGGTCTTGCGGCGCCGGTTGTTGGCGGTGTTGCCCTCGTCGGGTCGGGTCTGTCCGCCGGAGCTGCGCAGTTCCAGCAGGGAGTTGGCGACGTTCTTGAGGCCGAGGGTGTTGCGCAGGATGGTTTCCTCGCTGAGGCCGACGTTGCCGCCGCCTTCGCAGCCGTAGGGGCAGGCCCACCAGCCGGCTTCGGCGCCCTTGGCGTACATGTGTCCTTCGATCATGTCCTGGGACTGGTCGAAGACGGGTTGGGCGACGTTCTGGTGTCGGGGCGGCAGCATCGGCAGGTCGCCTGCGCGGGAGTTGCCGAACTCGTGGCCGTCGTAGCCGGCGACGGGCCGGTAGTCGCGGACCATCTTGATGTACGCGGCGGTCTCCGGCTGGCGGATCAGAGAGTAGTCACGGTTGAGGTCCTGGCCGGTGGAGTTGCCGCGGGTGTTGGCGGCCCGGCCGTCGCCGTTGATGGTGGGGACGATCAGGACGGTGGTGTGGCTGAGCAGGTCCGTGATGCGGGGGTCGGTGCTGAACGCGAGTTGCCGGGCCATGATGAGGCAGGCTTCGCGGTCGCCCGGTTCGTTGCCGTGCACGTTGCAGTTGATGGCCACGGGTGCGGTGGCGGCGACGGCCTCCGGGGTGGCGGCCGGGGTGGGGGAACCGATGACCAGCATGTTGATCGGTCGGTTCTGGACGGTGCGGCCGAGCTCGACGACGCGGACGCGGTCGCTGAGGGCGTCGATGGCGGCCGTGTAGGCGTACTCGTCGGTGTCGCTGGTGTACTGCGCGGCGTGGGCGGTCTCCCACTGGGTGCGCAGTTGCTCGCCCGGGGTGCCGAGGTTGCCCCAGGGTGCGGTGGTGGTGGCGACGATCGGGTCGGAGTAGGGCTGTTCGGTGGTGCCGGCGCGGGCGCGTACCCGCCATTGGAACGTGTCGCCGGGGTTGAAGCCGGCGTCGGCGAAGGTGGGTGCCTGTTGGTTGATCTGGCGGTTGGGGCGCCAGATGCCGACGATGGTGGGTGCGCCGGTGGGGGTGCCGTTGGCGTCGACGGCGGTGCGTTCGATCTGGTAGTCGGTGGCGCCGTCGACGGGTTGCCAGGCGAGGGTGGCGTACCCGTCGGCCTGGCGGACGGTGAGGTTGGCGACCTGGTTGGGTTCTGCCGCGCTCTGGGCGTTGGCGGGGGTGGGTGCGGCGGTGAGGGTGATGGCGAGGAGTGTGGAGATGGCGAGGACGGTGGGTCGCTGGCGTCTCATGTGGCCTCCGACTAGTTGATCGTGGCGCGCTTTGACCAGCATGATCGTCGGAGGTCGTCGATGCAATGATCTTGAGGGAATCTTGCGACAGGGCTCCCTCTCCCCCGGCGGCCGTTGCTACGCGCTGATGGTGGTGGGCTGCCCGAGTGGCAGCCAGCGGATGCTGTCGCGGGCGGCGGGCGGGGCGGCGGCGAACGCCCGCTCGATCACGTCGCGTGGCTCCTGGAAGTGCTGCCAGCCCTCGTAGTGCACCGGGATCGCGGTCTGCGGTCGGAGTGCGGCGCACAGCTGCGCCGCGCGTCGGGCTGTCATCGAGTAGCGCAGCGGCCCGGTGCTGGGGAACCGCACCCCGCCTAGGTGCAGCAGCACGGTGCCGACAGGGATGCGGGTGGCGACGTGGCGTACGCCGCGGTGCAGCACCGTGTCGCCGGTGATCCACAGCGCGCCGTGTTGTTGCCCCGCCCAGCGCAGGGCGAAGCCGACGACGTCGCCGACGATCGGGGTGCTCAGCGGTGGGCCGTGCCGGCACGGCGTCGCGGTCACCTCGATCGTCGGGCGTCCGGGGTGTTCGAGCCGGGTCGTTTCCCAGGCGCGCAGGCCGTGGGCGTCGTGGCCGAGCCGGTGCGCCCCGGATGTGGTGGTGAGCACGGTGTCCACGTCGGTCAGCAGTGCGCGGCCGGCGTCGTCGAGGTTGTCGCCGTGGTGGTCGTGGGTGAGCAGCACCGCGTCGATCGGGCCGAGGTCGGCGGCGGGGATGGCCGGGCCGGTGGTCTTGCGGGAGGAGGTGCCCCAGCCGAAGGTGTAGCGCCGTCCGGGTGGGTCGAAGGTCGGGTCGGTGAGCAGCCGCCAGCCGCCGACCTCGATCAGCGTGGTGGGGCCGCCGATGTGGGTGATCCGCAGCGGCTCGGTGTTCACCGGGCGTGCCGCAGCGCCCAGTCGAGGGCGTGGTCGGCGATGTCCTGCCAGCCCTGCTGGGCGGGGAGCAGGTGCGCGTACCCGTCGTAGAGCTTGACCTCGGTGACCGTGTCGCCCTGGTAGTGCGCGGCGTTGGAGCGCTGCACGCTCGGCGGCATGATGTGGTCCTTTGAGCCGGAGATGAACAGCAGTGGCGCGCGCTGGTCGTTGTGGTAGTCGACGGCGATGTCCTGCGGGCCGGGCAGCAGGTTGGCCAGCACGCTGTCCCAGAGGATGCCGCCGGAGGCGGGGATGGCGTAGCGCTCGTACAGCGCCCGCGACTCGTGCTCGTCGAAGGTGTTGGTGAACGCGTAGTGCCACTGCTCGAAGGTGAACCCGACGGCCCGGTGTCGGTTCGCCGGGTTCCTCAGCACCGGGAAGGTGGAGCGTAGCTGCGAGAACGGGATCACCTTGACGCCTTCGGTGGGCGCCGAGTTGAGCGTGACCGCCGAGGTGCCGTACCCCCGGCTGAGCAGCACCTGGGTGAACGCACCGCCGGCCGAGTGGCCCATGATGACGGGTGGTCTGGGCAGCGCCTCGACGACCGTGGACAGGTGCTCGATGATCTGCGGCGCGGTCAGCGTCTCCAGTGGGCTCGGGTCGGCGTTGAGGGCCTCGACCTCGGCTTCCAGGCCGGGGTATGCCGGGGTGAGCACCCGGAAGCCCTTGTCCTGGTAGTGGGTGACCCAGTTTTCCCAGCTGCGCGGGGTGACCCAGAATCCGTGGATGAGCACGATGGTGTCCGGCGTGTCGCTCATGGTCAGCTCCGATGGACGTCGGGGGCGGAGTTGGCGGAACGGCGGTGCTGTCGGTGAGCCCACCCTAGACATTCGTGGCCCACGATGGCAGTCGATTCTCAGCCGAGGTCGACCAGCAGGGGTCGGTGGTCGGAGATGGCGGACAGCGGAGTGGTGACCGCGCGTACCGGTGGGAGCTGCTCGAGGGCGTGCCGGTCGGCGAGGATGTGGTCGAGTTGGACGCGGGGTTGCCCGGCGGGGTAGGTGGGGCGGCGACCCAGGGGGCGCCAGCCGGAGAGGAGCCGGGCCGCGCCGGCGGGCAGGTTGAGATCGCCGAGCAGGACGCGGGGCGAGGGCAGCGCCCGCAGGGCGCGGATGGTCTGCCGGAGTTGGCGGGCGTTCCAGCCGGGGACGAAGGACAGGTGGGTCGCGGCGACGGTGAGCGGCCCGTGCGGGGTGTCCAGGACGGCGGCGAGCACGACGCGGGGTTCGTCGTGCAGCAGGACGAGGCCGCCGCCGGGGCCGGGCACGTAGACCGGGGAGCGTACGGGTGCGGGCTTGAGTCGGGTGACCTGCCAGCTGCGGACGGGGTGGCGGCTGATCAGGCCGATGCCGTAGCAGGGTTCGCCGTGGCCGTCGTCGTCGTGGCGCAGGGGCCGGAACTGTTCGCCGGGGGTGCCGACGACGGCGGCGGCGAAGCGGTGGTGGGGTGCGTCGAGGGCGCGGGCGGCGATGGCGGTGAGGTCGAGGTTGCCGCTGCGGCTCTGGTCGCGGTCGACCTCCTGCAGGGCCAGCACGTCGGCGTCGAGGGCGCGCACGGCGGCGGCGAGTCGGTCCGGGTCGACGAGCCCGTCGGTCAGGGATCGTCCGTGCAGCACGTTGAAGGTGGCCAGGCGCACCCCTGCACCCTACGTCCCCGTGGCAGGGTTGCCGGGTGGTGAAACTGCTGCTGTGTTCGGTGCTGGTGTTCGTGGCGGTGGGCGCGTTGGGGGTGTGGTTGCGGCGGGCGCGGGGTCGGTGACGTGCGGGGGCGCGAGTGAGGCTGGCCACTTCGGTACGGGCCGGGCGGGTCGGGGTGGGAAGAATTGCCGCCCGTGGACGCCGTATCGCTGAGCACCCTTCTGGCCGCCGCGGCCCTGGCCGGCTGGGTCGACGCCGTGGTCGGCGGTGGTGGCCTGCTGCTGTTGCCGGCGTTGCTGGTGGCCGCGCCCGGGCTGCCGGTGGCCACCGCGCTGGGCACCAACAAGCTGGCCGCGATCTTCGGCACGGCCACCGCGGCGACGACGTACGCCCGACGCACGAAGGTCGACTGGCGGGTGGCGGGGCCGGCGGCGGCGCTGGCGGTGATCACCGCCGGGGTGGGTGCGGCGTTGGCCGGCGCGGTGCCGGCGTCGGCGTACCGGCCGGTGGTGCTGGTGGTGCTGGTGGCGGTGGCGGTGTTCGTGCTGCTGCGGCCCCGGCTGGGGGTGGTGGCGGTACCGCAGCGGCGGACCCCGGTGCGGGTGGCGGTGGTGATCGCGGTGGCCGGGGTGGGCATCGCCCTGTACGACGGGTTGATCGGTCCGGGCACCGGCACGTTCCTGGTGCTGGCGTTCACCGCGCTGGTGGGCGCGGACTTCGTGCACGGCTCGGCGATGGCGAAGGTCGTCAACGCGGGCACGAACCTGGGTGCGCTGGTGGTGTTCGGGGTGACCGGGCACGTGTGGTGGCTGCTGGGCGCGGGGATGGCGGTGTGCAACATCGCCGGCGCGGTGCTGGGGGCGCGGATGGCGTTGCGCCGCGGGTCGGGGTTCGTGCGGGTGGTGCTGCTGGTGGTGGTGGTGGCGTTGGTCGCCAAGCTCGGTTACGACCAGTGGCTGGCCCGGTGAGCCGGCGCTGATGCCGGTACGCGCGGAGCACGACCGGGTCGTCCTGGCGGAGCTGCTGGGGCGTGATCCGGTGCTGCACGCCTACCAGTTGGGTGACCTGGACGACTTCTTCTGGCCGTACACCTCGTGGTTCCGCCGGGGTGAGCAGGTCGTGTTGCTGTATCACGGGGTGGACCCGCCGACGCTGCTGGCGTTCGCGGCGCCGGCGGACACCGCGGCGCTGGCGGCGTTGCTGGCCGAGGTGGCGCCGGTGCTGCCGGCCCGGCTGTACGCGCACCTGTCCCCCGGGCTGGCCGACGCCCTGGCCGGGTCTTTCCGGCTCGATTCCGGTGGCCGGCATCACCGGATGACGTTGACCGACCCGGACCGCCTCGCGCGGGTGCGCCCGGCGGGCGTGGTGCTCGGCGCGGCGGACCTGCCGCCGCTGCGCCGGTTGTACGCGCGGGCGTACCCGGAGAACTGGTTCGACCCGCGGATGCTGGACACCGGGCAGTACGTGGGGGTGCGCGACGGCGGTGAGCTGCGGGCGGTGGCCGGGGTGCACGTGTGGTCGCCGGCCTACCGGGTGGCGGCGTTGGGCAACGTCACGACCGATCCGCGCTGGCGGGGGCGGGGTGTGGGCGCGGCGGTGGTGGCGGCGCTGTGCGCCCGGCTGCGCGAGAGCGTCGAGCACGTGACGCTGAACGTGAAGGCGGACAACGTGGCCGCGGTGCGGCTGTACGAGCGGGTGGGGTTCAGCCGGGTCGCCGACTACGACGAGTGGACGTTGACCGCCCGCTAGCGGCGGCGGCTGGGTGAGTCGAACCGGCCGGCGCGGATCTCGCGCAGGGCGCGGCGGCGGATGTCTCCGCGCAGGGTGTCGACGTAGAGCGTGCCGCGCAGGTGGTCGGCCTCGTGTTGCAGGGCGCGGGCGAGGAAGCCGCTGCCGGCGATGGTCAGCGGTTCGCCGTGCTGGTCGACGCCGTGGGCGGTGGCATGCATGGCCCGCTGGGTCGGGAAGTACAGGCCGGGGATGGACAGGCAGCCCTCCTCGTCGTCCTGGGGTTCCTCGGACAGCTCCAGGGTGGGGTTGATCAGGTGGCCGCGGTGCCCGTCGGCGTCGTAGACGAACACCTGGGCGCTGACCCCGATCTGCGGGGCGGCGACGCCGGCCCGGCCGGGCGCGCCGAGCAGGGTGTCCATCAGGTCGGTGACCAGGGCGCGTAGGTCGGCGTCGAAGGTGGTGACCGGCTCGCACGGGGTGCGCAGCACGGGGTCGCCGATGATCCGGATGGGCCGCATGGTCATGCGGGTCAGCGTATCGCCGGTCGCGGAGGGTTCAGCGCCCGGCCAGGGTGGCGCGGATCGGGGCGGTCTTCGCGGCGGCCTCGGCGACCTCGGCGGCGGGGTCGCTGTCCCAGGTGATGCCGCCGCCGGCCCAGGTGTGCAGCCGCTCGCCGTCGGCGGCGGCGGTGCGGATGGTCAGGCCGAGGTCGACGCGGCCGGGGGCGACCCAGCCGAGCGCGCCCATGCTGGCGCCCCGGCCGACGGGTTCGAGGGCGTCGATCTGGGTCAGGGCGGCGAGTTTCGGCGCGCCGGTGACCGAGCCGCCGGGGCAGGTGGCGCGCAGCAGGTCGGCCAGGCCGAGGCCGTCGGCGAGGGTGGCGCGGACGGTGGACTCGGCCTGCCACAGGTCGCACCAGCGGCGTACGGCGAACAGGTCGTCGACGCGGACGCTGCCGGTGCGGGCGATGCGGGCCAGGTCGTTGCGTTCCAGGTCGACGATCATGATGTGTTCGGCGCGTTCCTTCGCGCTGGCGAGCAGTTCGGCGCGGCCGGCGGCGGTGGCGGGGCGGGTGCCTTTGATGGGTCTGGTGGTCAGCTGCCCTCCGGTGACCTCGACGAGGGTTTCCGGGGAGGCGCAGCCGATGGCCCAGCCGTCGCCGGTGAGCACGCCGCCGTAGCGGGCGCCGGGCAGCGCGCCGAGGCGGCTCAGGGCGGGCAGCGGGTCGCCGGTGTAGCGGGCGGCGGCGTGGCCGACGAGGTTGGTCTGGTAGACGTCGCCGCGGCCGATGGCGGCGCGGACCGCGTCGACGGCGTCGGCGTGCTGGCGTGGGGTCCAGCTCTCGGTCCACTCGCCGAGCCACCAGGGCGCGGGCGGGCCGGGCGGCGTGGCCCGGGCGCCGTGGTCGTAGACGACGACGGCGAGGTCGGGCAGGGCGGGCGCGGGGTCGGGCGCTTCGGCCGGGGCGCCGGCCAGCAGCGCTCCGGCGGCGGCGGACAGGTAGAGCGCGGCGCCGCAGGGGCCGGTGGCCGGGTGCGCGGGGGCGGGCCGGGTCAGGTCGTGCAGCGCCAGGCCGTGCGCGGCGAGGAACTCCTCGGCGAGCGCGGCGGGGTCGCCGCCGTCGGCGCGGCGCCATTGCAGGCGGGCGCGCTCGACGAGCGCGCCCCGGCATCCGGGTGGCGCGGCGGGTGCATCGACCACCACCTGTGGGAGCGTTTCCACGCCGTATGGCCCAACCTTCCTCATCCGTTCAGTGGATTTCCCGTGCACCAGGCCGGCACCTGCTCGATGCTGGACACTTTCGCTTGGTACTGTGCGTCACTGGTCATGTGAACCATGACACAGTGCCCCCACAGTCCGGAGAACCCGATGTGCCAGCACCAACCGACCTGCCCCTCCGCCGAAGCCATCGACCGGGAAGCCGCCCGCGTCCTCGCCTGCTTCCCTGAGCAGGGCTGGAGCCTGCTTTGCAACGGTGTCATCGTGTTCGAGGACACCGGCGAGCTGCTCCCCGACGGCAGCAGCATCGCCCCGCACCGCGGCCCCGCCCGACACGCCCTCGTGGCCTGATTGACCACTCAGCGTCACCGAATCGCCGCCGTCGACCCAGGCTAGTCCCCCGGTACGGGACGTCCCCGCCCAGGTCGGCGCGGCTGCCGGGGCGGCCACACCGCCCGCCCCGGCACCCCGTCGTCAGTCCTCGAAGGCCTCCGGCGACGGGCACGAGCAGACCAGGTTCCGGTCGCCGTACGCGCCGTCGATGCGCCGCACCGGCGGCCAGTACTTCCCAGCCCGGTCCACCCCGGCCGGGTACGCGCCCACCGACCGCGGGTACGGGTGCGCCCACTCGTCACCGCTGACCATCGCCGCGGTGTGCGGCGCGTTGGCCAGCGGGTTGTCCCCGGCCGGCCACTGCCCCGACCCGACCTGCTCGATCTCCGCCCGAATCGCGATCATCGCGTCGCAGAACCGGTCCAGCTCGGCCAGGTCCTCGCTCTCGGTCGGCTCCACCATCAGCGTCCCGGCCACCGGGAACGACATCGTCGGCGCGTGGAACCCGTAGTCGATCAGCCGCTTCGCCACGTCGTCCACGCTCACCCCGGTCGCCTTCGTCAGCGGCCGCAGGTCCAGGATGCACTCGTGCGCCACCAGGCCCTTGTTGCCGGCGTACAGCACCGGGAAATGCCCGCGCAGCCGCGCCGCCACGTAGTTCGCCGCGAGGACCGCCACGCCGGTCGCCCGGGTCAGCCCGGCCGCGCCCATCATCCGCAGGTACGCCCACGGGATCGGCAGGATCCCCGCCGAGCCGTACTTCGCCGCCGAGATCGCCGGCGTCGCGTCCGCGTGCGCCCCCAGCGGGTCACCGGGCAGGAACGGCGCCAGGTGTGACCGCACCGCCACCGGGCCGACGCCCGGGCCGCCGCCGCCGTGCGGGATGCAGAACGTCTTGTGCAGGTTCAGGTGCGACACGTCCGCGCCGAACTTGCCCGGCTTGGCGAACCCGACGAGGGCGTTGAGGTTCGCCCCGTCGACGTACACCTGCCCGCCGGCGTCGTGGACCTTCGCGCACAGCGACGCGATGCCCGTCTCGTACACGCCGTGCGTCGACGGGTACGTCACCATGATCGCGGCGAGCGCGTCGCGGTGCTTGTCGATCTTCGCGTCCAGGTCGACCAGGTCGACGTTGCCGTCGTCGTCGCAGGCCACCACGACCACCCGCATACCGGCCATCACCGCTGACGCCGCGTTCGTGCCGTGCGCCGAGGACGGGATCAGGCACACGTCGCGGTGCGCCTCGCCGCGGCTGTGGTGGAACGCCCGGATGGCCAGCAGCCCGGCCAACTCACCCTGGGAGCCCGCGTTGGGTTGCACGCTGACCGCGTCGTAGCCGGTCACCTCGGCCAGCCACGACTCCAGCTGACCGATCATCTCCCGGTACCCGGCGGTCTGCGCGTCCGGGGCGAACGGGTGGATGTGCGCGAACTCCGTCCAGCTGACCGGCTCCATCTCGGTGGTCGCGTTGAGCTTCATCGTGCACGAGCCGAGCGGGATCATGCCCCGGTCCAGGGCGTAGTCGAAGTCCGACAGCCGGCGCAGGTAGCGCAGCATCGCCGTCTCCGAGTGGTGGCTGCGGAACACCGGGTGGGTGAGGAAGTCGCTGGTGCGGTGAAACTCGACCGGCAGGGCCGCCACGCCATCGCCGTCGAAGGTGGGCACACCGAACGCCGCCCACACCGCCGCCAGGTGCGCCACGGTGGTCGTCTCGTCGCACGACACACCCACCCGGTCGGCGTCGACCAGCCGCAGGTTGACGCCACGCTCGGCGGCGGCCGCCACCACCTCGCCGGCCCGCCCGGGCACGGTCGCGGTGACGGTGTCGAAGAACGCGACGTCCGCGACGTCCACGCCACCGGCGCGCAGCCCGGCCGCCAGCCGCGCCGCCATGTCATGGGTACGCGTCGCGATGTCCCGCAGCCCGTCCGGGCCGTGGTAGACGGCGTACATGCCGGCCATCACCGCGAGCAGCACCTGCGCGGTGCAGATGTTGCTGGTCGCCTTCTCCCGCCGGATGTGCTGCTCGCGGGTCTGCAACGCCAGCCGGTAGGCGGGGTTGCCGTCCGCGTCGCGGGACACCCCGACCAGCCGGCCCGGCAGCATCCGCTCCAGGCCCGAGCGCACCGCCAGGTAACCGGCGTGCGGCCCACCGAAGCCCATGGGTACGCCGAAACGCTGGGTGGTGCCGGCGGCGATGTCCGCGCCGATCTCCCCCGGCGCGCGCAGCAGCGTCAACGCCAGCAGGTCCGCCGCGACGGTGACCAGGGCGCCGGCGGCGTGCGCGGCCTCGACCAGCGCCACGTGATCGCGTACCGCGCCGGACGCCCCCGGGTACTGCAGGTGTAGGCCGAAGAACTCACTGGGCAGCTCGTCACGCTCGACGTCGAGGACCCGCACGTCGATGCCGAGCGGCTCGGCCCGGCTGCTGATCACCGCGATGGTCTGCGGCAGCGCGTCGGCGTCGACCACGTACACCGCGCTCTTGCTCTTCGACGCGCGGCGGGCCAAGGTCATCGCCTCCGCCGCGGCGGTGCCCTCGTCGAGCATCGACGCGTTAGCGGTCGCCAACCCGGTCAGGTCGGTCACCATGGTCTGGAAGTTCAGCAGCGCTTCGAGGCGGCCCTGGCTGATCTCCGGCTGGTACGGCGTGTACGCCGTGTACCAGGCCGGGTCCTCCAGCACGTTGCGGCGGATCACCGCTGGGGTGTGCGTGCCGTGGTAGCCCAGCCCGATCATCGACACGGCGACGGTGTTGCGCGCCGCCAGGGCCCGCAGCTCGGCGATCGTCTCGGCCTCCGTGGCCGGGTCCGGCAGGTCCAGGGTGCCGTGCCAGCGGATCACCTCGGGGATCGCGGCGTCCATCAGCTCGTCGATCGAGCCGTGCCCGACGACCTCCAACATCCGGCGCTCATCGTCCGGGCCGGGACCGATGTGACGGGTGGCGAACTGCTCAACGGTCATGGGGGGCACTCCCGGGACGAGGTCGACGGATCGGCCTCCCCCTCTGTCGCGCCCGCACAGCGCTCCACAGTGCCTGCCCACGAGGTCCTTTTGCCTGAGAGGTTCCGGGGAGGATTTGCCCCTTCGGCGCCGCCCCGGGTGCTGTCGGGCGGTCTCTCCCACGTGGGTGGTACCGGCATGGTCAACGCTACCAGCGCCGGTGTTTCCGGCAGATGTCCTACCCCCGGACCCGCCGTCACACCCAGGCTGGAGTGACCACCGCCGCGCCGCCGGTGACCCGTTCGGCCAGCGCCGGTAGCAGCGCCCCCAACGGCGCGTCGACGCACACCGTGGCGTACCCGTCACCCCGGGTCGCACCCTGGTTGACGATCGCCACGGCAATGCCCCGTTTCGCCGCCCGAATCACGAACCGGCGGCCCGACATCACCGTCAACGACGACCCGAGCACCAGCACCGCCCGAGCCTGCTCCACCAGCGCGAAGCAGCGCGCCACCCGCTGCGGCGGCACCGTCTCACCGAAGAACACCACGTCCGGTTTCAACATCCCCGTGCCGCAGATCCCGCAGTCCACCGGCCGGAACGCGGCCACCTGCTCATCGGGGAGATCCACGTCACCGTCCGGGTTCACCGCGGCGACCCGGGCCACGAAATCCGGGTTGGCCTCGCGCAGCCGGCGGTCCACCTCCTCCCGGGAGGTCAGGTTGCCGCAGTCCAGGCAGGTCACCTCGTCCAGGCGGCCGTGCAGCTCGACCACCGACCCGCTGCCCGCCGCGCCGTGCAACCCGTCGACGTTCTGGGTGATCACCGCGTCGACCAGACCGGCGTGCTGCAGCCGCGCCACCGCCCGATGCCCGGCGTTCGGCGCCGCCCGGGCGATCAACCGCCATCCCAGGTGGCTGCGCGCCCAGTAGCGCCGCCGCGCGACAGGATCGCCGGTGAACGCCTGGAAGGTCATCGGCGTGTGGCGGCGGGCCACCCCGCTGGGCCCCCGGTAGTCCGGAATACCCGACTCGGTGGACAGGCCGGCCCCGCTGAGCACCACCACCTGACCACCGGCCACCAGCGAGGTCAACGCGTCCAGGCTCTCCATCACCCCTCCATGCTGCCTCAACGCACCCGCCGCCGCCGAACCCCCGCCGACCTGTGGTGGTGCCTACACCGCGACGATGTCGGCGATGACGCAGGCGATGTTGTCCGGCGCCCCGGCCGTCTGAGCCAGCTCGATCAGTTCCCGCACCGTGTGCTCGGGATCGGTCGCCGCACTGAGCGTCGATCGCAGATCGGCGCGGTCGACGACAGCGGACAGCCCGTCGGAGCACAGCAGGTACCGATCACCGGGCAGGGCGGTGCGTAGCGCGAGATCCGCCTCGACCTGCGGGCCGGCGCCGAGGGCACGCACCAGCACAGCGCGCTGAGGATGCGCGGCGGCCTGGTCGTGGTCGAGCCTGCCCTGATCCACCTGCGCCTGCACCCAGGTGTGGTCCTGGGTCAGCAGGGACAGCTCACCGTCGCGCAGCAGGTAGACCCGGGTGTCACCGATGTGCACCAGGGCCAGCTGGGAGCCGCTGCGCAGCAACGCGGTCAGCGTGGTGACCGGCTGGTGGTCACCGGTCGCCAGCGCGCGCACGGTGCGGTCGGCGTCGGTGACCGCACCGGCGAGCATCGTCAGCAGGTCAGCAGCCGGCGCGTCGGTGAGCTCCAACGGTTTGAGGGCGTCGATGGCGGCGGCGCTGGCGGCGGCGCCGCCGGGTCCTCGCATGCCGTCAGCGACGGCGAGCAGCCGCTCGCTGGCGTACGCGGCGTCCTCGTTGCTGTCACGCACGATCCCGGTGTCACAACCGGTGGCGTAGCGGACGGCGACGGTGGGATTGGGTTGAGATATGGTGGCGCCCCCTTCGGACAGGTGGTCCACGAGGATGGTGGCGAGCCGGGCGCGAGCCGCGGTGTCGGCGGACACCCCCTGCCAGTACGCGGTGACCGCCTCAGCTGCCGCCGCGGGCTCCAGGGCACAAACGACGCGGATCTGCGCCAGTGGCATGCCGATGCGACGGAGCTGGGCGATCAGCCGAGCCAGAGGCAGCTGAGCCGGGTCGTAGAGCCGGTACCCGGACTCGGGATCGAGCGCGGCCGGCGGCAGAATCCCCACATGGTCGTACAGGCGCAACGCCTTCGGCGTCAGTCTCGCCGCCTGCGCGAACGCCCCGATGGTCAGCAGCCCCACGTCGACATCCTCCTCGTGCCGGTCACGGCGACCGGCACACCCCAGGCTGGGGGTTGCCCGAAGGGCAAAGTCAAGAGGACCCGACCCGCTGCACCGCCGGTAGGTTGGGCGCATGCGTGTTGTCATCGCCGGAGGCCACGGCAAGATCGCCCTGCTGCTGGAGCGTCACCTCGCCGCGCGCGGCGACACCGCCGTCGGCCTGATCCGCAACCCCGACCAGGCCGACGCGCTGCGCGCCGCCGGCGCCACCCCGGTCGTCTGCGACCTGGAACACACCGACCGCACCGACCTCGCCGCGCACCTCGACGGCGCCGACGCGGTGATCTTCGCCGCGGGCGCCGGCCCCGGCAGCGGCGCCGCCCGCAAGGACACCGTCGACCGGGCCGCCGCCGCGCTGCTCGCCGACGCCGCCACCCACGCCGGTGTCCGCCGCTACCTGCTGGTCTCCTCCATGGGCGTGGACAACTCACCCGCCGCCGGCGCCGACGACGTGTGGGCGGCGTACCTGCGCGCCAAACGCGCCGCCGAGGACGACCTGCGCGCCCGCGACCTGGACTGGACGGTGCTGCGACCCGGCCGGCTCACCGACGACGAACCCACCGGACACGTCACCCTCTCCGCGCACGCCGGGCGGGGCGCGGTGACCCGCGCCGACGTCGCCCTGGTGCTCGTGGCGCTGCTCGACGAACCACGCACCGCCGGCGAGACCCTGGAACTCGTCAACGGGCCGACGCCGGTCGCCGACGCCGTCCGCGCCAGCACCGCCGAACCGACGTGAGGAGTGCAATGGCCGCGCAGCCACTGGACCACCGCTTCACCGCGCCGATCGAGAAGGACGGCGCCTTCGCCACCTATGTGACGGTGCCCGACTCCGCCGAACTGCTCGGCACCCGCCGCGCCGTCAAGGTCACCGGCACGATCGACGGTCACCCGTTCAGCGCCACCCTCATGCCCTCGGGCACCGGCCCGCACTGGCTGCCCATCCGGGCCGCCCTGTGCAAGCTCATCGGCAAGAGCGAGGCCGGCGCCGAGGTCACCTTCCACCTCGACCAACGGCTCAGCTGACCGCGGCAGGATGTCCTGCCTCATCCTGCGCACCCTGGGCCCCGGGGTCGGCTGCCGGGGGCGGGGCATGGTCTCGGCGGCGGGTGCGGGTTGGTCGGAGCTGGAGGACGGCGACGGAGGACAGCACCAGGGCGCCGCCGGCGAGCTGCACCGGGGTCAGGGATTCGCCGAGGATGAGCGCGGCCAGCGCGGTGGTGACCACGGGTTCGAAGGTGGACAGGATCGCGGCGGTCGATGGGCCGGTCCGTTTCAGGCCGGCGAAGAAGGTCAGCATCGCCACGACGGTGGAGACCACGGCGATGCAGGCCAGCCAGAACCATCCCGGCGCCTCGAAGTCGAGGTCGACCCCTCCGGTGAGCAGGGCGCGCGCGCCGAGGGTGCCGGCGGTGCCGGCCATCACCAGTGCGGCCAGCAGCACGGGCGGCAGCCGGTGCACGACGGTGTCGGCGACGAGGATGTAGCCGGTGTAGGTGAGCGCGGAGGCGAAGGCGAGCAGCGCCCCGAGCGGGTGGAAGCTCACGCCACCGGCGCCGATCAGGACCAGCAGCGTTCCGCCCGACGCGGCCACCAGCGCGGCGCCGCGTCCCGGGGTGAGCCGGTCGCGGCCGAGCAGTACCGCCGCCACGGTGACCAGGACGGGGTAGGTGTAGAGGATCAGGGACAGCAGCGAGGCGTCCATCAGTTGCAGAGCCGAGAAGAACAGACTCGCCTGTGTGGCGTACCCGATGGCACCCAGCCCGATGGCGGTGGTCAGCACCCGGCCGCGCGTCGCCGACGGCCGGTTGCCCGGTTCGCCCCGGTACGGACCCGGCTCCGTTCGGCGCAGTCCCGGCCGCACGAGCAGGACCAACCCCAGCAGCACGGCGGCCAGGGTGAAGCGCACCAGCAGCAGCGCCCCGGGCGAGACGCCGGCGTCGTAGGCGAGCGTGCCGAAGATCGCCATAGCGCCGAAGCACGCCGCGGACCAAAGGCACAGTGCGGGACCCATGCCGACAAGGATCAGCGACCAGACTCGCCAGGTCCAGCGATGATTCATGCAGGTGACTCGTTAGAATTCCCGCATGATTGCCTTGGATCTGCGACGGCTGCGCTTCCTTCGCGAGTTCGAGGAGCGGGGCACCCTGGCCGCGGTCGCCGCAGCCCTGGGCTACAGCCCGTCGACGGTCTCCCAGCAACTGGCCATCCTGGAGAAGGAAATCGGCGCCCGGCTGTTCGACAAGGCCGGGCGGGGCGTACGACTCACCGACGCCGGACACCTGCTTGCCCAGCATGCGCGCCTGCTGCTGTCAGCGGCCGAAGCGGCAGAAGCCGACCTGGCCGCGTTGAGCGGTGAGATCCGGGGCACCGTACGCGCCGGTGGCCTGCAATCGGCGACCCGTCGCCTCCTGGTTCCGGCCCTTGCCCGCATGAACGTCGACCACCCGCAGGTGCGCGTGGAGATCTTCGAGCTGGAACTCGAACAGTCCCTGCCAAGCCTGCGGCTCGGCGCCGTCGACCTGGTCATCGGCGACGAGTACGACGGCCACCCCCGCCCCCGCCCGGCCGGGCTGCGCTTCACGCTCCTGCTCGAGGAGCCACTGAAGATCGTGCTACCGGCAGCGCACCCACTCGCCCGGCCCAAACGCCCCGTCGCGGTCGCCGAACTGCGACCCGACATCTGGACCACGTCCGCCGAGGGCACCGGCCACCACGCCATGGTCGTCGGGACCTGCCGATCCCTCGGCGGCTACGAGCCCGACCTGCGGCACCGCTGCAGCGACGCCGACGTGCAACTCGAACTCGTCCGCGCCGCGGCAGCCGTCGCCCTGATGCCGGCCCTGACCCTGCCCACGGACGACCCCGCTCTCGCCATTCGCGACATCGCCGAAACCACTCTCAAACGCCGCCTGGTCGCCGTCACCCGGGACAGCCCCCCGGCTCCCGCGCTGACCGCCCTCCTGACGGCCGTAACGAACCAGGTACACACACTCAGCCCCGGCCCTCGATAGCCACCGCGACCGCCTCGGCAGCCGGGTGGGGTCCGCCAGGCGGACCCCACCCGGGTGTCACCGCTGCTGCTGGTGACGCGGCAGCGCCGTCTGCCCCGCCGCGCCGACCGCGAACGGCGCCCCCGGCGTCTCCTTCGCGATCCGGTCCATCGTGCGGGCCAACTGCTCGCTGCCGTCGTCGAGATGCCGCGCCGCCGCCTGCATGTGCGACACCATCATCTCGCCGAAGATCCGCAACGCCTCCCGGGTGGCCACCGTGTCGTCGAAGCTCGACCCGGCCGAGCTGCGGTAATCCGCCACCGCCCGCTCCGCCTCCTGCTTCGCCTCCTCCGCCGCCGCCTGCATGTAGCTCTCGTACTGCACCCGGGCGTACTCGGCGACCCGCCGCGCGTAGTCGTGCGCCTGCGCGATGATCTGCTCCGCCTCCCGCTGCGCCGCGGAAAGCAGATTCACCTCCTTGGCGGCCGGCACCTTCGCCGCCGCGCCCGTACTCGGGATCACACCATGCCGGTGCAGCTCCACCCGGTCGTTGAGCCGCTCGTTCTCCGCGCGCAGGTTCGCGACCTGCGTCGCCAACAGGTCCAGCTCATCGGCGACCTGCACCCGGAACCGGTCCACATCGGCGTTGTCATAACCACGCCGACCGAACGACGCCGTGCCGAACTCCCACCGCCGGACCCGGTCCGCGGTCATCCGCACCTGCACACCACCGGCGACCTGCACGCCGTCGTACCGGCTGATCGGGGTCGCGCTCACCGAACACCTCCGGAGTTGTCACCAGCGGTCGACTGCTCCACCGCCGTACGCCAGGCCGGGCCGTACCAGTGCTTGCCCAGGCCCTCGTGGTGCACCTGATCCGAGTGGTAACCCGCCCGGACCAACGTCTGCACCGCGTGCGAAACCATTTCGTCCGACCCGCACACGTACACGTGCCGGGAGCGCCAGTCACCATCGGCCAGCGCCCGGTCCACGGCGTGCACGAACTCCCCCGACCGGTTCAGGTCGGCGCCCACCACGTAGGTCACCGTCAACCACGGGTACGACGACGCCAGCTTGTCGATCGCGTCGCTGTCGTAGAACTCGCTGCGGGAACGAGCCCCCACGTACAGGTCCACCCGCCGTCGGGAACCCTCCGCGGCGACCTGCTCCACCAGCGCCTTCACCGGCGCCCAGCCGGTGCCCGCCGCCAGCAGCAGCAGATCGCTGGAACCCGCCGCCCACAACGACAGCCGATCCCCCACCGGCGCCGCCAGGTGGATGCGGTCACCCACCGCCGAGCCGTACACCAGCCGCGAGGACACCGCGCCACCCGGCGCGGCCCGTACGTGCAGCTCCAGGGTGCCGTCCGCGCGGGGCGCGTTCGCCGGTGAGTAGTACCGCCACGAGCGCACCGCCGGATGCGACACCCCGATCGACTGACCCGGAGTGAACGGCAGCAGGTACTGCGGGCGCACCGTGAGCACCGCCACGTCGAACGCCCGCCGCTCGTGCGCGACGATCTCCGCCACCCACCACGGCGGATTCACCGTCTCCGCGGCCTGCGCGGCCTCCGACATCACCTGCGCGACCAGCCCGTACGCCGCCGCCCAGTCCTGCGCCAACTCCTCGGTCCACTGCTCGGCCAGGAAGTGCTGCAACGTCGCCAGCAGCGCCTCACCGACCGCCGGGTAGTGCTCCGCGCGGACCGCGAACTTGCGGTGGTCCGCGCCGAGGTCCCGCAGGAAACCCACCAGATGATCCACCTGGTCCACGTTGGACACGATGTGCCCGAGCGCGGTCACCAGCCGGTCCCGCTGCCCGGCCATGTTCGTCGGGAACATCTGCCGTGTCTCGGGATGGGACAGGAACAACGTCGAATAGAAATAGAGCGGCACCTGGTCGCCGTGCCCGGCGACCAGGGACCAACTCTGCTTGAGTCGAGCCGCGTCCACGATCAGACGCCCGGACGGTTCCCGGCGGCCACCACCTGGTCCTGCACCTGCCCCAGCACCGTCTGCACGTCGGCCAGGATGTCCGCCGGCACACCCAGCTCGGTCAGCGTCACGATCAGATGCTCACCCACCTTGACGTAGTGCTCCACCGGGATCTTCAGCGGCTGGTGCGCCTCGGCCAACCCGCGGCCGGCGTACTCGTTCGGACCGCCCAGCACCGCGGTCAACATCAACGTCAGGTGCCGCCGCTGACCCGGCATGTTCACATCGGCGAAATAGCCCGCCAGGTCCGGGTCGGCGAGCACCTTGTCGTAGAACAGCTCGACGGCCGCCTTGACCGAACTGGCACCGCCGATGCGGTCGTAGTGCGAGGCGGGAGCGGCTTCTTCGGTAACCGTCACGGTCGTTCCTTCCGGGGTGGAGAGTCGCGCTGGGTCGGCGCGGAGGGGCAGCGGACCACCGGAGCGACATCGTCATGCCACGGCGCCACACCGGGGACCGTGGGCGACCATAGCGTGTCGACGTGGCCCGGCGAGCGCCCCCCTATCGGATGCCCGACAACAATCCGACACAGACCGTCATCACGACCGATGCCACCGTTCACAACCGGCAACCGACCCGACACGCACTGTGGATCACCAAGGTGTCCACCGGGCAGCGAGGAACCGCCGACCTGACAGGCAGTCACCGATCGGCAGCGAAAAAACTAAACGTGAAAACCGGGCGCGTCGACAGCCCCGGCGACCCAACCAGCGCTCAGCCGGCCCGTCGCCGGGCTCGCCGCGCCGCCAACTCGTCGCCCACCGGATCCGACCCGGACGCCGCCACCGGCTCCACCGGGCCGCTCGTCGCCGGCTCCGCCGGCAGATGCGACAACGAACCCTGGATCTCCTTGAACGCCCCACCGATCGCGATCCCGAACACGCCCTGACCACCCTGCAACAGGTCGACCACCTCCTCCGGGGACCGGCACTCGTACACCGTCGTCCCATCGGAGATCAGCGTGATGTCGGCCAGGTCCCCCACCCCACGCGACCGCAGCGCCTCGATCGCCTTGCGGATGTTCTGCAGGGACACCCCCGCGTCCAACAACCGCTTCACGACCTTCAACACCACCAGGTCGCGGAACGAGTACAACCGCTGCGTCCCCGAACCCGAGGCGTCACGCACGCTCGGCACCACCAGCGCCGTCCGCGCCCAGTAATCCAACTGCCGGTAACTGATGCCCACCGCGTGACATGCCGTCACACCCCGGTAGCCCACCGAACCGTCACCCTCAGTGGCCACACCCGACTCGTCCAACTCCGTACCCGGATTAGGATCCTGCGGCTCGTGCATCCGGACAACCTCCCCGTCAGTGCGGCGACGCGTCGTTTCCGAGACGCGCACCCCTCGACACGGCAACCCTATCGCCACCGTCAGGGCTTACCACAGAGGACCCGACGCGACACGCCGCGCAGCCACCGAGAAAGATCACCAGAAGCGCCAAGGATCACCCACAGTGACGCCTCGTGAAGGGCCGGGAAGACCGGCTCAGCCCGCGAAGTCCTCCGGACGCACCTGCTCCAGGAACTCGCGGAACTTCTCCACCTCGTCCTCCTGCTCATCCGGGATGACGATCCCCGCTTCGCTGAGGACCTGCTCGGCACAACGAATCGGCGCACCGACCCGCAACGCCAACGCGATCGAATCGCTCGGCCGCGCCGACACCCGCACCCCGTCGCCGATCAACAGATCCGCGTAGAAGACGTTCTCCTTGAGCTCGGTGATCTCCACCGCCTGCAGAGGCGCCTGCAACGCCGCCAACACGTCCCGCAGAAGATCATGCGTCAACGGTCGGGCCGGCTTGACCCCCTGCTGCTCATAAGCGATAGCCGTGGCCTCGACCGCGCCGATCCAGATCGGCAGATAGCGGTCCCCCTCGACCTCCCTGAGCAGGACGATCGGCTGGTTGCTGGGCAGCTCCACCCGAACTCCGACCACGCTCAGCTCGCGCACCGCCGCCTCCGTGTCGTTGTCACCTACGCCGCACCGCGCCCTTCCCTGCACGGTACACGGACCGCGACACGGCCGTCCCATGCGCTACGGCACCACGCCCGCGCCAGAAAGGGGTTACCCCGGCAAGCCTACGGCACGCTTCCCGGAAGAGATCTTTCCGCTCAGCCGCCACCCGCCGGGCCCCTTCACCGACCCAACGTCGAACGCAACCCCACCCGCACCAACGCGGCGTGCAACTGCTCCGACAACGCCACCAACTCCCGCGCCGTCTCCGCCGCCCGCGCCCGCGCCGCCGGATCACTCTGCCGCGCCAACGGCGCCACCAACTGCGCGAACAACCCGACCTCACGGTCCGCCGCGGTCCGATAACCCCGCAGATGCCGCGGCTCCAACCCGTACGCCGCCAAACCCGCCACCGCCGACGCGATGATCAACGCGTCGCCGTCATACCACCCCGGCGGATCCGACACCAGCACACCCAGACGCTCCAGCTCGACCAACGTCGACTCGTCGATCCCACTGCGCGCGACCAGATCAGCCCGGCCGAGCCGCACCTGCGACGACTCGGCCGGCTCCGCCGACTCCCGACCCGGCACAGCGCCATCGGGCCCCACCGCGACCAACGCCGGCCGCGACCGCCCCGGCTGCTCACCGGACGAGTCCCACTCGGCCAACTGCTCACGGATCACCCGCAACGGCAGGTACTTGTCCCGCTGCGCGGTCAACACGAACCGCAACCGCGCCACATCGTCCCAGCTGTACTTCCGGTAACCCGCCGCAGTCCGCTGCGGCTCGACCAGCCCCTCGGCCTCGAGGAACCGCAGCTTCGAAATCGTCGTGTCCGGGAAATCCACCCGCAACTGCCCCAGCACCTCACCGATGCTCATCAGCGGCTGGGACCGGGCCGCCCCGGGTGGCGTGGAGGCCGCAGGCTCGTTCACCCCCGGCCGGCCTCCTCCTCCGGGCGCGGACCGGCGATGAACACCACCCGGAACTTACCGATCTGAACCTCGTCACCATTGCTCAGCGTGGCCGCCTCGACCCGCTCACGATTCACGTACGTGCCGTTCAGGCTGCCGACGTCCCGCACCGTGAACGTGCCACCGTCCCGGTGGAACTCAGCGTGCCGCCGCGACACCGTCACGTCGTCCAGGAAGATGTCACTGTCCGGGTGCCGGCCACTCGTCGTCACATCGTGGTCCAACAGGAACCGGGCACCCGCATTCGGGCCGCGACGAACCACCAGCAGCGCCATACCCGGCGGCAACGAACCGGACATCCGGCTCGGCACCACATCGGTGTCCGGCCCCTCCAGCACTTCGTCGAGCGAACCGAGATTGAGCGTCGAAGTGACGTCGAGCGGGGGGAACTCGTCGTCTGGGCGCGTCATGGGACCACCTCACGGATCTGTTCGGTTGGCGTCGGGTAATGGCGGGTCTGGCCGCCGGGCACTCGAACACCCGGCGGCTGGCTCCCCGTGCCCGGGAAGGCAATTCCGCAACGCTCAACACTTGGGTTCTTCTCGGTCGACTGGGCGAGCCTAGCCAGCGCCGAAATGCAGGGCAACCGGACGCGCGCAGACATCCCACGCACCGGATCAAGCACACTCAGCCTTCGGTGATCTTGCGGTACGCGCCCGCCGTGAGCAACCCGTCCACCGCTGTCGGATCATTCGGGGTGATCTCCACCAACCAACCCGCACCGTACGGCTCCGTGTTGATCAGCTCAGGCGTGTCACCCAGCGCCTCGTTACGCGCCGCCACCGTACCGGCCACCGGCGCGTAGATCTCCGACACGCTCTTGGTCGACTCGATCTCACCCAACGAGTCACCGGCCGCAACCACCGCACCCGCCTCGGGCAACTGCACGTACACGATGTCACCCAACGCGTCCTGCGCGAAGTGCGTGATGCCGACCCGAACAGAACCGGTGCCGTCACCCGCCACCCACTCGTGCTCGGCGGTGTATCGCAGATCCTCGGGAATCACCAGACGCGTCCTTCATCCATCGGTGCCCCGGACCACCCGGGCCCGGCGCGGCCGCGCCGGTCAGGAGACCGGACGGGCGTGATCCAGCTTGATCGGCGCGTGCAGCGCCGAAACCTCGACAACCCCACGCTCCTCAACGGTCACGTTACCGCCGACACCCTGGACCGACGCGACCACCCCACCAGGAATGTTCAACGCCGTACGCATCGTCGCCGGGTCACCGATCACCGTGATCGTGAACGGCGCCGCCAACCGACGCCCCTCCACCACCAACGACCCGCTCTCCCCATCCAGAAAGTACGTCGACGCGATGATCCGCACCGTCGCCCGATCACTCCCGGAAATCTGCATCGCCTCCGCACCGGCGCCCCGCAGTTCCTGCACCGCGTCCAGCACCTGGTTCGCCGAGATCGGCTTACCGCCGCCAGCGTCGAACCGCACGGTCAACCCCGGCCCCGTCGCCGGCAACGTGCCCGCCAGGATGCCCAACTCGTCCGCCCGCCGCGTCGCCTCGTCCAACGCCGCCTGCCGACCCTGCTCACCCGAACGCAACTGCCGCTGGCTGTCCTCCAACGCCCGGATGTCCTGCTGCAACCGGTTCTCCCGGGCATCCAGGTCCGACAGGATCCGCACCAGGTCCTCCTGCCGCGTCGCCCCCAGCGTCGGATCCGTCGACGTGGTCTTGAACTGCACCACCAGCGTGAAGCCCAGCAACGCCAACAGCGCCACGATCATCACCCCGGCCGTGCTCCACCGGAACCGACCCCACGCCAGCGACCTCGCCGGCGCCACCGGCTCCTCAGCCGACCCCGTCGACCCGTCCGACCGCGACACACCGCTCAGGTCCACCGTCGCGCCCTCGTCGACCGGCGCCACCCTGGACGCCTCGGCCAGCTGCTCCTGCTCCGGCTCCCGCTCCGCCGGCCCCTGCGGCGCCAACGGGCTCAACTCGTCCGGATCCGGCGCGTCCGGTCGCGGATCCGGCTCACCCGCCGGCCCACCCGGGCGCACCGGACCCGCGGGCTGCGGCCACCCGGTACCCGTGTCGGTCTGCTCATCGCTCATCACTGACAAACCTACGCCCGGAACAGGTGCCGACGGATCGCCGCCACGTTGCCGAAGATGCGCACCCCGAGCACGACCACCACACCGGTGGACAACTGCCCGCCCACCCCCAACTGGTCACCCAGATACACGATCAGACCAGCGACCAGCACATTCGAGATGAACGACACCACGAACTGCTTGTCGTCGAAGATCCGATCCAGCTTCGCCCGCACCCCACCGAACACCGCGTCCAACGCGGCCACCACCGCGATCGGCAGGTACGGCTGCAACGCCGCCGGCACCGTGGGATCGAGCCACACGCCGAGCACCACACCGGCGAGCAACGCCAGCACCGCGATCATCGGCCACCTCCGGAGGGGCTAGCGGTCGTCCCCGAACCGGACGACCCAGGACTGCCGGACCGGACACCCGACGCGGAAGGGCTCGGACTGACCGACGGCTTGGCGTAGCGTAGCTGCGGCTCCGGCGCCGCCGGCAGGGTGAGGTCCTCCGCCTCCCGCACACCGAACGACAGACCGGTCTTCTGCGCGACCTCGCGCATCAGGTCCGCGCTCCGACTGTCCTCGAACCGCCGCTGCAACGAGCCCGGGCCGATCGCCGACACCTCGTACGGCCCGGTCACCGGCCGGAAATCCACCAGGATCGCCTCACCCGCCAACCGGATCGTCGACGTCGAGGTCAACCGCTGCCCGTTGATGGCGATCGCCTCCGCGCCCGCGCTCCACAACGCGTTCGCCACCCCCTGCAGGTCGCTGTAGAGCACCCGGGGCGGCCCCGCGCCCGCGCCGGTCACCACATCCTGGTTACCCGGCGCGTCAGCCAGCCGCACCACCACGCCGTCCCCGCGCACCCGACCCAGCCCGGTGCTCGCCTCCAGGTTGCGCAACCGCGCCGCGGCCGAACCGCTCAACGCCGCGTCCCGCTGCCGACTGACCTCCTCGCGCAGCTCGTCGGCGCGTGCCGAGAGCCGGTCGGTCTCGCTCACCCGCTCCTTGATCTGCGCCACCAGCCCGGAGCGTGCCTTGCTGCGCCCCGGCTCGTCCGCCATCGTCTGCCGGTACGCCACCGCGAAGAGGAAGCCCAGCACCACCACCACGACCAGGCTGACCGAACGCGCCGGCCAGGCCCGCCACCCCCGCGACGCCTCGGGCGGACGCGACCGCCTGGCGGCCGCCGCGTCGGCGTACCCCGGGTCGAGCGGGTTGCGGAACAGCTCGGTGAGGAAGTCCGGCGCGTACACCCGCTCCGGCCGGTTGCCCCCGGCCCGCGGCGCACTCACGCTGTCGCTCCCGGGTCGCGTGCCGCGCGCACCAGCCGGGCCGCCTGCACCACGTACATTCCGCCGGCCACCCAGTAGAGCACCAGCCCCCACCAGGCCAGCCCCCAGCCGATCGCGGCGGCCGCGGTCGCCACACCGGTCGACGCGGTGGCCAGCAGCAGCACCGGGAACGCGGCGAGCAGCAGGAAGGTGGCGGTCTTGCCCACGTAGTGCACCGGCGGCGGCCCGCACCCGTAGCGGCGCAGCACCCCCAGCGAGCCGAGCAGCAGCAACTCCCGGGCCAGCAGCGCCGCGGTGAACTCCCACGGCACCACCTCCCGGGCGGTGAAGGCGAGCAGCGTGGCGAGGATGTAGAGCCGGTCGGCGAGCGGGTCGAGCAACTCCCCGAGTCTGCTCACCTGGCGCAGCCGGCGGGCGATCCAGCCGTCCACCCAGTCGGTGGTGCCACCGATGGCCAGCACGACGAGCGCCGCCACGTCGGCACGGGCGACCAGGAACAGGTAGAGAAAGAGCGGCACGCCCAGCAGTCGCCCGAAGCTGATCAGGTTGGGCAGGGTGAGCACCTGGTCACCGGGAGTCTGGTCACCGGTGTCTCGCGGATGCTCTGCCCGAGCCGGCCGACGCGACACCGAACCTCCTCCGCGGCACGCTCCGACGCCCGGCCGACGTCGGGCGCGGCGGAGGTCGTACGCGCTGTCGGGCCGGCCACCGCCGGCTCTCCCTGCGGCCCCGGACGGGACCTCTTCCCTGACACGGCCCGCGATCTCGATGATCACGGGCCGGGTGAGTGCGCTGCCACTATATCGGGCTCGCGCCCCTGCCCCGGGTGCCGCGGCCCGCCGTTCGGCGCGGCTCTGCGGCACTGTGGCGTGGATCACCACGTGAAGAGCGTCCTAGGATACTAGTGGAAGGGCGTGGCGCGGAGTCAGGCGGTGCGTACCGCGGAGTCGGTCTGCTGCTCCGGCACCGCCTGGGTCGCCGCCCGACCGAACGCCAGCAACGCCAGCAGCAGGTCGTGCTGCACCCGCGGCGACATCCGGTCCAGTACGACCTGCACGGCGTGCTGCCGCCGTTCGGCCAACTCCCGCAGCAGGGTCTGCGCGGCGGCGGTCAGCACCAACCGCACCTCGCGCCGGTCCCGTGGATCGGCCACCCGGCGCAGCAGCCCGGTCGCCTCCAGGCGGTCGCAGAGGCGGCTGGCGGACGAGGGCACCACGTCCAGCAGCTCCGCCAACCGGTTGACGTTGGTCTCGGCCCGGCTGCTGATCAGCGTCAGGACCCGCAACTGGGTCGGCGGCACCTGGTGTCGCGACGCCGCCGACTCGAGCACGGCGATCAGCGTCTCGGCCGCCGTGTCGATCGCCGAGGCGAGATCCGCAGGTCGCTCCACCCGATGTCCCCTGCCGTCGTCGCGCTGGTGCCCGCCCGATGGAGCGGCGGCGACTTTCACCCGCCGTCCCGATCGCGCGGACCGTGCCAGTCCAGGCAGACCACGACGGCGTCGTCGCGCAGATCGGAGTCCACGTGGTAGGCATGCAGTTCGCGCATCACCGTACCAACCGCCTCGGTCGCGGGCTGCAACCGCGTGGCGCGCAGGGAACGGGTCATCACCCGCTGCCCGTACGGCTCCCGGCCCGCCGGCTCGGCGGCCCACACCCCGTCGCTGACCACGAAGACGCGGTCACCCGGTGCGAGCTGGAACTCCTGCAGCTCATAGCGAGTCTCGGCGAACATGCCGAGCGGCAGCTGCTGCTCCAGCTTCAGCGGCTCCACGACCGCGCCCCGCAGCCGGAACATCCGCGGCGACCCGGCGTCGACCGCCCGTACCCGCCCGGTGCCGGTGTCCAGCTCCAGCAGCAGGGTGGCCACGTGTCGGCGACCCCGGTGCTGGTAGAAGACCGTGTCCGAGGCCAGTTCCGCCTGCTCCACGAGGCCACCGCCGGAGCGGCGCGCGTTGCGCATCGCGTTCACGGTGACCGCGGTCAGCAGCGACGCGGCCAGGCCGCTGCCCTCGCCGTTGAGCACCGTCACGGTGAGCCGGTCACTGTCCAGTGACCAGTCGAAGTGGTCCCCGCCGACGGTGTACGCCGGTTCGAGCTGGCCAGCCAGATGGAATGCGGGATGCGCCACGCTGCGCCCGGGCAACAGGTCCCACTGCATCTCGGCGGCCATGGTCAGCCGCTCGCGGCGTCGGGCCCGGCGGTACCGGTCGGTCCCCCGGTCCGCGGCCCGCATCGCCATCGCCAGGGCACCGGCGATGTCGGTGCCGACGCCGGTGACGGCCGGGCCCGGTACGGCCGGCAGCTCGATCAGCAGCACGCCCAGCCGCTCCCCCCACACCGTCAGCGGCAGGTAGAGCCGGCACGGGCCCTCCTCGGCGGCGTCGCGTACCGGTTGCTGGCTGCTGAAACAGCGCTGCGCCATGGTGTGGCAGGCCAGGAACCCGGCCGCCGGCAGGTCCGGATCCAGCACCGGCCAGAGCCCGCTGATCCGGTAGTCGGCGACGAACACGTCGGTGCGCACCGCCTTGATTGCCGAGCGGATCGCCCGGTCCGCGGCCTCGGCCAGCTGGTCGGGCGGGGCCTCGCGCAGCGCACGCGACACCACGTCCGGGGCGTCCACCATGGTCGTCCTCTCCAGAAGCTTGCTACAGGGCAAGCATCATACGGACGCCCACGGACCGCCAGTCGGCGCGGTCGCCGGAGGTCAGTCGTCGCCGCGGGTGGCCAGCACGCCGTGGAACGCGTCGGGCACCGGTGCCGGCGGGCCGTCCGGCCGCCACCGGTTGACCGGGACGATGCCGTCCGCCGTCGGCGCCCACCGACCCAGCAGCGGCGCGAACGCGGACGGCGCGCGCATCCGGAAGGTCGGTCCCATCATCGCCAGCGCCTCCGGATGATCAGCCAGCTCCTCGGTGTCGAAGTCCACGGCGAGCATGCTGCCCGGCGCCGCGGCGGCGTACAGCTCGTCGAGGGTGCGGGCCAGCGTGTCGTCGTCGAGGAACGCCGCCAGCCCGAGGAAGATCACCCCGACCGGCCCGGCGGCCCCAGCCCGGGACGAAGCGGTGCAGCTGCGCCGGGTCGACGGTGCCGATGTCGGTGGCGTCCCCGAAGCCGTAGCCGGCCCGGTCGCTGCCGGCGAGGATGCGCTGCCCCAGCCGGATGGTGACCGGGTCGACGTCGGTGTAGAGCACGGTGGCCTCGGCGGCCACCTCGTGCACGTTGCCCATCGTGGGCACTCCCGCGCCGAAGACCAGGAACCCGTCGACGCCCTGCCCGGCGATGGCCTGCACCGCCCGACCGAGAAAGGCCCACAGCTCCCGGAACACCGGCGCGCACGGCCCGTACGCCTGCTCGAACGCGGTCGCGGCGGCCACGTCGACCGGGAAGTGGTGATCCCCACCGAGCCAGAAGTCGATCATGCGGGCCGTGCTCGGCTGGTCCGGTTCACCCATCGACGACGCTCCCTCCCGGCTGGTCGTCGCCAGCGTACCGACCCGGACGCTCTGGGCGGTATCGCTCCGTCGGACCGTCCCCGCCGCGATACTGGTCCCGGCGGGAGGTGGCCCGGTGAACTCGGCGCACAGCGCGGCCGTGGTGGTCGGCGTGGACGGCTCGGAGCCGTCCCTGCGCGCGGTCCGCCTCGCCGCCACGGAGGCCGCCCGCCGACACCGGCCGCTGCGCGTGGTGCACGGGTTCATCTGGCCACTGCTACGCGTGCCGGGCTCCCCCGCCCCGGACGCTCCCCCCGGCGGCGGGCTGCGCCACCAGGCTGAGGAACTCGTCGCCGCCGCCGTGGCCGAGGCCGAAGCCACCGCACCCGGGCTGTCGATCTCCGGCGAGATCATCGACGGCGAGGCCTCCGCGGTGCTGGTGGGCGAATCCCCCACCGCCGCGCTCATCGTGCTCGGCGACCGCGGGCTGGGCGGATTCGCCTCGCTGGTGGTCGGGTCGGTGGCGGTGCAGGTCGCCGCGTACGCCGACTGCCCGGTGCTGGTGGCCCGCGGCGCGGAACGTCCCGACGAGCCGGTGCTGGTCGGGATGGACGGTTCGGCGGCGTCCCGGCTCGCCGCCGAGTTCGCCGCCGAGGCCGCCGTGGCGCGCGACGTGCCGCTGTTGGCGGTGCACGCTTACCGGCATCCGCCCAGCACCGGCCCCGGTGACATGCAACCCCTGGTGTACGACGAGGCGCGGCTGCACGGCGAGGAGGAGCGGGTGCTCACCGAGTCGCTGGCCGGGCTGACCGAGCGCTGTCCCGGGCTGCGGCTGACCTGGCGGGCGGTGCACGGCCGGGCCGGCACCGTGCTCGCCGAGGCATCCGGCTCGGCCCAACTGGTGGTCGTCGGCGGGCAGGGGCGCGGCGAGGTGACCGGGTTGCTGCTGGGGTCGGTGAGCCAGTCGGTGCTGCACCACGCGCGGTGCCCCGTCGCCGTGGTGCGCGGTCCCCGCTGACACCCGGGGTTGGCCCGCGGCCAGACGGGTAGACGGCCGCGGTACGCCAACGGCGACGAAGGAGGCAGCAGATGCCAGGACCACGGCCGGGCAGCAACGCCTACGACAAGCAGCGGGCGCGGATGCGCAACGCGATCGACGATTCCGGACGGCGGGTGCCCGACGGCAAGGCCAACCAGGTCGCCAACCGGATCCTGCAGGAGGATCGCGGTCAACGGGGCGTGGTGCGCGGCGAGCGCACGTACGGCCCCAAGAGTGAGCGCGAACCAGGCGACCCGAAGTGAGGAGGGCCGACCTGGCCGACGGCGCCATCGCGGGCGCCGTCGGCAGCACCGCGCTCAACGTGGTCAGCTACCTGGACATTGCCCTGCGGGCGCGACCGGCGAGCAGCACCCCGGAGCAGACCGTCGACCGGCTGGCGAGGATCGCGCACGTACAGCTGGGATCCGGGGCCCCGGCGACGAACCGTCGCTCCGGCCTCGGGGCCCTGGTCGGCTACGGGCTGGGCGTCGCCGCCGGCGTCGCGTTCGCGCTCTATGCCCGTGGCCGGCGACAGCCGCTGCCGGTGGCCACCGGCGTGCTCGGCGCCGGCGTGATGACGATGACCGACGGGTCGATCACCGCGCTGGGCATCAGCAACCCGCGCACCTGGCGGCGCTCCGACTGGATCGCCGACATCGTCCCGCACCTGGCGTACGGGCTGACGGCCGCCGCCACCTGGAACAGGTTGCGGCGGCCGTCACGTGGCGGTCGTTAGATCCGGTTGTCGCTGTCGTCGTCGGCGGTCGGCTCACCGGTCGGGCCGTACGGCGACACCTGGCCCTTGGGCACCGGCCGACCCGCGTCTTCACGAGACGAGCCGCGATTCAGCGGGTGTCCGGTCGGGTTGGGCCCCTTGCTGTTCTGACTGGTGGCTCCCTTGGCGTTGCGCCGGAGCTCCTCCTGCTGCGGGTTGACCACGGGTGTCTCCCTCCGGGTATGGCAGGCGGCATCGACCGCCTCCACCGAACGCATACCCGCCCGACCCGGCGGCATTCCGGACCCGGTCACCGGCGGGAAGGCTAGCCGTCCACGGGGCGGGTACCCGTCGGACGTGGGCAACGACCGAACCGTGGCGCAGGTCCTGCTGGACCGCAGGAGCCACACCTACGCGGAGGACGCCGGCATCCGGCTCGCCGACCGACCCGGGCCGCTGTACCAGTTGCTGGTGCTGACCACCCTGCTGAGCACCCGGATCCGTGCCTGCGTGGCGGTGGACGCGGCGCGGGAGCTGTTCGCGGCCGGCTACCGCACACCGCAGGCGATGGAGGCGGCCAGTTGGCAGCAACGGGTCGACGCGCTGGGCCGGGGCCACTACCGCCGTTACGACGAGCGGACGGCCACCATGCTCGGCACCGGCGCCCGCCTGTGCCTGGACCGCTGGCACGGCGACCTGCGGCGGCTGCACGCGGAGGCCCGCGGTGACCCGGCCGGCCTGCGTCGCCGGCTCACCGAGTTCCCCGGCATCGGGCCCACCGGCGCGGACATCTACCTGCGCGAGGCGCAGACGGTCTGGTCCGACCTGCGCCCGTACGTCGACCGCCGGGCGTTGGCGGGGGCGAAGCGGCTGGGCCTGCCGGGCTCACCGGACGGGCTGGCCGGGCTGGTCGCCGAGCGGGACTTCGGCCGGCTCGCCTCGGCGCTGGTACGGGTGGCGCTCGGCGAGGAGTCCGCCGGTGAGGTCACCCGCGCCGCCACCGGCTGAGGCTCACTTGACGGTCTTGTCGCCCGGCCGGGTCAGGTGCCACACCAGCAGCGCGGCGAGCAGCGCCAGCACCACCAGCCCGCCGGAGATGCCCCGGCCCTCCTCGGGGCTGCGGCCGGCGGTGCCGAAGTAGATCACCGCGAGGCCGGCCAGCACCGTGACGAACGTACGAAACCCTCGGTCCTTCACGTATCGCACCGTATGCGGGAGACATCCGCCGTGGGCGGATTCGACGGGGTTGTCCCCCGTCCGGGTGGCGCCCCGAAAGGCCGGCCGGCCAGTCAACGCTCCTCGGTGAACCCGCGCAGCCGCACGCGGCGGACCGCCCGGTCGGCGACCTCCACCACCTCCAGCGTCAGCCCGGGCAGCCGGACGGTCTCCCCCGGCTCGCCGGGCAGGTGACGGAGCCGGGCCAGCACCAACCCGGCCACCGTCGTGTACTCCCGCGACAGCGGGAAGCTCAACCGCACCCCCAGGTCGGGCAGGTCGTGCAGCGGAAAGTCACCGGGCACCAGCAGCGACCCGTCCGGCTCGCGAACGACTTCGTGCACGTCCCGGTCGGTCTCGTCGTACAACTCGCCGACCACCTCCGCCAGCAGGTCCTCCAGGGTGACCATGCCGTCGATGCCGCCGTGCTCGTCAACCACCAGGGCCAGCTGCTGGTGCTCCAGACGAAGCTGGCGCAGCGCGTCGGCGACCGGCAGCGTGACCGGCAGCAACAGCGGCGGGCGGGCCAGCTCCCCCACCGTGCCGTCGCCGGCCCGCACCAGGTCGCGGATGTGCACCACACCGATCACCTCGTCCAGGCCGCCGGGACCGATGACCGGCGCGCGGGACCGCCCGGCGACGGCGAGCCGTCGTACTCCCTCGCCGGCGGCCAGGGTGGCCGGCAGCGCGGTCACCTCCCGCCGGGCCACCAGGATCTCCCGCAGCGTCCGCCCGGCGATGTCGAACGCTCCGGTCAGGATCTCCCGCTGCTGGGCCGACAGGCCACGCTGACTGACCAGCATCTCGCGCAACTCCTCCTCGCTGGTCTCCTCCCGGCTGGCCTTCGGATTGCCACCAGCCAACCGGACCACGGCGTCGGTGGTCCGGCTGAGCAGCCACACCGCCGGCCGGGACAGCCGTGCGAGCAGGTCCAGCGGGCCGGCGCTGAGCAGCGCCCAGCGTTCCGCCCGCTGCATCGCCAACCGCTTCGGGGCCAGCTCACCGATCACCAGGGTGACGAACGTCAGCGCCACCGTCACCAGCACCACCGCGGCGGGGCGGGCCGCCGCGCCGAGGAAGCCGAGCGGGGCGACCAGCGGCTCGGCCAGCGACACCGCGGCGGCCGCCGAGGCGAGGAACCCGGCCAGGGTGATGCCGAGCTGGATGGTGGCCAGGTAGCGGTTCGGGTCGCGGGAGAGCCGCACCAGCCGGTCGCCGGCGCGGGTCCGCCGGCCCAACCGCCGCAGCTGCCCCTCGCGCAGCGTCACCAGCGCCATCTCGCTACCGGAGAGCGCGGCGTTGATCAGTACCAGCACGGCCACCAGCACCAACTGCCCCAGCTGAGCGCCCATCGCGTACCCCCGTCCCCCGCCTCAGGCCACTCAACCGCAGCGGGGCCGGTTGTGGGTCCGGTTTCCTGCCGGCCGGCGCCCGCTCAGTCGGTGTCCAGGTCGTCCAGGGAGATGGCGTGGGTCATCAGCCACCGCGCCAGCGCCGACATGCCGAACAACCAGAGCGGGGCGGACTCGGTGGGGCCGTTGGTGGCGTAGATGGCGAACCGCAGGTCCGGGGCGCGGTACGCCTCGATCCGCCACCGGTGCTGCCGATCCCGCCAGACCGCCGAAGGGTCCATGGCGTCACCGTAGGTGACGTTCGGAGATGTGGTGGCCGGTTGGGGACGGCTCGGCCATCCCCACACCCTGGCAGCCCGCCGCAATCCGATCAGCCCTCAATCACGCGCGGAAGGTCACGCGGCACGATCTGCGGCGTCGGCCACGTCGGCGTAACGCTATGTCAGTCTCGAGTTTCACCGCCGGGCCTACTCCGTATCCTTTGCTCTGCTTAACAGGACGCAACACCAGGTCCGAAGTGCAGGAAGACCGAATCAACGCAACCGAGGCGACATCGCGTCGCATGACGGAACGTAACTGTTGCGCCGGGTGAAGCAGAGCAAAGGGACGCGACCAGGCGGGCGCGGCATCGCCACCGCCGCACACCGCGTCACCAACGGGCTTGCGGCGTGCGCGCATCGTGAGCAGAGCACGCGGCTCGTGGGCCGAACGAGCCGCTCAGGTGACGACGACCCGGGCGTCGTCGGGCAGCCGGCGGGTCGCACCCCGCCGGTCGAGCAGCTCCAGCAACGGCACCGCCACCCGGCGGGTGGTGTCCAACGCCTGCCGGGCCGCGGAGAGGGTGAACGGCTGGGGCAGCCCGGCCAGCACCCGCACCGCGTCGTCGAGCGCGTCGGGGAGCAGCACGACAGTGTCGGCCAGCCGCAGCAACGCGCCGGCGCGCACCGCGGCCCCGATCTCCCGGGGGCCCAGGCCCAGGTCCACGAGGCGATCGGCTTCCGGGGCGCGGAACGGCCGGTCGGCGTACTCGGCACGGACCCGCTGCACGGCCCGCGCCACCGGCTCAGGCAGCGCGCCGGCGCTCGCCTCGCCGACCCGGCCCGCGTGGATCCGCAGCGGCGGCCGGACCAGCGCCTCGACCAGCACCCGGTCGGGCAGTGCGAGACGCTGACACAGGGCGTCCACCGGCACCCCCGGCTCCAGCGGGTGCTCCCGGGCGTAGCGGGCAACCTCCTCGGCCAACTGGTCGCCGAGTCGCCGCCAGTGCCCGGGATCGGCCAGCCAGTCGCCAGCCACCGGCGCGGCGTGCACCGGCACGCCCATCCGGACCAGCGTGCCGGACCGGACCAGTCGGCGGCGGCGCAGTTCGCCGGCCAGGTCGGGTCGGCCGTCCAGGTCGGCGAGGACCTGCGCGCGGGCGGCGGCGGCGCCCCGGCGGACCAGCGGCGGCGGGGCCACGTCCAGCACCCGCACCCCACCGGCCACCTGGTGCCGCCCCGGATCGCGCAGCAGCGCCCGGTCACCGACCAGCAGGGGCAGCGGGCGGGCCAACCGGAGCCGCACGGTGTCCGGGCCGAGCGGGCGGACCCGCACCGGCACCGCCGCCGACCCCACGTGCAGGGTGAGGGTGGCCGGCAGGTCGGCCGCCGGGTCGCTGGTGAGCCGGACGTCGACGAGGTCACTGCGGTGGAACCGACCCGGGGCGAGCAGCGCGTCGCCGCGGGCGAGCCGGTCGCGGGGCGTACCGCGCAGGTTGACCGCCACCCGCGCCACCGCCGCCACCTCGGGACGGGCCTGGCCGAGCGAGTGCAGGCCGCGTACCCGGACCGGTTCGTCACTGCCGGCCAGCTCCAACTCGTCACCAACCCGCAAGCGGCCGGCGCCGAGCGTGCCGGTGACCACGGTGCCGCTGCCCCGCACGGTGAAGCTGCGGTCGACCCAGAGCCGGACCGGGTCATCCACCGTAGGGGCCGGCAGCCCGGCGGCGAGCCGGTCCAGGGCGGCGCGCAGCTCCGGCAGGCCGGCGCCGGTCAGCCCGCTGACCGCCACCGTCTCCACCGCGCCGAGACTCGTCGCCGCGATCTCGGCCCGGGCCCGGGCCGTCGCGGGCCCCGGATCGGCCAGGTCCGCGCGGGTCACCGCCAGCAGGCCGTACGCGACGCCGAGCGCGTCCAGCGCCGCCAGGTGCTCGGCGGACTGCGGCATCCACCCCTCGTCGGCGGCGACCACGATCAGCGCCGCCGGCACCGGGCCGACCCCGGCGAGCATGTTCGGCACGAATCGCTCGTGACCGGGTACGTCGACGAACGCGACCGTGCCGCCGGACGGCAGAGTCGTCCAGGCGAAACCCAAATCGATGGTCATCCCCCGGCGGCGTTCCTCGGCCCACCGGTCGGGCTCCATCCCGGTCAACGCGCGGACCAGTGTCGACTTGCCATGGTCGACGTGCCCGGCGGTGGCGACGACGAACACGGTCAGTCGTCCCCGGGTACGCGCAGCACGGCCGCCCGGACCGTCTCGTCATCCGTGGCGGGTACGCAGCGCAGGTCGAGCAGGAGCCGGCCACGCACCACCCGGCCGAGCACCGGCTGGTCGCCGGTGCGCAGCGGAGCGGCGTACCGCTCGGGCAGGCTCAGCGCCCAGGAGTCCAGCTCCACCCCGGGAGCGCCGCCACCGCCGACCACGGCGACGGCCGGCACCACCTCCGCCTTGCGGCCGTCCACGCCGAGACGGTCGCGCAGCCGCTCCACCCGCTCACGCAGGACCCCCGGGTCGGCGTGCAGCGCGAGCCGGGTCGGCGTGTCCGGGCTCTGCAGAGTGGCGGCCAGCGCGGCCAGGGTGAGTTTGTCCACGCGCAACGCCCGCGCCAGCGGATGGCGGCGCAGCCGGTCGACCAGCTCGGCGTCGCCAAGCAGCAGCCCCGCCTGCGGGCCGCCGAGCAGCTTGTCGCCGCTGGCGGTGACCAGCGTGGCGCCGGCGCGCAGCGTGCCGGCCGCGTCGGGCTCGTCGGGCAGCAGTGGATCCGGGACGAGCAGCCCCGAACCGATGTCGACGACCACCGGCACACCCAGGGTGGCCAGCTGCCGTACCGGGGTGGCCGAGGTGAAGCCGGTGACCTGGAAGTTCGACGGGTGCACCTTGAGCACGAAGCCGGTGCTCGGGCCGAGCGCGGCCGCGTAGTCGGCGAGGGTGGTGCGGTTGGTGGTGCCCACCTCCCGCAGCCGGGCGCCGGTGCTCTCCAGCAGGTCGGGCAGGCGGAAACCGTCGCCGATCTCGACCAGTTCGCCCCGGCTGACCACGATCTCCCGGCCGGCGGCCAACGCGGTGGCGGCCAGCACCAGGGCGGCGGCGCCGTTGTTGACCACGTGCACGGCGCCCGCGTCCGGTACGGCAGCGGCCAGCGCGTCGAGCGCGTCGCGGCCGCGGCGGGCCCGCCGCCCGGTGCTCAGGTCCAGCTCCACGTCGGTGTGCCCGGCGGCGGCCACGATCGCGGCGACCGCGGTGGGCGACAGCGGCGCCCGACCCAGATTGGTGTGCAGCACGACGCCGGTGGCGTTGAGCACCGCGCGGGGGCCGGGTGCGGGCAGCGCGGCGACGGCCGCGTCACGCACCTCGTCGGGGCCGATCTCGCCGCGGCGGGCCCGCTCCTGCGCCCGGCCGACGACCGCCTTCACCCGGTCCCGGCCGAGCGTCGCGGTGGCCGCGGCCAGCCGCGGGTCGGCGAGCAGCGTGTCGGTGCGGGGCACCCGGCGCCGCGGGTCCACCGGGCCGTCGCCCATCGCGTCATCTCCTGCCGCCTGTTGGCGGAAGCGGACGGGAATCGAACCCGCCTGGCCCGGGTCCCGGACCACACCGGTTTTGAAGACCGGGAGGGGCACCAGCCGCCTGAACGCCTCCATCGGACATTCGATCACAGCGCGGGCGGGACCGCCCGGTCAGGTGACAGATCCGCCCTCGGTCCGGCGGGCTTCGAGCCGCTCGCGTTGCGGCACCACCGTGTAGCGGGGGTCGCGGGCGGACGCGACGCCGCCGTAGAAGATGCCGAACCGGGTCGCGACGGAAGCGGCCAGCAGAGCGGCACCGGAGAACGCGCCGACCACCCGGCTGCGCCGGCCGACCAGAGCGCCGGCCACCCCGGCCGCGGTCAGCAGCCGACCGGCGCGCAGCAACCGACCAGGCCGGCCCCGCCGGTACGGCTCGCTGAGCAGTCCGAGGCGGGTTTCCACCCGGTGCGCGCCGTACAGTTCCATGGCCGCGCCGGCCACCGCCATCCGGCGGGCCGGCCCAGCCTCGGCCGGCGGCGCGGCGAGCAGACCCACGCCGGCGCCGCTGGCCAGGGCGCTGCCCGCGAAGATGACCGGCAGCTCCGGGTACGCCTCGTGCCACGACGGCACGGCCGTGTCGGCGAGCAGCACCCCGGTGTACGTGGCCAGCGCGGGCGCGGTGCCGGCGGCGAGCAGCCCGGCCGCGTGCCCGACCGGCGGCAGCGCCCGGCGGACCAGCCCGAGCAGCCCGCGCCGGGGCAGCCAGCCGGAGGCCTCGGCGATCGCGGCGACCCCGGCCGCCGGCCCGAAGGCGGTGAGGATCCAGGTGCCCATCGACATCGGCGAGGTGGGCTTGGCGATCCGGAGCATGTGGTGGAAACGGGCCGGCCTGCCCAGGTCCCGGACCAGGAAGACGGCGCTGGCGCTGACGGCGGCCAGCGCGGTGACCCGGCCGGCCCGGCGCAGCACCGGTCGGCCGGTGAGCTGCCCGCCCGCGGCGAGCAGCGACGAGCCGGCGGCCAGCCCGCCGGTGAACAGGTACGCGGCGATGTCCCACTTCCAGACCGGCGCCTTCAGGACCGGCCGGCCGTAGTACGAGGTGAACTCGGCCTCCGGCACCCGCAGTTCCTCGCCACCGCCGCGACGACCACCACGCCGACCCTTGTGTTCGGCGTTGCGCTGCGGCTGCGGGGTCACGTCCGCGTCGGCGGCGCCCGGCCGGCCCTGGATGCTCGTCTCCGGCCGGTCCAGCCGGTCGCGGAAGCGGCGGAACAGGTCGCCCACCTCCGGGTGGTGCGGACTCACGAGGAACCTCCGACGAACGCGGCGACGGTGGCCGCCGCCATGGCCAGTGCGGCGAGCCCGGCGCGTTTCCACATGGCCGGCAGGTCGCGGGTCGTCACGATCGGGTCCGGCGGCAGCCCGTACACCTCCGGCTCGTCCAACAGCAGGAAGAACGCCCCATCACCACCCACCCCGTCGTTCGGGTCATGCCCGTACAGCCGTGCCTCGGGTACTCCGCGCTCGTGCAGCGTCGCGACCCGTGTGGCGGCCCGCTCCCGCAGCTCGTCGAGGGGCCCGTACTGGATCGACTCGGTCGGGCACGCCTGCGCACACGCCGGGGTCATGCCCGCGCCGAGCCGGTCGTAGCACAGCGTGCACTTCCAGGCCCGACCGTCGTCCTTGCGCTGGTCGATCACGCCGTACGGGCAGGCGGAGATGCAGTAGCCACAGCCGTTGCAGATGTCCTCCTGCACCACGACGGTGCCGAACTCGGTGCGGAAGAGCGAGCCGGTCGGGCACACGTCCAGGCACGCGGCGTGGGTGCAGTGCTTGCACACGTCGGACATCATCAGCCAGCGGAAATCGGTGCGTTGCTCCGCGCCGGTGCCCCGACCCGGCGGCTGCGCACCCGGCATCCCGAGGAACTCCGGCCCCCGGCCGTCGCCGCGGGTGCCACTGTCACCGCGAGGACCACTGTCACCGCGAGGACCACCCGGGGCGATGGGAGTGCCGAGCACGTCGGGGCGGGGCTGCTCGATGAACGCGACGTGCCGCCACGAGTTCGCGGTCAGCGCGCCCGTGTTGTCGTACGACATGCCCAGCAGGTCCAGGCCGGAGCCGGGCACCCCGTTCCACTCCTTGCAGGCCACCTCGCAGGCCTTGCAGCCGATGCAGACGCTGGTGTCGGTGAAGAACCCCATCCGGGGCGGCGCGGTCGACCAACCGGCGTCCGGTGCCGGATCCAGCGGCCCGTACAGGCTGTTCGGGTCAGGAATCACCGCGCCCCTCCCCGTCGCTGTCGGTGGTGATCACCGGGGCGTTGCGGCCCGGCGTGATTCCCGCCCGCCGCTGATACTCGGCCACCAGGTCGAGCAGCTCCGGGCCGGTGGGCCGGCGGCCGGGCCGGACGTCGCAGGTGCCGACCTTGCTCTCCTGGATCAGGACGTTGGGGTCGAGGCTGATCCCGAACAGGTCGTTGGCCGAGTCGCCGGTCACCAGGCCCTCGAAGCCGAAGTGGTACGGCAACCACACCTGGTGGATGATCCGCCCGTCCACCCGCAACGGCGTCAACCGGTCCGTCACCAGCACCTTCGCCTCGATGGCGGCGCGGCCGCTGATCAGGTGGGCCCAGCCCAGGTGCGTCAACCCGACCTCGGCGGCCAGCTCCGGCGACACCTCGACGAACATCTCCGGTTGCAGCTCGGCCAGCGGACGGACCGTCCGACTCATGCCGCCGGCCGTGTGGTGTTCGGTGAGCCGGCTGACCGTGAACACGTACGGGAAGACCTGACTGTGCTCCTGCGGCGGGCTCGGGTTCACCGAGTTGGCCGGATGGGCGTACATCTTGCGGGTCGGGTTGGACTGCTGCCGGTAGAGCGGGTTACGCACCGGCGACTCGACCGGCTCGTAGTGCGTGGGCAACGGCCCGTCCAGGACCCCGCTGGGCGCGTACAGCCAGCCCTTGCCGTCGCCCTGCATGACGAACGGGTCGTCGCCGGCGATGCCCTCGGTGCCGGACGTACCCGGGGGCGGCCGGTACGACGGTGGTTTGGTCTTCTCGAAGTCCGGCACGTCGTAGCCGGTCCACTCGCCCTTGTCCGGATCCCACCAGATGTAGCGTTTGCGCTCGCTCCACGGGTTGCCGTCCGGGTCGGCCGACGCCCGGTTGTACAGGATGCGACGGTTCGCCGGCCACGCCCAACCCCACTCCGCGGCCACCCAGTCCTGCTCGTGGCGAGACTTGCGCCGGGCCGCCTGGTTCACCCCGTCCGCGTAGACACCGGTGTAGATCCAGCAGCCGATCGCGGTGGAGCCGTCCGCGCGGGCCTCGCCGAACGAGGACAGTGGGCGGCCGGTCGACACGTCGTACCCGTTGATTTCGCGCAGCACCGATTCGCCGCTCGGCTCGGCGTGCGGGCCGTGCGTGGGGTAGTCCCAGGTGAGGTCGAGCAGCGCCCGGTCGCGTGGCAGTTCCGACCCGGCCAGCTTCTCCCGCAGCTTTCGGCCGAGGTGGTAGAAGAACCACAGCTCGGAACGGGCGTCGCCTGGCGGTTCGACGGCCTTCTCCCGCCACTGCAGCAACCGCTGCGTCTGCGTGAAGCTGCCCTCCTTCTCCACATGCGAGGCCGCGGGCAGGAAGAACACTTCGGTACGGCACTCTTCCGGGACGATCTCGCCGGTGGCCACCTCGGGGCCGTTCTGCCAGAACGTCGCGCTCTCAATCATGAACAGGTCGCGGACGACCAGCCAGTCCAGGTTCGCCATGCCGAGGCGCTGGGCGCGCCCGTGCGCCGAGCCGACCGCCGGGTTCTGCCCGAGCAGGAAGTATCCCTTGATCTTCCCGTCGATCATGTTCAGCACCTGCTGGTAGGTGCCGTGGTCGCCAGTCATCCGCGGCAGGTAGCCGTAACAGAAGTCGTTCTCCGGCGTCGCCGCCTCACCCCAGTACGCCTTGAGCAGGCTCGCCGCGAACGAGCGGGCGTTGCCCCAGAAGCCCTTCTGCCCCGGGTGCCGGATGCTGTCCACCCACTCGTCGAAGGTGGGGTGGTCGGCGTGGTGTGGCATCGGCAGGTAACCGGGCAGCAGGTTGAACAGGGTCGGGATGTCAGTGGAGCCCTGAATGCTGGCGTGCCCGCGCAGCGCCATCACCCCACCGCCCGGGCGACCCATGTTGCCCAGGAGCAGCTGGATGATCGCGCCCGTGCGGATGTACTGCACGCCCACGCTGTGCTGGGTCCAGCCCACCGAGTAGATCAGCATCCCGGTGCGTTCCCGGCCGGAGTTCCGCGTCCAGGCCTCGGCCAGCTCGAGGAACTTCTCCTGCGGGATGCCGCACACTCGCTCGACCATCTCGGGTGTGTAGCGGGCGAAGTGTCGCTTGAGAATTTGGTAGACGCAGCGTGGGTGCTGCAACGTCTCGTCGCGGCGGGTCTGCCCGCCCACCTCCGCGCCGTGCGACTCATGGCGCAGGCCGGCGGCGGAGTCCCGCTCCTTCGCGGTGTGGCCGCTGCCGGACGAGTCCTCGTGCCCCTCGTACTGCCAGCTGTCCTGCACGTAGCTGCCAGTCGCCGGGTCGAAGCCGGAGAAGAACCCGTCGCCTTCCTCGGTGTCGGTGAACTGCTCGCTGACGATCGTCGCCGCGTTGGTGTACGACAGCACGTACTCCCGGAAGTCCAGCTCGTTGTCCAGGATGTACCGCACCACCCCGCCCAGCAGGGCAATGTCGGTGCCCGCCCGGATCGGCAGGTAGGCGTCCGCCACCGCGCTGGTCCGGGTGAAGCGGGGGTCGACGTGGAAGACCTTCGCGCCCCGACGCTTGGCCTCCATCACCCACTGGAAGCCCACCGGGTGCGCCTCGGCCATGTTCGAACCCTGGATGACGATGACGTCAGCGTTGGCGATGTCCTGCTGAAAATCCGTCGCACCGCCACGACCGAAGCTGGCCCCCAGACCGGGGACGGTGGCGGAGTGTCAAATACGGGCCTGGTTCTCGATCTGGAGCGCCCCCATCGCGGTGAACAACTTCTTGATGAGGTAGTTCTCCTCGTTGTCCAGCGTCGCCCCACCCAGACTGGAGATGCCCAGCGTCCTGTTGAGCGGCCGGCCCTCGCCGTCGACGTCCTCCCAGGTCTGCGCGCGGGCGGCAAGCATCCGGTCGGCGATCATGTCGAGCGCGGTGTCGAGCTCCAGATCCTCCCACTGCGTGGAGTACGGCCGGCGGTAGCGAACCTTCGTCTGCCGCAACGGGCTGGTCACCAGGCTCTTGCTGGCCGAACCCTTCGGACAGAGCCGGCCCCGCGAGATCGGGCTGTCCGGGTCGCCCTCGATCTGGGTGACCTGCCCGTCCTTCACGAACACCCGCTGACCGCAACCCACCGCGCAGTACGGGCAGACCGAGCGGGCCACGCTGTCGGCGTCCTCGGTGCGGGCGGTCAACTCCGCCGAGCGGGCAGACTGCGCCGCAGCGCCCCGACCCAGCGGGTCCGTGCCGGTGAGCTGCCGGTAGACCGGCCAACCCTCGATGAAGGTCCGCAGACCCATCCCCGACACCCCCTCCCACGCGAGCGACCCCATGAACATAGGTCAACCGAGGCATGTTCGCGAACCGAGGAACCGGCAACTGACGCACACAACGCCGCCCCCGGCTGGTGGGCTGGGGGCGGCGTTGGTGTCGGTGTGCAGGTCGCCTCTCGGCGAGTGGTGCGACGCGGTTCCAGCCGAACGGTATTCCGCGAGGGCGATGTTAGGTGAGGCCCGGGGACACTGGATCACACCGACACTGTCCACAACCAGCCGCGGCCCGCCCTTGTTCCCCCGCCCGGCGCCCCCGTCGTGACCTGCGAATCTTGGACAGTTTCCGTTCGCGGGTGACGGGAACTGTCCAAGATCTGGTCGTGGGTATGCCGCTGGCCGGCACCCGGGGTGGGGGTGCCGGCCAGCGGTCAGTGTGCGGTGGGGTCAGCTGTTCCAGTGCTGGGCGACCAG
>NZ_JBSFYQ010000048.1:0-45741 GCF_053599855.1 Micromonospora sp. NPDC005161
TTATTAACATTTTTACCATACCCCCCGATTTCCCTTTCGGCGGTTTCTATAAACACAACCCCATTGTGGGGGGGGGCCCCGGGGCGGCGCCCCACCGGGGCCCCGCTTTTTTTGCTGTCCCCGTGTCCTTGCCGTGTGCGCGGCTTCCACCCCTCGGCGGTTGGTGTCCGTCCGATGCGGCCCCCACCGGGTGGCGGTCACTGTCTTTGGCGCTATACCTCAGAGGTATGAATATGCCTCTGAGGTATAGCGCTCGTTGCCGACCTCGCCCCGGCCGCGTCGGCGGAGGTGATCAGGCGGGTAGGGACGGGCCGTCGCCGGCGAGGCGGAAGGAGTCGGCCCCGACCGCTTCCACCAGCCCGTCCTGAACCAGGCCGGCCAGGGCCCGGGCGCGCTGCACGTCGTCGGTCCAGACCTGGTCCAGCCGCTGGTGCGGCACCGGTCCGGTGTTCTCTCGGAGCACCCCGAGCAGCAGCCCGCGTACCTGCCGGTCGGTGCCCGCGTACCGCTGGGGGCGGCGTGTGGGTCCGGCCGGCGCCTCCTGCCCGGAGGCCCTCCACGCGCAGACCGACTCGACCGGGCAGGCCGTGCAGCGCGGTGAACGGGCCGTGCAGATCACCGCGCCCAGCTCCATGAACGCCGCGCTGGCCAGGGCCGCTGCGGCCGGCTCGGCGGGCAGCAGCTCCTCGGTCGCGACCAGGTCGGCGGGCCGGGTGGCCGCCCCCGCGTCCGGTTCGCCGGCCACCGCCCGGCAGACCACCCGGCGCACATTCGTGTCGACCACCGGGTGCCGCTGCCCGTACGCGAACGCGGCCACCGCCCGCGCCGTGTACGTGCCGACCCCGGGCAGCGCCAAAAGCTGCTCCAGTCGGTCCGGCACCTGGCCGCCGTGCCGGTCCACGATCGCGACCGCGCACTCCCGCAGCCGGACCGCCCGGCGGGGGTAGCCGAGGCGCCCCCACATCCGGATCGCCTCGGCCGGGCTGTCCGCCGCCAGCGCGGCCGGGTCCGGCCAGCGGGCCAACCACGCCTGCCAGGCGGGGACCACCCGGACCACCGGCGTCTGCTGGAGCATGACCTCGCTGACCAGAATGGCCCACGGGCTGACCCCGGGCTCGCGCCACGGCAGGTCACGGGCGTGCTGTCGGTACCACTGGCTGATCAGAGTGGCGAAATCGGGTTGAGTCATCGCGCCGTCGATGATGTCACGCGGCGCGTTCCCGCTGGATGGGCGGCTCGGGCGGGGTGTCACGGCGGCGGCCGACGGATCGGGCAGAATGCCCGGATGAACGAGCTCGCGATCACCGTCATCGGTCGGGACCGGCCGGGCATCGTGGCCGACGTCGCCGAGGTGCTGGCCCGACTGGGCGCCAATCTCACCGACAGCACGATGACCCGGTTGCGGGGGCACTTCGCGATGACCCTCATCTGCACCGGTCCGGCCGCCACCGAGGTCGAGGCGGCGCTGGCGCCGCTGGCCGCCGAGGGTCAGCTTCTGGCGACGGTACGCGCGGTCATCCCGGACGGTGAGGTGGCCCCGGTGGGCGAGCCGTACGTGATGGCGGTGCACGGGTCGGACCGGATGGGCATCGTCGCGGCGATGACCCGGGTGCTGGTGGACGCCGGCGGGAACGTCACCGACCTGAGTACCCGGTTGGCCGGCTCGCTCTACGTGGTGCTGGCTGAGGTGGAGTTGCCGGCCGGCGTCGCCGACGGGCTGACCGACCGGTTGCATCGGACGGCTGCCGAGCTGGGGGTCGAGGTCACCCTCCGGCCGGCGGATCCGGATCTGCTGTGACCGGCGAGCGGAGCGACCCGGGCACTGACTGGAACGTCGGGACGTACGTCGGCCTGGGCGACTGGACGCCGGAGTCGCTGGCCGAGCCGGGCGAGGTGCGCGCGGTGGTGTCGGCCCCGCACCCGGTGCTGAGCCGGGCCGGCGGCGAGGTCGATCCAACCGCGGGGGACACCGTCCGGTTGGCCGCCGACCTCGTCGCCACCATGCGGGTGTCGCCGGGTTGCGTCGGCCTGGCCGCACCGCAGATCGGGGTGGCGGCCCGGGTGTTCGCCGTCGACGTGACCGGGCATCCGAAGGCCGTCACCGTGCACGGCACCTTCGTGCTCTGCAACGCCCGGGTGGTCGAGGCGACCCGGTGGAAACCAGGCCGGGAGGGCTGCATGTCGGTGCCGGACCTGACCGGGGACGTGAAGCGGGCCAGCCGGTTGGTGGTGGAGGGCGACCTGCCGGGCAGCGGGGAACCGGTCCGTCTGGTGACCGACGGCTTCGAGGCGCGCGCGTTGCAGCACGAGATCGACCACTGCGCCGGGCTGCTCTTCCTCGACCGGGTGGCCGGCGCACACGCCGTCTATCAGCGCAAGGTCTACCTCTGACGGTGCGCCGGACGATCGACAAGGTCGTCCTCAGTGGACGGTTACCGGGTGGTGCCGGCGGCGCTCCGGCGCGTCGCGGCGGGCTGGGGGGCGCAGCGCCGCTACGGTGGGAGGCATCATGCGTCTGACGGTCGGCCCCCTGCCACCCGCCGTGTACTGGCGGCGTCGCGCCGTCGTACTCGGAGCGGGGCTTCTCTTCCTGATTGTCCTGCTCTACTCGTGCACCGGCTCGGGTCGCTCCGACGGTCGGCCGCAGGCGGGGGAGACGCCGACGTCTGCTCCGACGTCCGCCGCGAGCCCGGGTCCCGGCGGGCCGGTGTTGACCCCGCAGACCGGCGCTCCGCCAGCGTCCGACGATCCTGACAACGGGAGTCCGAGCCCGGAGACCACCAGCAACGACCCGCCACCGGGCTCGGCTGCCGGGTCGGTGGACGACGGCACCTGCACCGATGCGGAGATCAGCGTGACCTCGGTGGCACGGCCCACCTCCGTTCAACGCGGAGCGGTCGTCGACCTGAAGCTCAAGATCAAGAACACCTCGGACCGGACGTGCAGCCGGAACGTCGGTGCCGACCTTCAGGAGATCTTCATCAAGTCCGGGGCCGAGAAGGTGTGGTCGTCGGACACCTGCGGCAAGGTCAAGGGTTCGGACGTGCAGTCCTTCACCCCGAACTTCGAGCGTTCCTACGAGGTGGGCTGGAACGGGCGGGACACCACCCGCTGCGACGGCAGTGGGCTGGCCGCCGGCCCCTTCCCGCCGGTCGGGACGTACCAGGTGTTCGCCCGGGTCGGCACCAAGCTCAGCGCGCCGGTAAAGGTCACAGTCACCGGCTGAGCCGGGTCAGACGTACCGCTCCAGGATTGATGCCTCGGCGAGCCGGGACAGCCCCTCGCGGACACCCCGGGCCCGGGCATCGCCGACCCCCTCGACTGCCTGCAGGTCCTCCACCGTGGCGCCCAGCAGCCGCTGGAGGCTGCCGAAGTGCACCACCAGCCGGTCGACCACCGGCACCGGCAGCCGGGGCACCTTGGCCAGCAGCCGGAAGCCCCGAGGGCTGACCGCGGCGTCCAGCGCGTCCGATGCGGCCGGGTAACCGATGGCCTTGGCCACCGACACCAGGTCGATCAGCTCGGTGGCGCCGAGCAGGTCCAGCTCGACCAGCGCCTCGTCCAGAGTGCGGGACTTGCGGCCGACCGGGAGGTAGTCCCGGATGACCAGCGTCCGGTCGGCGTCCACGCCGGCCATCAGCTCGTCGAGCTGGAGGGCGAGCAGACGGCCGTCGGTGCCCAGCTCGACCACGTAGCCGGCGATCTCGTCGGCGATCCGGCGGACCATCTCCAGTCGCTGCACCACCGCCACCGCGTCCCGCACGGTGACCAGGTCCTCGATCTCCAGAGCGGAGAGCGTCCCGGAGACCTCGTCCAGCCGGAGCTTGTAGCGCTCCAGGGTGGCCAGCGCCTGGTTGGCTCTGGAGAGGATGGCCGCCGAGTCGTCGAGCACGTGCCGCTGACCGTTGACGTAGAGGCTGATGATCCGCATCGACTGGCTGACCGAGATGACCGGATAGCCGGTCTGCCGGGCCACCCGCTCGGCCGTGCGGTGCCGGGTGCCGGACTCCTCCGTCGGGATGGACGGGTCGGGCATCAGGTGCACGGCCGCCCGGACGATCCGGGTGCCGTCGCTGGAGAGCACGACCGCGCCATCCATCTTGCAGAGCTCCCGCACCCGGGTCGCGGAGAACTCCACGTCCAGGGGGAAGCCGCCGGTGCACAGGCCCTCGACGACCTTGTCGTAGCCGAGCACGATGAGCGCGCCGGTGCGGCCGCGCAGAATGCGCTCTAACCCGTCCCGCAGCGCGGTGCCGGGTGCCATCAGGGCGAGGTTCGCCCGCAGCGGGTCCCCGGCGCTCCCGGCGGCTCCCGCGGTCACGCTGACACTGATCGTGCGGGCGGGCGAGCCCACGCCGCCGGTGCGGGCGTGGGGCGGCGCGCCGGCAGGCTTGGTGGTATCGCGGTCGATCGGCACGGGCACAGTCTACGGACTGCCGTGCGGTGGGTGCTGTCGTGGTTACTGTGATGTGTCACGATGCCGCCCCTTCAGCCGTTTCCCGCTTGCGGCGTGCTGTCCGGTATCGCCGTCCCCGTCGACACGGTGGGTCACTCGGCGGACGCACGAGCGGCATGGTGCAACGCCGAGCGGACGTCCGTGACCTCGGTCACCCGCATCTGTTCGGGACCGGCACCGGTGCTGGCCGGGCCGCAGCCGGGCGGGACCAGGGCCACCTTGAACCCGAGCCGGGCCGCCTCGGCCAACCGGCGCGGCACCGCCCCGACCCGGCGCACCTCGCCGGTCAGCCCCACCTCGCCGATCGCCACCAGGTGCGGCGCGATGGCCAGGTTGAGCCCGCCGGACGCGACCGCCAGCGCGACCGCCAGGTCGGCGGCCGGCTCCACCACGCGGATTCCGCCCACGGTGGCCGCGAAGACCTCCCGGTCGTGCAGGGTGAGCCGCTCGGTGCGGCGTTGCAGCACCGCGAGCACCATCGCCAGCCGGGCCGAGTCGAGGCCGGAGACCGTACGCCGGGGCGAGCCGGCGACCGTCGCGCCGATAAGTGCCTGCACCTCGGTGACCAGGGCGCGGCGCCCCTCCATCGCCACCGTCACGCAGGTGCCCGGCACCGGCTCGGAGTAACGGGTCAGGAACAGCCCGGACGGGTCGGCGAGGCTGCTGATGCCGCCCTCGTGCATCTCGAAGCAGCCGACCTCGTCGGCCGCGCCGAACCGGTTCTTGACGCCGCGCACGAGCCGCAGCGACGAGTGCTTGTCGCCCTCGAAGTGCAGCACCACGTCGACCAGGTGCTCCAGCACCCGGGGGCCGGCGACCTGGCCGTCCTTGGTGACGTGCCCGACCAGCACCGTGGCGATGCCCCGCTCCTTGGCGACCGAGACCAGCGCCGAGGTGACCGCCCGGACCTGGGTCACCCCACCGGGCACCCCCTCGGTGCCGGTCGTCGAGATGGTCTGCACCGAGTCGAGCACCAGCAGGCCCGGCTTGACCGCGTCGAGGTGCCCGAGCACCGCCGCCAGGTCGCTCTCCGCCGCGAGGTAGAGCTGGTCGTGCAGGGTGCCCATCCGCTCGGCGCGGAGGCGTACCTGACTGACCGACTCTTCGCCGCTGACCACGAGCGACGGGCTGCCGGCGCCGACGGCCCACTGCTGCGCCACGTCCAGCAGCAGGGTGGACTTGCCCACGCCCGGCTCGCCGGCGAGCAGCACCACCGCGCCCGGGACCAGGCCGCCGCCGAGCACCCGGTCGAGCTCGCTCACCCCGGTGGGCCGGGCGCGGGCCGGTGCGGCGCTGATGGTGGCGATCGGTCGGGCCGGCTCGGCGGGAAGCCGGGAGCTGACCACCCGACCGGAGACCGTCGGGCCGGTCACCGTGCACTCGACCACCGAGCCCCACTCGCCGCATTCCGGGCAGCGCCCCACCCACTTCGGCGGCTGGTGGCCACAGGCGTCGCACTCGTAGGCCGGGCGTGGCTCGCGGGCGGTGGACCGACCGCGGGCGCCGCTGGCCGTGCCGCCGCGCGGAGGGGTCGATCGGGAGGTGGTCACATCAGGACGCTAGCCCTCGCGTACGACGAAAACACCCCGGCGTGGTGGTCACCACGCCGGGGCGTTTGTCGATGTCGCTCGGGTCAGCCGTGGGTCGTGCCGCCCTCGTCACCCTCGTAGCCGCCCTCGCGCTCGATGATCGGCGAGGGGGGCGCTGCCGGGGTGAGCGGCACCGCGACCGGCGCGGGGCCGGTGAGCGTGTTGCCGTTACCGAAGTCGAAGGTCACGACGACGTTCTGGCCGGAGCGCAGCGCCTCGGTCAGGCCGATCAGCCGGAGCTGCTGGGTGGCCTCGGAGTTGAGCTGGAGGTAGCTCAGCGGAGCCAGCTCGATCCGGGCGGGCTGACCCGGAGTGGAGGGGCTGGCCGAGCCGGACGCCCGCGCGGACTCCGGGGCGGACGGGGTGGCCGAGGACGATCCGGTCTCCGACGGGGTCGCCGACGGGCTGGCCGAGCCGGAGTCGGAGGCGGACGGGCTGGCGGAGGCCGACTCGGAGGCGGACGGCGACGGGCTCTCCGAGCCGCCGCTGATCACGACCTCGCGGGCGCTCTCGGTGGTGACGGTGACCGTCACCGTGTCCTTCGAGTCGTTGTAGATCACGGCGTTGAGTGTTGCGTCCTGCCCAGCCCGGTAGCCCTCGGTGCCCGGGTACTCGACCAGCAGGCCACGCACCGCGAAGACGCCGTTGCCGGACGAGAGGTTCACGCCCTGGACCGACGTCGCCTTCTTGGCGGTCTCGGCGATCTGGCCGGCGCCGCACCCGGACGCCAGCAGGCTGGTCGTCACCGCAATCCCGGACAGCAACAGGGCCGCCCGCCGGGATCCCCTGATCGAGCGCGTCACGTCGGTCCTCCTCGTCACGATCCCCACCCGGCCGTACGCCGGGCACGGTGGCCATACCCGCGCAGACCGCGCTCCAGGGTAGTTGGAGCTGATCGAGGCCCGCACGCGGACCCGGGCAATGCCACCTTCCCGGGTGCCGGTCACACCACCCGACCGCTCACCACCAGCAGGACCACGTCGATGAGGGCCACCAGCATCACCGCCCGGAAGGCGGCCACCGGCCGGCGGCCGGCCCGGACCGCCGAGCGCCCGGCGTACCAGCCCAGCGCCGGCACCACGGCGGCCGCGCCCACCGCCGTCATCCCGATCACCGACGGTGGCCCGGGCGGCCCGAGGACCAGGGCCGCGGTCGCCGCGAGGAGCAACCCGGCCGCGGCGGCCCGGCTGCCGGTTGGGCCCAACCGGTGCGGCAGGCCCCGCACCCCGGTGCGGGCGTCGTCGGCCAGGTCAGGCAGGACGTTGGCGAAGTGCGCCCCGGCACCCAGGCAGGCGGCCGCCGCCAGCAGCCAGGCCGGCGGGGTCGGCTCGTCGGGCAGCCCCAGCACCACGAAGGCGGGCAGCGCGCCGAAGGAGACCGCGTACGGCAGCACCGAGAACGCGGTGGCCTTGAGCGGCCAGTCGTAGAGCAGCGCGGAGACCAGGGCGACGGTGAGCCAGAACGCCGCCGTGGGGTTCGTGGTCAGCGCCAGCAGCGGGCAGGCCACCGCGGCCGCCGCCGCGGCCCAGGCCGTGGTGCGGCGGCCGACCGCGCCGGTGGCGACCGGCTTGTCGGTACGCCCCACCGTGGCGTCCCGTTCGGCGTCCAGCGCGTCGTTGGTCCAGCCCACGGCGAGCTGGCTGGCCAGCACCGCGAGCACCACCGAGGCGATTCCGGCCGGCCGGTGCCCCACTCCCCAGGCCAGCAGACCCGCCACTGTGGTCACCGCCGCGGCCGGTTCCGGATGGCTCGCCCTGACCAGCCCTAACACCCTCGACGACATAAGGGAAGTCTGGTCGTTACCGAGCAGTCGTGCCACGCTCGGAGCCATGCGAGACGTGGCTGCGGCCGCGGCGTCCACCGGCCCCCGGGTGCTGCCGCGCAACGATCCGCGCCAGTACGACGATCTGGCCGGTGAGTGGTGGCGGCCGGATGGCGCGTTCGCGATGCTGCACTGGCTCGCCGAGGCCCGCGCGGCACTGGTGCCACCGGCTGCCCGCCCTGACGCGCTCCTGGTCGACCTGGGCTGCGGTGCCGGGCTGCTCGCGCCGCACCTGGCTGGCAAGGGATACCGGCACGTCGGGGTCGACCTGACCCGCTCGGCGCTGGTCCAGGCAGCCGGGCACGGGGTGCGCGTGATCCAGGCCGACGTCACCGCGGTCCCGCTCGCCGATGGCTGCGCCGACGTGGTTTCCGCAGGTGAGCTGCTCGAACACGTCCCGGCCTGGCCGCGCGCGGTGGCCGAGGCGTGCCGGCTGCTGCGCCCGGGTGGGCTGCTGGTGCTGGACACCCTGAACGACACCGCACTGGCCCGGCTGGTCGCGGTGCGCATCGCCGAGCGACTGCCGACCGTGCCGCGCGGCATCCACGATCCACAGTTGTTCGTGGATGCCCGGGCGCTGGTGGCCGAGTGCGAGCGGCATGGCGTCGTGTTGCGGCTGCGCGGCATCCGACCTCAGGTCGGTGGCCTGGTCACCTGGCTGTTGCGGCGGGCCCGCGCCGCCCGGAGGCCCGGTGCGGCGGCCACCGGCCGTGCTCCGCGCATCGTGCCGACCCGGTCCACCTCGGTGCTATACCAGGGCCGGGGGGTCCGCAACGGATAGTCGGGCCGTGGCGGGGGTAAGGGACGCCGAGAAGGGGGCAATATGACGGTGCACGCGCTGGAGGCGGCCCGCCGGTTGGCGCCGCGGTTCGCCGCGCGGGCGGCGGAACACGACCGGGACGGCTCCTTTCCGGTCGAGGACTTCCGTGACCTGCGGGAGGCCGGCCTGTTCGGGTTGATGGTGCCCCGGTCGTTGGGTGGCCTGGGCGCCAGCTTCGCCGAGTACGCCGCGGTGGCGACCGAACTTGCCCGAGGCAACGGCGCGACCGCCCTGGTGTTCAACATGCACGCCTCGGTGACCGGCGCGTTGGGCGCGGTCACCGAGGAGTTGGCCGAGGCGCTGGGCGTGCCGGACGAGGCGCTGGCCGCCCGGGACCGGCTGCTCACCGCCGCGGCGCAGGGCTCCTGGTACGCGGTGGCGATGAGCGAGCGCGGCGCCGGGGCCCGGCTCTCCCAGCTGAGCACGGTCTACGAGGCGACCGATGCGGGCTGGCGCCTCAAGGGCAGCAAGACCTTCTGCTCCGGCGCCGGGCACGCCGACGGTTACCTGGTGGCCGCGCGCAGCACCGCGGACCAGTCGGTGGTCTCCCAGTTCCTGGTGCCTGCCGGCCCGGAGGGCCTGACCGTCGAGCCGACCTGGGACGCGCTCGGCATGCGCGCCACCTCGTCGCACGACCTGCACCTGGACGTCACGGTGCCGGCCGACCGGCTGCTGGGCGGAGTGGAGGGGCTCGCCCTGGTGGTCGCCCAGCTGATGCCGCACTGGTTGGTGGCCAGCTACGCGGCGGTCTACGTGGGGGTGGCCCGGGCGGCGATCGACGCGGCGGCCGAGCACCTCAACGCCCGCAACCTGGCCGGTCTGCCGGCCGTGCGCGCGCGGTTGGGGCGGGCGGACGCGGCCACGGCGGCGGCCCAGCTGGTGGTGGCCGAGGCGGCCCGCCGGGTGGACGAGACGCCGGGTGACGCGGAGACCAACCGTTGGGTGTGGCGGGCGAAGCTGCTCGCCGGCACCACGGCCGCCGAGGTGGCGGCGTCGATGCTGGAGGCGGCGGGCACCTCGGCGACGCGGCGCGGCCACCCGTTGGAGCGTCTCTACCGGGACGCCCGCTGCGGCTCGCTGCATCCGGCCACGTCGGACGTCTGCGCCGACTGGCTCGGTATTGCCGCGCTGGGCGGGGATCCGGACCGTGACGGATCGGCCCCACGTTGGTGAGCCGGTGCGGCTGGACCGGCGCGGGGGATCGGCTGGCCGGGATGGCCGGGGGGGAGGAGTCGGGGGAGGATCGGGTCGGACGAGAGGTGGGGATCGTGGCCGTACCAGTGATCGCGGGGCTCGGGACGGCACAGCCGCCGTCCGCTTCGCAGGACGAGTTGTGGGAGGGCTTCTTCTCCCGGCACTTCTCCGGCACCACCCGGTCGTTGGCCCAGCGGATCTTCGCGAACTCGGGGGTGACGCGCCGACAGGCCGCGGTCAATCCCCTGCTGGAGGACGTCTCGGACTGGCCGACCGAACGCCGGATGCGCCGCTACCAGGTGGAGGCGCTGCCGCTGGGCAAGGAGGCGGTCGGCCGTGCGCTGACCGCGGCCGGGCTGGGCGCCGGCGACATCGGGCTGTTCATCGTCTGTTCCTGCACCGGGTACGCCACCCCCGGGCTCGACATCCTGCTCGCCCGGGATCTCGGCATGGCTCCGGACACCCAGCGGATGTTCGTCGGTCACATGGGCTGTTACGCGGCGCTGCCGGGGCTGGGCGCGGCGAGCGACTTCGTCACCGCCCGGGGCCGTCCAGCGTTGCTGCTCTGCGCGGAGCTGACGAGCCTGCACATCCAGCCGTCCAGCGCCCGGGTGGACACCCAGCAGATCGTCTCGCATGCGCTCTTCTCGGACGCCGCGGTCGCCGCCGTGGTGATGCCGGGCGGCCCGGGGTACGTCATGCGTGAGGTCACCTCGATCACCGACACGTCCACCGCCGACCACATGACGTGGGACGTCACCGACGCGGGCTTCCGGATGGGGTTGTCGCCGAAGGTGCCGCAGGTGCTCTCCCGGCACGTCCGTGGGCTGGTCGACGACCTGCTGGCCCGGCACGGCACCACGGTCTCCGAGGTGGACGGCTGGGCGGTGCACCCGGGCGGGCCGCGCATCCTCAACGTGGTCGAGCGGGAGCTGGCCCTCCCGCCGCAGGCGCTGGCGGCGTCCCGGGCGACGCTCGACGAGCACGGCAACTGCTCCTCCCCGACCGTGCTGCTGATCCTCGATCGGCTGAGCCGCGCGACGGCGGCGCCCCGGCGGATCGTCATGCTGGCGTTCGGTCCCGGCCTCACCCTGTACGCCGTGCTGCTCGATCGACAGGGCTGATCGCCGCGCGACCCGGCCGGTACGCTCGCCGCATGGATGCTGCGGCGGACGACCGGCTGCGTTCGGCGGCGCTGGTCGGGGTGGCCCTGGCCGCCCTGGCCGTCGGCGGCTGGTGGTGGCGTGCCGCCGCGCCCGCTGCGACGGCCCAGCCGGCTCCCACCCCGACCGTCCGGCCGGACGAGATCGGGCCGGGAAGTGGCACGCCTTCCGGCGTGCCCGACGTGCGGCGCACGGTGCAGCTGGATTCGGAGACGAGTGTGATCGCCCGCGAGGGGGAGACCTCGTCGGTGTGGATCGACCCGGAGACGGGCAGGATCACCGACCTTGACGGCCCCGCGGATGAGTTCGTATCCCAGGGGGACCCGGCGGACGGGCTGCCCGGATTCAGCGCGACGATCTGGCGGGAGCGGGCGACGCTCACCCCTGGAAAGAGCGTGATCCGGGAGGCCTCGGGCGACGGCGGCCGCTATCTGCTGCAGTACCGCTGCACCCGGCCGGGCGGCATGCTGGTGGTGGTCACCGGCGCGCGGCTGACGGGACCGTCCCGGATCGACTGTGACGGCGCGCTCAACATGGCCGACGTCGACGCGATCGGTGGCCCGATCCGGGTGTCGCTGTCGACGGCCGGCGAGGAGCCGGTCGACGTCGAGGCTCAATTCGTCGAGCTGTCCTGACCCGAGCCGTACGTCCGGCGTTCGCTGGCCGGGCCGTCCGGCGAGGCCACCTCAGCGGGCGAGGGCGGTCAGGTCCTCCCGGTACGCGTCGACCGGCCCCACTTCGGGTAGCACCCGGGTCACCACGCCGGCGCGGTCGACCAGCAGTGCGGTCGCGGTGTCGTTGCGCGCCGGCTCGCCCAGGAACGAGCGCAGCCCGCCAGCGGGGTCGGCCAGGGCGCGGACGTCCCGCCCGACCGGCGGTGGGGCGGTAACCGCCCGCCCTCCGCTGACGGTGACCACGGCCACCCCGGCGGGCGCCGCCGCCACGGCCTCGGCCACCCGGTCCGCGCACGGGCAGCCGTCCACCAGGATGATCATGGCGGGCAGTAGGCCGCGCAGGGGTACCGGTGACTGGCCGGCGTCGACCAGGTCCAGCGCGGGCAGCGCCCGCCCGGCGAGGGGCGCGGGTGGCGCGTAGGGAGCCGGGGTCGGGCGGTCGGCGCCACGGTTGGCGCGCGGCCAGGTGACCGCCAGCAGGCCGGCCAGTGTGGTGAGCACGGCCACCAGCAGGATCAGCAGTGGCAGGGCCATGGCGCGGTGCCCACCCGGTAGGCCGGTGGTCCGGCGCAGCTCACGGCGGATCTGGGCGGCCTCGGTGGCGAGTGCGGACGCGTCGTCGGGGACGACCACCCGACCCCACTCGGGTGGCAGGTCGGGCAGCCCGTGGCCCTCTGCGTCCGGCTTGCCCATCGGACCCCCTGGCAGCGTCTCGAGAGCGGAGTGTGGTGCTGCCTCCAGCGTCCCGCACCGGGGGCACCTCCCGCTACACCTGGGCGCGGTCCCGCCCGGCGGGATACCATGAGGTGAGCGCATAGCCCTTGATCTCGACGTTCTGTTCACCCGTACCGGGAAGTCATCCGTGCGTTACGGAGCGTGTTCGAACCATCGGTTTGACCGCCTGTCAAGCTGAAGAAAGACCTCTCACAGGGCCCCTGAGCTGCGCCAACGGTCAGGACATCGGTGAGACATCGGTGCCTGACCGTGTTACCCTAGACACAGCGAAAGGGGTTTCGAACCTATGGTTTTCAGTGTCGGCGAGACCGTTGTTTACCCCCACCACGGGGCCGCACTCATCGAGGCAATCGAGACTCGGGTCATCAAGGGCGAGCCTAAGCAGTACCTCGTCCTGAGGGTCGCGCAGGGTGACCTGACGGTCCGGGTGCCGGCCGAGAACGCCGAGATCGTGGGCGTGCGTGAGGTGGTCGGCGAAGAGGGCCTCGGCAAGGTCTTCGACGTTCTTCGGGCACCGCACACCGAGGAGCCGACCAATTGGTCGCGGCGTTACAAGGCCAACCTGGAGAAGCTGGCCTCCGGCAACCCGCTGAAGGTCGCCGAGGTCGTGCGTGACCTGTGGCGTCGGGAGCGGGAGCGGGGCCTTTCCGCGGGCGAGAAGCGGATGCTCGCCAAGGCCCGTGACATCCTCGTCGGCGAGGTCGCGCTGGCGGAGAAGAGCACCAAGGACGAGGCGGAGACGCTGCTCGACAAGGTGCTCACCGAGGCCTAGTCCGCACAGCATCGTCGTACCCAATTCGTAGCGAAGAAACCACCGAGGACCGCGACGTGACCGCGCAGCTGAATCCGCGCGGTGACGTCGCGGTCCTCGTGCCTGCGGCGGGTGCCGGCGTACGGCTCGGCCCCGGCCGACCCAAGGCGCTGCGCCTGCTCGCCGGGGAGCCGCTGCTGGTGCACGCCGTGCGCCGGCTGGCCGCCGCACCCTCGGTGCACACGATCGTGGTGGCCGCCCCGGCTGCCGAGGTGACGGCCGTCCGCGAGTTGCTCGCACCGGTCGCCCCGGTGACCGTGGTGCCTGGCGGCGCGGAGCGGCAGGCGTCGGTGGCCGCCGCGCTGGCCGCGGTGCCCGCCGGTCCGACGATCATCCTGGTGCACGACGCCGCCCGTGCGCTGACGCCGCCGGAGCTGGTGGAGTCCGTCGCGGCGGCTGTCCGCGACGGGCGGGACGCGGTCATCCCGGTGCTGCCGGTCGTCGACACGATCAAGGAGGTCGGCGCCGACGAGGTGGTGCTCGGCACCGTGGACCGGTCCGCCCTGCGCGCGGTGCAGACACCGCAGGGCTTCCGCCGGTCCGTGCTCACTGCCGCGCACGCCGCGGCCGGCGATCCGCTCACCGACGACGCCGGGCTGGTCGAGAAGCAGGGCATCGCGGTGAGCTGCGTGCCCGGCTCGGAGTACGCGCTGAAGATCACTCGCCCGTTCGACCTCGCGCTGGCCGAGCATCTGCTCGCGGCCGCCGATTGACGCGTACCCTCGGTTCATGATCGTTCCCCGGGTGGCCGTCGGCACCGACGTGCACGCGTTCGAGCCCGGCCGGCCCTGCTGGGTGGCCGGCCTGCTCTGGCCCGACCAGGACGGCCTCGCCGGGCACTCGGACGCCGACGTGGCCGCGCACGCCGCCTGCAACGCGCTGCTCTCCGCCGCCGGTCTGGGTGATCTCGGTTCCGCCTTCGGGGTGGGCCAGCCGGAGTGGGCGGGCGCGTCCGGGGTGGCCCTGCTGACCGAGACGGCACGCCGGGTGCGGGCCGCCGGCCTGGAGATCGGCAACGTCTCCGTGCAGATCGTCGGCAACCGACCCAAGATCGGCCGGCGCCGCGCGGAGGCCCAGCAGGTTCTCTCCGCTGCCGTCGGTGCCCCGGTCACCGTCTCCGCCGCGACCACCGACGGGCTCGGCTTCACCGGCCGCGAGGAAGGGCTCGCCGGCATCGCGGTGGCCCTGGTGTACGACGCGCCGGCCACCTAGGCTCGCCGCGATGTCCAGCGACCCCGCCTCCGACCGTTCCGCCGCCGACGGCTACCTCGAGCGCGCCCAGCTCCTCGCCGAACTCGGTCGCCACGACGAGGCGGCCGGGGAACTGACCTATGGGCTCGCGCTGAAGCCCGACGACCCGGAAGCGCTCACCATGCTGGCCCGCGTACACCTGGCGGCCGGCCGGCCGGTCGACGCGCTCACCGCCGCCGACGCGGCCGTGGCCGCCGCACCGGAGGCACTCCCGCCGCTGGTCGCCCGGGGCATGGCGCTGGCCGACCTGGAGCGCTACGCCGAGTCGGCCGCCACCGCCGACCAGCTCCTCGCGCTCGGCCCGGCGGACGCGTACGCCCAGCGCAGCGCGGCGGCGCTCCTGGCCGATTCGCGCAACGGCCAGCCGGCGCTGAACGCGGCCTGGCGCGGGGTCGAGCTGACCCCGGACGAACCGCAGGCGCACCTGGTGCTCGGCCTGGTGGCGGCCCGGCTGGAGCTGTTCGACCTGGCCGAGCGGGCCTACCGCGAGGCGCTGCGGCTCGACCCGCGCCTCGCCGACGCCCGGCACGACGTGGGTGTCATCCGGCTGGAGCAGCGCCGCTGGTCGGAGGCGTTGGAACACCTCGCCGAGGCGGCCACGATCAGCCCGCGCCGGATGGACTCCGGGCGGACCATCGCGTACGGCCTGCATCGTCTGGTGCTCTACGGCGCTGGTTGGTCGCTGGTGGCCGCGGTGGTCGTGGCCTTCGCCGCCTCGGCGAACGACGGCTTCTCCCGCGTCCTGGCGGTGCTCGCCGCGCTCACCGGGGCGATCGTCGTCTGGCAGCTCGCGGCTCGGCTGCCGGGGCTGACCCGGACCGTCCTACCCGCCCTGCTGCACTCGGACCGGACGATGGCCCTGGCGATCTACGCCGTGGCGGCCGCGCCGGTGCTGCTCCTGGTGTACGCGGTGGTCGGCTCGCCGTGGCCGCTCGTACTGGCCATCGCCGCCACCGCGGTCGCCGAATTCGCCATCTTCACCCGCACGGCCATCCGCTCGTGATCTAGGCGCGACGCGCCCACGTCCAGGCGTAGCCGTCGTCCTCGCAGGCGGGGGCCGCGTCGCAGAGGTCCAGCGGGCGGAAGGTGTCGACCATGACGGCCAGTTCGTCGAAGTAGTCCGCACCGATGGAGCGCTCGGCGGCGCCCGGCTGGGGGCCGTGGGTGAAGCCGGACGGGTGCAGCGAGATCGAGCCCTGCTCGATGCCGGAGCCGCGCCGGGCCTCGTAGTTGCCGCCGGTGTAGAAGAGCATCTCGTCGGAGTCGACGTTGTGGTGGTTGTACGGCACCGGGATCGAGTCCGGGTGGTAGTCGACCTTGCGGGGAACGAACGAGCAGATGACGAAGTTCGGGCCCTGGAAGGTCTGGTGCACGGGCGGGGGCTGGTGGATCCGGCCCGTGATCGGCTCGAAGTCGTGGATGGAGAACGCCCACGGGTAGAGGTGCCCGTCCCAGCCGACCACGTCGAACGGGTGGTTCGCGTAGACGTAGCGGGTCCAGCCACGCCGGTGCCGGACCAGCACCTCCGCCTCCTCGCCGTCGACGAGCAGCGGGGCGTCCGGGCCGCGGACGTCGCGCTCGCAGTACGGCGAGTGCTCCAGGAACTGGCCCCGGACCGAGAGGTAGCGCTTGGGCGGGCCGATGTGCCCGGACGCCTCGACGGTGAGCAGCCGGACGGGCTGCTCGCCGGTGGGCACGAGCCGGTGGATGGTCGAGGTGGGGATGACGACGTAGTCGCCGGCCACCGCGTCCAGCACGCCGAACGGGGACTCGACCCGCAGCGCCCCCGACTCGACGTAGAGGCAGTGGTCGCCGGTGGCGTCGCGGAACAGTGGCGACGGCCGGTCGGCGAGCACGTACCCGATCCGTACGTCGTCGTTGGCGAGCAGGTACTGCCGGCCGAGGACCGGGTCGGCACCGCCGGCGTCGAGCTTGTGGGTGCGCAGGTGGCGAGGCTTGAGCGGCAGGTTCGGCGTCCGGGTGAACGCCGGCGGGGTGAACTCGTCGGCAGCCAGGATCGCGGTGGGCGCGCGCCGGTGGTAGAGAAGGGACGAGTCGGAGGAGAAGCCCTCCTGGCCCATCAGCTCCTCGGCGTAGAGGCTGCCGTCGGGCTGACGGAACTGGGTGTGGCGCTTGCGCGGCACCTCGCCGACGCTGCGGTAGTACGGCATCTCGCCTCCCGATATGTCCCGTCAACCGGCCGGGGGCGTCCGATAATCGGACGCTGTTGTCCGTTCCTTGTAGCGTCCCGTACATTCTTGTTCCGTGTCAACGCAGGTGCCCGCACTCCTCGACGGCCTGGTGGATGACGCCGCCGTCTTCCCTCCGGGCAGCGCCGCGCTGCCCGACGCCCTGTCCGCCCACCGCGGGCACCGCGCCGCCTGGTACACCGACCTGGTCGGCCCGCTGCTGGTCCCGGCCTCGACCGTCGCCGCGGGCGAGCTGAGTGGTCTCGTCGACCCCGCCGAGGGCCTGGTGGTCGGCGTGATCGGAGACACCGGGATCGGGAACCTGCCCTTCGCGCTGTCGTTCCTGGCGCCGGACGGCGTCACCGCCCGGCAGGTCGAGGTGGCGGTCGCCCGGCGGGGCGAGGATCCGCTGCCCGGCATCGCCGAGCTGCTGCGGGTGGCCGATTCCCTGCCCGACGTCGAGGCCGTCTACGCCGAGCTGCCGCTGACCTTCGGGCTGACGGGCGCGCTGGACGCGCTCGCCGCCGCCCGGGCCGACGGGGTGCCGGTCGCGGCCAAGTTCCGCACCGGTGGGTTGGCCGCCGAGCTATTCCCCACGCCGGCCGAGCTGGCCGCGGTTATCTGCGCCTGCCGGGACCGGGACCTGCCGTTCAAGCTGACCGCGGGGCTGCACCAGGCGGTCCGCCACCTCGACCCGGAGACCGGGTTCACCCACCACGGCTACGCCAACGTGCTGGCCGCGACGTTGGCGGCCGCCGAGGGCGACGGCGTGGGCACGGTCGCCGAGCTGCTCATCGTCACCGATCCGCGCCCGCTGCTGGAGCGCACGAACGGCCGGCTGGACGCGCTCCGCCCGCTCTGGGTCGGCTTCGGCTCGTGCAGCATCCTGGAACCACTGACCGATCTGATCCGGCTGGGGCTGGTGAACGGGGGCTACGACGCATGACCTGGGTGACCGGTGTCGACGGTTCGCCGTACGGGGTGACGAACCTGCCGTACGGGGTGTTTCGGTCCGACGGGGGTCGGCCGCGGATCGGCGTGCGGATCGGTTCGTGGGTGCTCGACCTGGCCGCGGCGGAGGCCGCCGAGCTGGTGCTGGCCGCCGGGACGCTGTGCCGGCCCACTCTCAACGACTTCATGGCGCTGGGCCGTCCGCAGTGGACGGCCGTGCGGCGGCGGATCACCGAACTGCTGACCGACCCGGCGCACCGGGCCGAGGTGGAGCCGCTGCTGGTGCCGCTGGATGAGGTGGAGTTGCTGCTCCCGGTCGACGTGGCCGACTACGTCGACTTCTACTCCTCCGAGCACCATGCGTCGAACGTCGGGCAGATCTTCCGCCCGGGCCAGCCGCCGTTGCTGCCCAACTGGAAGCACCTGCCGATCGGCTACCACGGGCGGGCCGGCACGGTGGTGGTCTCCGGGACGCCGGTTATCCGCCCGACCGGCCAGCGCGCCTCCGCCGAGGGCCCGGTCACCGGCCCGTCCGTACGCCTCGACATCGAGGCTGAGGTCGGCTTCGTGGTCGGCGTTCCCAGCCCGCTGGGCGCCCGGGTGTCCGTCGACGACTTCGCCGACCACGTCTTCGGCGTGGTGCTGGTCAACGACTGGTCGGCGCGGGACATCCAGGCCTGGGAGTACCAGCCGCTCGGGCCGTTCCTGGGCAAGTCCTTCGCCACCTCGATCTCGGCCTGGGTGACGCCACTCGACGCGCTCGCTGACGCCTTCGTGCCGGCGCCGGACCAGGACCCGCCGGTCGTCGGCTACCTGCGGGACGTGCCGCACCTGGGGCTGGACCTCCGGCTGGCCGTCGAATGGAACGGCGAGCGGGTCAGCGAGCCGCCGTTCGCCACCATGTACTGGACGCCGGCCCAGCAGTTGGCGCACCTCACCGTCAACGGCGCGTCCCTGCGCACCGGCGACCTGTACGCCTCGGGCACCGTCTCCGGCCCGGACCGTGGGCAGGTCGGCTCGTTCCTGGAGCTGACCTGGGGCGGGGCAGAGCCGGTGAAGCTCGGCGGGGAGAGTCGCACCTTCCTCGCCGACGGCGACACGGTGACCATCACCGCCACCGCTCCCGGCCCGGACGGCACCACCGTCGCCCTCGGCGAGGTCACCGGGACGGTCCGTCCGGCCCGCTGATCCGGGCACCCCTTGACCGGCCGGTCGGACCGGGTTCGGGGGTCGTGCTGGACCCAGTGTGGGCCCGTCCGGGGAACCGTCTCGTCGATGGGACTGATGATCGCACCGGCTGTGCGATCACCGATCCGGGTTACCCCGTTGATCGTCGCGGATTCCATCGCCGCCCCGCCGCCCGGTACGGGCCGGGCCGCGCCCGGCTGCCAGCGGTGGGGCACCCCATCGCACACGGAGGTAGGACGATGCACGATTTCGCGGGCGCGGTATGGCGTACCAGCAGCCGTTCCAACGACCAGGGGCTCTGCGTGGAGGTGGCGGACAACCTGGTCGACGTCGTCGGTCTGGTCGCGGTCCGCGACTCCAAGGACCAGGCCGGTCCCACACTCGCCGTCAGCCCGCCGGGATGGACGGCGTTCATCGGCGCGATCCGGGCCGGTCGCTTCGATCGCTGACCGCCGTACCGGTCGCTGACCGCCGCCGATCGGCCGGGCGAAACGGACAACGTGGCCTCCGGGCGGTGGAAATTCCGTCCCGGAGGCCCCGTCCGGCCCTTACCCCGCGTACCGTCGAGGACACGGGAGGGTGGCATGTCGACGGTGGCGGTTACCGGGTTCATCGAGGCGCACGCCGTCGACGTCTGGCGTCTACTGACCGACCTTCCCGGCCGTGCGGCCCGGCTGAGCGCCGCCGGCCCGGTCGAGCTGCTCACCCCGGGTCCGTTCGGGCCCGGCACCGCGTGGCGCGAGGAGCGCACCCAGCCGGGCGGCGGCACGCTGACCGAGGAGTTCCTGGTGGTGGAGGCGCGCGCCCCACACCGGCTGGTGCTCTGTTCCTCCGGTGCCGGTGTGGACTACCGGATCACCTGGAGCCTGCGGTCGGTCCAGCGTCGCCGTCGTGGCTGCACGGCGGTCACCGTCACCCAGGAGGCGGTGCCGACCGCCCCGTACGGCCGGGTGGTGGCGCTGCTGCTCGGTGGGCTCGCCGCCCGGGCGGTGGAGGTGGCGCTTCGGCGTGATCTCGCCGACCTGGCCCTCGTGGCCGGCGCCACCGGCTCCGTCGAAGCAGCCTGACCTTCATCCGTCCGGTTCCACCGCCGATGTCCCCGCCGGTCGGCGCGACCTGACCAGGGTCCGACGGGTTCCGCTGGGTAGGGTGCCGGGCGGAGGTGCGGCATGGGGTTCCCGAAGGGCCGACGACGGCTCGTGATGGCGGTCGTGGCGCTGCTCGCCACCGCGGCGGTCGCGGTCATCGTCCACCGGGTGCTCGCGCCGGCCGAGGTGAGCACGGTGGCACGGGGGACGTACCCGGCCGCGGCTCAGCCGGCCGTCGGTGTGGTCGGTCGGCTGCCGGTCGCCCCGTTGATCGTGGACGCGCGGCTGCGGGTGTACGCCGCGCACCGCCAAGTCTATGCCGACCGGCCGGTCGACGGGCGGCGCCGGACCAGCCCGTACTGGTCGTACCGGCGCTGGCCGGCGGAGCTGACCGGGGTGGTGGCCAGCGGCAGGACCGTGGTCAGCCGCTGGTCCGACGGCCGTCTGGTCGCGCTCGACGCGTCGACCGGGCGGGTGCTCTGGCGAGCCGACGGCCCGGTGCCCGCCCGGGGTGGGCCGGTGGTCCGGCGTACCGGGGCGGCAACGGTCTGGGATCCGCGCGGGATCTACCTCACCGACCTCAAGGACGGCCGGACGGTGCTGGTGGTCACCGGAGACACCCAGGCGCGCGGGGTGGCGCTGAGCGGCGGCCGGGAGCTGTGGCGGGTCGACCTGCCCGGAGGCTGCCGCGACGACGTCGGCACCACCTCCTCCGGCCAGCTGATCGGCGTCGACAACTGCGCCGGCCCGGCCACGGTCGAGTTCCGGGACGCGGTGACCGGCATGGTGCGCGAGCGCTGGCGGCCGCCGAACGGCCCGGACGGGCTGGTGGCGACACCGCTCGGTTGCCGTACCGGGCGGTCGGACTGCCCGGGGCTGCGGACCGCCGGGCCGGGTGACGCGGGTGGCCGGGGGTGGCTGCTAGGCGCCGGTGAGCCGATCGCCGCCCCCGCGCTGGACTCGTCCGGCACCATCCTGGCCGGCGAGCAGGCGATCACCGTGCTCGACGGTGTGGCCGTTGGTCGGTCGACCCGCTCCGGTGCCGAGCTGTGGCGGGTCGACGGGCTGGGACGGGCCCGGGTGCTCGCCGCCCAACCCGGCCGGGTGCACCTGCTGACCGACGAGAACGACCTGGTGACGCTCGATCCGGTGACCGGTAGGCAGCTCTCTCGCTTCACGCTCAACGTCGGCTCGGACGGGACCGGCTGGGCGCCCGGGGCGGTGGCGGCGGCGGACGGCTACCTCGCGGTGGAACGGCTCCGCGAGCCGGTCGACCCGACCGGGGACGACCAGCGGTACTACCTGACCGCCGAGACGGTGGTCCTGGCCGCCACCTGATCGGTTGGCTGGTGGTGCGCCGTCGGCGACCGGAGTGAGCCGGCGAGTCAGACCAGTGCCGCCTCCGCGGCGGCCAGGAACGCGTCGTTCTCGGCCGGAGTGCCGATGGTGACGCGGACCCCGTCCCCGGCGAACGGGCGGACGATGACCCCGCGCGCCTCGCACGACTTGCCGAACGCCACCGCCCGGTCGCCCAGCGGCAGCCAGATGAAGTTGGCCTGGCTGGTGGGGACGTCGGGCACGAACTTGCGCACCGCCTCGGTGACCCGGTCCCGCTCGGCGACGACCAGGGCACAACGGCGCTCCATCTCCGGAGCCTGGGCCAGCGCGGCAAGAGCCCCGGCCTGGGCGGCCGTGCTGGTGGAGAACGGGGTCACCACCTTGCGGATCGCCGCCGCCACGACCGGCTGGGCGACCAGCCAGCCCACCCGCAGCCCAGCCAGGCCCCACGCCTTGGACAGGGTGCGCAGCACCGCCACGTTCGGCCGGTCCAGGTAGTCGAGCCCGTCCGGCACCTCCGGGTCGGTGACGAACTCCCGGTATGCCTCGTCGATGACCACCAGCACGTCGTCCGGCACCGCGTCGAGGAACCGGTCCAGCTCCGCCCGGCGTACCGCAGTGCCGGTGGGGTTGTTCGGGTTGCAGACCAGGACCATCCGGGTCCGGTCGGTCACCGCCGCGGCCAGCGCCGCCAGGTCGTGCCCGTGCCCGGCGTCGTTGGGCACGCGCACGCTGGTCGCGCCGCTGGTCGCCGCAATGATCGGGTACGCCTCGAACGACCGCCACGAGTAGAGCAGTTCGTCGCCGGGCAGGCAGGTGGCCCGCACCAGGTGCTCGGCGAGCGCCACCGACCCGCAGCCGGTGGCGATCCGGTCGGCGTCCACCCCGTACCGCTGGGCCAGCGCGTCGCGCAACGCGACCACGCCCATGTCCGGGTAGCGGTGCGAAGCGGCGAGCGCCTCGGTGACCGCCTCCACCACACCGGGCAGCGGCCCGTACGGCACCTCGTTGCTGGCCAGCTTGATCGCCTCCGGCAGACCCAGCTCACGCGCCAGGTCGGCGGGGCTGCGCCCCGGTACGTAGCTGGGCAGCGCGTCGAGGTCGGCGCGGGTCAGCCGCAGCGCCGGCTGGTGACGTCCGGAGTCGGTCATGGGGTTTCTCCCGAGGGCTCGTTGCTGTCGTTCTGGGTGGCGGAACCGGTGGTGCGGGGGACCTGGACGACCACCGTCTGCGCACGTCTGTCGTGCAGCGCCTGACGGAGCGGGTGGTCGAAGAGCGGGGAGAGGGCGTCGACCAATTGCAGCAGCAGGCCGAGCCCGGCGCAGTACCAGAGCAGGGTGGGCATGCCGAGCGTGGTCCACCGGCTCAGCGCCGAGCCGAAGCCCAGCGGCTGGTCGGCGGCGAGCGGCACGGCGCGGATCCGCATCACCCGCTTGCCGATGGTCTGCCCGCCAGCGGCCATGGCGGGCACCTCGTACGCCAGCCAGAGCGCCGTGGCGATCACCAGGATCACCACCAGGAGAAGCCCGGCCTGTTCGCCAGGCACCGGCATCCCCTCGGCGGAGGTGTCGCCGCGCGCTGCTCGCCGGAAAAGTTCCCGCCAGTACGGCGCCCACTCCTGGACCCACCGCCAGACGAACCAGCCGTTGACCAGTGCGTTCAGCGCGAAGACGAGGCCAAAGTCGATCAGTCGGGCGGTGAACCGCTGGCCGTAGCCGGCCAACGCCAGCCCGTGCGGGCGCGGCTCGGGCGGCCGTCCAGGCCAGCCGGGAGGAGCACCGTGCGGCGCCCAGCCGGGCGGAACACCGTGCGGTGCCCAGCCGGGGGGACCCGCCTGCGGTCCCCAGCCCGGGCCGTGCCCCGGCTGTGTGCCCGGCCCTGGCTGTGGACCTGGACCGTGGTGTGGCGACCAGCCCGGCGCGGCGGTCACCGGGCCGGGAGCGGCCGGCGGTGCCGGCGCGGCCGGGGTGACCGGGACGGGTGGCGGCTCGACCGGGGGTGGCCCGTCCGGCGGAGTCTCGTCGACGGGGATGGGCGCGCCGAGCCAGCCCTCGCCGTCCCAGTAGCGCCGGGTCTCACGGTCGGCCGGGTCGACGTACCAGCCAGGTTGCACGCTCACGCCGCCGCTCCGCTTCGCTGCGCGCCGGCGCGAGGCGCCACGCTACTGAGCCTGATGGTTCGCTCGCTGCGCTCGCTCACGAGGACACCTTAACGACGACGGTTCCGGCGACCTTGTCGTGGAGGCACTGCTGCCAGGGCTTATCCCAGAGCTGCCACAACCCGTCGAGATAGCTCAGACCGGGAATCAGGCCGGCGCCCTGCTGCACCAGGTACCGCTTGGCGGCGGCCCGACGGTCGAGGGTGCGGGCCGGGTCGAGCGGAACGATCCGCAGCTTCATGCTCTTCTTGCCGAACGTCTGGCCGCTCTTGAACATCATCTCGACGTAGTAGACGTACCCGATCACCAGCGAGATCGCGAAGACCGCGAGTTCGATCCACAGCAACGGCAGCAGGAAATCGTTGAGGAAGTCAGGCTCGCGGAGGGTGCCGTCCGGCGCGACCTGGAAGAGGTCGGGCATGACGACGATCATGAAGATGATCATTGCGGGTACGGCGAGCACCATGCCGATCACCAGGAAGACCGCGGTGTCGATCAGAGCGGCCAGCAGCCGGTCGGCGAAGCTGGCCAGCGGCTGCCCGCCGGGGCTCAGTGCCGGTGGCGGGGTCACCGGTCGGGGCGGCCCGGCGTACCACGGCGCCGGGGCGTATCCGGGCGGAGCGTACTGCGGCGGCACCGCGTACCCCTGGGGGTGTGGTCCGGGCGGCGGAGCGACGCCGCCGGCGGCGGGCGGGGGCCCACCGACCGGCGGCGTCGGGTACGACGGAGGCTGCGTCACGCTCGCAAGTGTTACAGGTTGCCGCGGGCTTCCTGCTCCCGCTCGATGGCCTGGAAGAGCGCCTTGAAGTTGCCCTTGCCGAAGCCGAGCGAGCCGTGCCGCTCGATCAACTCGAAGAAGACGGTCGGCCGGTCCTGCACGGGCTTGGTGAAGATCTGGAGCAGGTAGCCGTCCTCGTCCCGGTCGACCAGGATCCTGCGGGCCTTCAGCTCCTCGATCGGCACCCGCACGTTGCCGATCCGGGCACGCAGCTCCGGGTCCTCGTAGTACGAGTCCGGGGTGTCCAGGAACTCCACCCCGGCGGCCCGCATCGCGTCGACGCTGGCCAGGATGTCGTTGGTGGCGACGGCGATGTGCTGGGCGCCCGGGCCCTGGTAGAACTCGAGGTACTCGTCGATCTGCGACTTCTTGCGCGCGATCGCCGGCTCGTTGAGCGGGAACTTCACCTTGCGGGTGCCGCTCGCCACGACCTTGCTCATCAGCGCCGAGTAGTCGGTGGCGATGTCGTCGCCGATGAACTCCGCCATGTTGGTGAAGCCCATCACCCGCTTGTAGAACTCGACCCACTCGTCCATCCGGCCCAGTTCCACGTTGCCGACCACGTGGTCGACGGCCTGGAAGAAGCGCTTCGGCTGGATGCCGGCGTCGATCATCGGCTGCCGGTCCACGATCGGGCTGCGGGCCACGAAGCCGGGCAGGAACGGGCCGGTGTAGCGGGACCGGTCGACCAGCGTGTGCCGGGTGTCACCGTACGCGGCGATGGCCGCCATCCGGACCGTGCCGTGCTCGTCGGTCACCTCGTGCGGCTCCACGACGCTGGTGGCGCCCTGGGCGATGGCGTGTGCGTACGCGGTGTCCACGTCCGGCACCTCGAGCGCAATGTCGCTCACCCCGTCGCTGTGCCGGGCCACGTGCTCGGCGCCGTCGGCGTCCGGGCGCACCGCGCCGGTCAGCACGAACCGGGCGGAGCCGCTGGTCAGCACGTACTGGGCGTGGTCCCGGTAGCCCTGCTCGGGGCCGCGGTACGCCACGCAGGTCATGCCGAACGCGGTGGAGTAGTAGTGCGCGGCCTGCTTGGCGTTGCCGACCAGGAAGTGCACGTGGTCGAGGCCCTTCACCGGGAAGGGGTCGTGGCTGATGTCGTGGTCGACGGCGCCGACGAGCCGGTCGACGTCGACGTCCTCGGTCGACTGGGGTCGGTCGATCGCCTGGGTCATGGTGGCCTCCCTCGCGTACCGGCCGGCCTCGTGGGCCGCCGTGGTTGGTTCCTGTGGCGAGGATCGCTGTGCCGGCCCCGACTGGGCAACTGTCGGAGTAAAAGCTGGTCAGGTTGCACATTCGGTATGGTCTGAACCCATGAATGGTGAGCAGGCTGTACAGCTCGACACGCTCGACGTGCGTTTGATCGAACTGCTCGCCGAGGAGCCGCGGATCGGCGTGCTGGAGTGCTCCCGGCGGCTCGGGGTGGCCCGAGGCACCGTGCAGGCCCGGCTGGACAAGCTGGTCGACCGGGGAGTCATCGGCGGGTTCGGCCCGGAGATCTCACCGGCCGCGATCGGGTTCGGGGTGACCAGCTTCGTCACCCTGGAGATCAGTCAGCGGCACGGCCACGACCCGGTCACCGCCCACCTGGCCGCCATTCCCGAGGTGCTGGAGGCGCACACCATCACCGGTTCCAGTGACCTGCTCTGCCGGATCGTGGCCCGCTCCAACACGGACCTGCAGCGGGTCATCGACCAGATCGTGTCGTCCGTTGGGATCACTCGGGCTTCGACGATCATCGCGCTGGCCGAGCAGATCCCGTACCGCACGCTGCCGCTGGTGCGCAGTGCCGTACGGACCGAAGGAAGGGCACCTTCTTAACGCCTCCGGTAGAGGAAGGGCCCCCTGTTAACACCTCCGGCCGCAGAAAGCGCGGCGACACGGCGGCGCGGGCGTACGAAAGATCCGTGATCGTGGCTACCGTGTGCGTGTGGCGAAGGGGAGCGTGCGCGGCGGGCTGCTGCTTGGCCTCGCCGTGGTGGTCGCCCTCGCCGCGACCGGCGTGTGGAACCCTTTCCCGGGCCTGTGGGACTGGGTGGACCGCAGTGAACCCATCTCCGAGCCGGACGTGGTCTGGCAGGTGCGGGCCGGCGGCACCCCGCGCAGCGTGACCATCGCCGGCGACACGGTGGTGGTCGAGCAGCGCACCCGGGTCGAAGCCCGCAGCCTCGCCACCGGCGCTCAGCTCTGGGAGCGCAAGGCGGACTGGTCCGCGGTGGCCGGCGGCGACCGGGACCCGGTGGTCGCGGTAGGAAAGCTCCTGGTCAAGGGGTACGAGCTGCTCGACCCCAGCACCGGGGTGACCCGGCGACGTGACGACGACGCGGTTGCCGTCTGGACGTACCGCAACCTGCTGCTGGACGCCCACTGCACCGACGCCACCGACTGCACCCTGAGCGCCTGGGATCCGCGTGGCACCGCACCACTGTGGACGGCCTTCCTGCCCGGCGTGAGCAGCGGGCTGCTCGCCGACAACCCGGGTCTGCGCGGCACCCGCCGGCTCACCGCCACCCGGATCGACGACCGGGTGGCCGGACCGGAGCCGGTGCCACCACTGCTCGGGTTCCCGGTCGACGGTCGCGTGCACGTGGTCGACACCGCGACCGGCCGGGTGCTGCAGAACGTCGAGCCGGACCGGGACGAGCGGCTCTCCGTGGTGGGCGGTCGGATGCTGCGGATCGACGCCCGCTCCCAGGACGGCACCTGCTACTTCGCCATCTCCGCCCGCGACCCGGCTACCGGGCAGGAGGCCTGGCAGCGGGCCGGCGTCAACCTGCGGACCGCCGACAGCGCCGGCTGCGCCCAGCGCGAGGACCCGCAGGGCGCGCGGAACGTCCTGGTCGGGGTCGGCCCGGACGGCCGCGAGGCGGTCATCGACGGGTACGACGGGCGGCTGCTCTGGGTCGGCGAACCGGGTACCAAGCTGATCGCGGTCGACGACCGGTACGCCCTGTTCCGGGCCGCCGACAAGCGCTCGGTGGTGGCCCGCGAACTCGGCACCGACCGGGTTCTGTGGACCCGGCCCGCCGGCGGCAAGGCCGGCGCGGCGCTCACGCCGTACGCGGCGGTGGTCGCCGACGAGAAGCCGTCCCGGTTGGTCGCCGTGGACCCGCGCAGCGGCCGGGAGCTTGCCGCCCTGCGGACCCCCGCGAACGCCCTCGCCGTCGGGCCGCAGGGCATGATCGTCGGTGAGGGGCGGGAAATCGGGTACGTCCGCTTCGGCGCGACCGCCGGCGCCCCCGGCGCACCGCCCGACAGCGGCGGCATCCCCGGCCCGGGCGGCACCGGCCCCGCCCCCGGAGGCGACGACAACTGCGGGCCCAAGCGGGAACTCTGCGGCGACCCGGCCGGAGGCAAGGACGGCTGAGCGGGCGGTGCCGGCGCGGCCAGCCTCGGCCGGGCGGGACGCTGACCGGGACGAGCCGGGAGCTCGGCGGGGCCGGCGAATGAGAGCGGCATCCCAGGACCAGCCCGGCGGGTGGGAATGATCGACCGGCCTGCCCTAGGCTTGCCGCTCATGAGCAGTGCCGCCGCATTCTCGTACGCCCCCTTGCTGCCGACCGGCCCCGACCAGACCGACTACCGCCTGGTCACCGACGAGGGCGTGGACGTCGTACACGGCCCGGGAGGCCGCCGGTTCCTCACCGTGGAGCCGGCCGCGCTCACCGCCCTGACCGCCGAGGCGATGCACGACATCGCGCACTTCCTGCGCCCCGCGCACCTGGCTCAGCTCCGGGCGATCATCGACGACCCGGCCGCCTCGCCGAACGACCGGTTCGTGGCGCTGGATCTGCTGCGCAACGCCAACATCGCCGCCGGCGGGGTGCTGCCGATGTGTCAGGACACCGGCACCGCCATCGTGATGGGCAAGCGGGGCCGGCACGTTCTGACCGACGGGGCCGACGCCGAGGCCATCTCCCGGGGTGTCTACCAGGCGTACACCAAGCTGAACCTGCGTTACTCGCAGCTCGCCCCGCTGACCATGTGGGACGAGCGGAACACCGGCAGCAACCTGCCGGCCCAGGTCGAGCTGTACGCCGAGGACCCGGACGGGCACCCCGACGCGTACAAGTTCCTGTTCATGGCCAAGGGCGGCGGCTCGGCCAACAAGTCGTACCTCTACCAGGAGACGAAGGCGCTGCTCAACCCGACGCGGATGATGCAGTTCCTGGAGGAGAAGCTGCGGCTGATCGGCACCGCGGCCTGCCCGCCGTACCACCTGGCCATCGTCATCGGCGGCACCTCCGCCGAGTACGCCCTGAAGACCGCGAAGTACGCCAGCGCCAAGTACCTGGACGCGCTGCCCACCGCCGGCTCGATGAGCGCCCACGGCTTCCGGGACCTGGAGCTGGAGGCGGAGGTGCTGGAGCTGACCCGCAACTTCGGCATCGGCGCGCAGTTCGGTGGCCGGTACTTCTGCCATGACGTGCGGGTGGTCCGGCTGCCCCGGCACGGTGCCTCCTGCCCGGTGGCGATCGCGGTCTCCTGCTCGGCGGACCGGCAGGCGGTCGCCAAGATCACCCCGTCGGGTGTCTGGCTGGAGCGGCTGGAGACCGACCCGGCGCGCTTCCTGCCCGACGTCACCGACGATTCGCTCGACGCCGAGACGGTCGTCCGGGTCGACCTGAACCGGCCGATGGACGAGATCCGCGCCGAGCTGTCCAAGTACCCGGTGAAGACCCGGCTGTCGCTGTCCGGCCCGCTGGTGGTGGCCCGGGACATCGCGCACGCCAAGATCGCCGAGCGGCTGGACGCTGGCGAGCCGATGCCGCAGTACCTCCGCGACCACGCGGTCTACTACGCCGGCCCGGCCAAGACCCCCGAGGGGTACGCCTCCGGCTCATTCGGGCCGACCACCGCCGGCCGGATGGACGCCTATGTGGAGAAGTTCCAGGCCGCCGGCGGCTCGCAGGTGATGCTGGCCAAGGGCAACCGGTCTGGTCAGGTGACCCGCTCCTGCCAGCAGCACGGCGGCTTCTACCTCGGCTCGATCGGAGGCCCCGCCGCACGCCTTGCCCAGGACTGCATCAAGCACGTCGAGGTCCTGGAGTATCCGGAGCTGGGCATGGAGGCGATCTGGAAGATCGAGGTGGAGGACTTCCCCGCCTTCATCGTGGTCGACGACAAGGGCAACGACTTCTTCGCCGAGGTCACCAAGCCGGTGCTCACCGTCGGTCGTCGCTGACCCGCGTACGCGAAGGGGGCACCGGGCGATCAGCCCGACGCCCCCTTCTGTCGTCTGTGCTTCACCGACATCGGTGCGCCCGCCCCCGCTGGGGTGGGAACGGGCGCACCGCCCCCGTCGGATGTCGTCACCGACAACCCGGAGCGAGTCTCCGGCGCGTCGCTGTCGATCCGCTCTCAGATCACTATCGCCGGATCGAGGCGATCCGTGACCGTGGGGCTACTCTGCTGGAAGTTGCACCATCGATGCGGGGGAGCAGATGCGGTTCGGGATCCTGGGGCCTCTGCGGGTCGGCGGTGGCGAGTCCACCGTCACCGCCGGTCGCGACCGGATCGTGCTCGCCATGCTGCTGCTGCGGTCCGGCCGGTTGGTGCCGGTCGAGGAGCTGGTCGACGCAGTCTGGGAGGAGCGCCCACCGGCCACCGCCCGCGCACAGTTGCAGACCTGCGTGTCGCGGTTGCGGCGCCGGTTCGCCGAGCTCGGGCTGGCACCGGAGACCATCGTCACCGACCCGGCGGGGTACGGCGTGCGTACCGCGCCGGCTGACCTGGACGCCGAGGTCTTCACCCGCACTGTGGAGACTGCCCGGGCCGCTGTCTCGGCCGGTCGGTTGGTCGACGCGCGGGAACGGTTCCGCGCGGCCCTGGTGCTCTGGCGTGGGCCGGCACTCGGGGGCATCACCAGCCGCAGCGTCCGCCGCCGCGCCCAAGGGCTCGACGAGCAGCGCCTCACCGCGCTGGAGGAGTGCGTCGACGTCGAGTTGCGCCTCGGCCAGGCCGCCGAGCTGCTGGAGGAGCTGACCGAGAGCGTCGACCAGCACCCGCTGCGGGAACGCCTGCGCGGCCAACTGATGCTCGCCCTCTCCTCGGTCGGCCGGCAGGCCGACGCGCTCGCGGTCTACCGGGAGGGCCGGCAGATCTACGCCGACGAGCTGGGCATCGAACCGGGCGTCGAGTTGCAGGAACTGCACCAGCGGGTGCTCGCCGGCGACCTGGCCCTGGCCGGCCGGGAGACCAGGCTGGTCGCCCCGGTCCGGTCGCTACCCCGGGCGATCGGTGACTTCACCGGCCGGCACGAGACGATGGCCCGCCTGGTCAAGGAGATCGAGGAGGACGGCAGCCGGATCCAACTGATCGACGGGATGGCCGGCAGCGGCAAGACCACCCTCGCCGTGCACGTCGCCACCGCGCTCGCCGACCGCTACCCGGATGCCCAGCTCTTCGTCGACCTGCACGGGCACAGCGAGCGCAGCCCGCTGACGCCGGCCACGGCCATGGCCGCCCTGCTTCGCCAGCTTGGCGTAGCGGCGGAGCGGATGCCGGTGGACCCGGACGACCGGCTGGCGCTCTGGCGGACCGAGCTGGCCGGCCGGCGCGCCCTGGTGGTGCTGGACAACGCGGCCAGCGTCGACCAGGTGGCACCGCTGCTGCCCAACGGCTCACACTGCCTGGTCCTGATCACCAGCCGCCGCCGGCTGGTCGGGGTGGACGAGGGACGACCGTCGTCGCTGCCCGTGCTCGACGCCGACGAGGCCGTCGAGCTGCTGGGTCGGGTGGCCGGCGCGGAACGTGTCGCCGCCGAACCGGAGGCGGCCGCCGAGGTGGCGCGTCGTTGCGGCCACCTTCCGCTCGCCATCCGGTTGGCCGGCGCCCGACTGGCGCACCGACCGCACTGGCGCGTCGCCGACCTCGCCGAGCGCCTGGTCACCGGGGCGGGCCCGCTGGCCGAGCTGGCCGCCGGGCAGCGCTCGGTGGGGCAGGCGTTCGCACTGTCGTACGCGCAGGTCTCTCCGCCGGCGCAACGGCTGTTCCGGTTGCTCGGCCTCCACCCGGGCGGACGCCTGGACAGCGAGGTGGCTGCCGCCCTCGCGGAGCTGTCCCTCACCGAAACTCAGGAGCTGCTGGACGAGCTGGTCGACGCGCACCTGGTGGAGGAGGTGCAGTCGGGCCGGTACCGGTTGCACGACCTGCTTCGGGAGTACGCCCGGCTGCTGCTGGATTCCCGGGAGTGGCGGCACGAACGCCGGGCCGCCCTGGAGCGGCTGCTGGACCACCACCTGTCCGTCACGGTGGCGATCGCCTGGTCGATCGAGGCGGCGGGCAGTCGCCGCACCATCCCCATCAGCATGCCCAGCCGGCCCGATCTGGTGGCCGCCCCGGCTGCCGAAGGGCGGGCGTGGTTCGAGGAGAACCTTGCCGCGCTCACTGCCCTGGTCCGGCTGGCGGAGGAGGAGGACTTCCCCACCCAGTGCTGGCAGCTGGCCCGGGCCTGCTGGCGGCTCAACTTCGACGGCGGGCACCTCGACGAGCTGATCGAGACCCACACGATCGGGCTCCGGGTCGCCGAGCGACTCGGTGACGATGCGGCCGTCGCCGTGATGCTCAACTACCTCTCCTCGGCGTACTTCCGGCTGGCCCGCTTCCCGGAGGCGATCAGGTCGATGGAGGTGGCGCTCGACCTGCGCCGCCGGCTCGGGCTGCGCGGTGACGTGCTCAGCACGCTGTGGAACCTCGGAATCTCGTACGCCGCGAACGGTGACTTCCGGCAGGGCAAGGCGAAGTTCGACGAGGCACTGAGCCTGGTCACCGGGCTCGGTGACGCACACGAGCTGACCAACCTGCAGAACAACCTGTGCTTCGCGCTGGTCGGCTGGGGCCGGTACGACGAGGCGCTGCGCACCGCCCGGCAGCATCTTCTCCTGGCCCGTCAGACGAAGGACATGCGGCAGACCGTGAACGCGATCGGGCACCTCGGCATGATCCGGCACCGGATGGGTGACCTGCGCCCGGCCCGTCGGATCCTGCGGATCGCGTTGCACCTCAAGCGCCAGTGGGGCAACCGGTTCGGCGAGGGTGAGGTGCTCAACGAGATCGGTGTGATGGAGCGCGTCGCCGGGCGGCCGGAACGCGCCGCTGCCCTGCACCGGGACGCGCTGGTGGCGATGATGGAGGTGGGCGACCGGGTGGGGCAGTGCGCCTCGCGCAACCTGTTGGCCCGGGCGATCCTGGACCAGGGGGACGTCGCCAGCGCGCTCGACCTGCACCGACGGGTGCTCGGCGACGCGACCCGGTTGAGTGTCCGGTACGAGCTGGCCCGCGCGCTGGAGGGCATCGCCCGCTGCCTACGGGACACCGACCCGGCCGCGGCCCGCGCGCATCTGATCCGGGCCCTGCCCCTGTTCCGACAGATCGAGTCACCGGACCAGCACGGGGTGGAGCGGCTGCTGGCCGAGTTGGACTGAGGGTTCATCTGCGAGTCGGCGACGGGCGCGGCAGGATGGTACGCGTGACGACTCCAGAGGCGACGGGTTACCGGATCGAACGCGACTCGATGGGCGAGGTGGAGGTGCCCGCCGAAGCGTTGTGGCGGGCGCAGACGCAGCGTGCGGTGCAGAACTTCCCGATCTCCGGCCGGGGCCTCGAACCGGCCCAGATCAAGGCGCTGGCCCAGATCAAGGGGGCGGCGGCCGAGGTCAACGGTGAGCTGGGCGTGATCGACGCGAACGTGGCCGCCGCCGTCGTCGCCGCCGCCGCGCACGTGGCCGCTGGCGGCTATGACGACCAGTTTCCGGTCGACGTGTTCCAGACCGGGTCGGGGACGTCGTCGAACATGAACGCCAACGAGGTGATCGCCACCCTGGCCACCCGCGAGCTGGGCCGGGACGTGCACCCGAACGACGACGTCAACGCCTCCCAGTCCAGCAACGACGTGTTCCCGTCCTCAATCCACCTGGCCGCCACCCAGTTCATCGCGGAGGACCTGCTGCCGTCGCTCAATTACCTCGCGGAGGCTCTGGAGGGCAAGGCGGCCGAGTTCGAGACGGTGGTGAAGGCCGGGCGTACCCATCTGATGGACGCGACGCCCGTCACCCTCGGGCAGGAGTTCGGCGGGTACGCCGCCCAGGTCCGCTACGGCGTGGAACGGCTGGAGGGGGCGCTGCCCCGGCTGGCCGAGCTGCCGCTGGGCGGCACCGCCGTGGGCACCGGGATCAACACGCCGCTAGGTTTCGCCGCCGCCGTCATCGGCAGGTTGCGCGAGTCGACCGGGTTGCCGCTGACCGAGGCCCGCAACCACTTCGAGGCGCAGGGTGCCCGGGACGCGCTGGTGGAGACGTCCGGCCAGTTGCGTACCGTCGCGGTGGGCCTCTACAAGATCGCCAATGACATTCGGTGGATGGGCTCCGGCCCGCGCGCCGGCCTGCGCGAGTTGCGCATCCCCGACCTCCAGCCCGGCTCGTCGATCATGCCGGGCAAGGTCAACCCGGTGGTCGCCGAGGCGATGCGGCAGGTGTGCGCCCAGGTGATCGGCAATGACGCGACGGTCGGCTTCGCCGGCTCGCAGGGTGACTTCGAGCTGAACGTGATGCTCCCGGTGATGGGCCGCAACCTGCTGGAGTCGATCCGGTTGCTGTCCGCGGCGAGCCGGCTGTTCGCCGACCGTCTGGTGGCCGGCCTGGTCGCGGACGCCGAGGTCTGCCTGGCGTACGCCGAGGGCTCGCCGTCGATCGTCACCCCGCTCAACCGCTACCTCGGGTACGACGAGGCCGCGTCGATCGCCAAGGAGGCGCTGGCCAGGCAGACCTCGATCCGCGAGGTGGTGATCTCCCGGGGGCACGTCGATTCCGGCAAGCTCAGCGAGACCCAGCTCGACGAGGTGCTCGACCTGCTCCGGATGACCCACCCCTGACTCCCGGCCTGCCGCGGTGGGTGCCGCATCGTGGAGGTCGCGCCGGCAGAATCAGCGGCCGGCGGCCCGGCGGGCGCGGTAGGCGGTCACCGCGGCGCGGTTGCCACAGCCGGCCTCGCAGAACCGCCGCGACCGGTTGCGGGACAGGTCCACGACCACGTTCTCGCAGTCGGGGTACTCGCAGATCCGCAGCCGGCTCAACTCGTCGGCGCGGACCAGGTCGGCGATCGCCATCGCCGCCTCGACGGCGATCCGGGTGGCCAGCGGCGCGTCGCGGGGCACGGCGTGCAGGTGGTACGGCTCGTCATCGTGTTCGATCAGCTGTGGCAGCGCCCGGTGCTCCAGCAGCAGGCCGTTGACCACGGCGACGATCTCGGCCGGTTCGGCGTGCCAGATGCGGCGCAGCTGGGGCCGCAACTGCCGGACAGCGCGTAGCTCGGCGTCGGTGTGCTCGTGCCGTCCGCTGTAGGAGTGCCGGGTGAAGAACGCGTCCAGCGCGGCGATGTCGGGCAGGAGCTCGCCGTCTCGGCCCGCGGTGTTGACCAGCGCGGCAGCGGCGATCAGAGAACACTCGGTGTCATGAGCGAACAGCAACTTGACTCCTGTCACAGGGGCCGCATAGCGTCATGGGCACAAGGATAGTTTGCTCATGACGCCATCGCCGATCCGAGGAGCGCAGGATGCAGCCACGACCCGCCGTCGGCGCCGCGTTGGCGCTGCTGTCCGCGGTCACCTTCGCCACCTCGGGCACCTTCGCGCGGTCGCTCATCGAGGCCGGCTGGTCGGCCGAGTCAGCGGTGATCGCCCGGGTCGGCGTGGCCGCCCTGGTGCTGGCGATCCCGGCGCTGCTGTCGCTGCGGGGCAGGTGGGACGTGCTGCGGCGGAACGTCACCGCGATCGGAATGTTCGGCCTGCTCGGCGTGGCGCTGGCCCAGGTCTGCTTCTTCAACGCCGTGCGCTACCTGCCGGTCGGCGTCGCGCTGCTGCTGGAGTACCTGGGCATCATCCTTGTCGTCGGGTGGATGTGGCTGCGGCACGGGCAGCAGCCGCGCCGGCTCACCGTGGCCGGGTCGGTGGCCGCCCTGGCCGGGTTGGCGTTCGTGCTGGACCTCACCGGCACCGCCAACTTCCACCCGGTGGGCGTGCTCTGGGGGCTGGGCGCCGCGTTCGGCCTCGCCGGCTACTTCGTGCTCGCCGGTCGGGTCGATTCCCGGCTGCCCTCGGTCGCCATGGCCAGCGGCGGGATGGCCGTCGGCGCCGCCGTGCTGCTCCTCATCGGGCTGACCGGTCTGCTGCCGCTGCGTGCCACCTTCGGCGAGGTCACCTTCGCCGGACAGCGCACCAGCTGGCTGCTGCCCATCGCCGGGCTCTCCCTGGTGGCCGCCGTGATCGCGTACCTGGCCGGGATCGCCGGCACCCGCATCCTCGGCCCCCGGCTCTCGTCGTTCGTCGGGCTGACCGAGGTGCTCTTCGCGGTGCTGATCGCCTGGCTCTTCCTGGACGAACTGCCCACCGCCTGGCAGCTGTTCGGTGGTGGGCTGATCGTCGCCGGGGTGGCCCTGGTGCGGCTCGACGAGCTGCGCGGGCCGGCAGCGGAACCCCCGCCTGCCTCGCCCGAGCCGGTGCTGGTGGCCGACGGTCGTTAAGACAGTGGGCACCGTGCTGACGGTGGTGTGTCCACGATGGCTGACCCGCCGGCAGCGCTGGCCGACCTGCCCGGTGTGCCGTCTGACCTGCCCGCCATGCCGTCCGACCGGCCACTGACGCCGCCCGATGTGCCGGAATTGCGCGTCGATCCGGGTGGGGCACGCGTCGACCCGGGTGGATGAAGGAGAGATTCACCGCCATAGCGGGCGTTCAGCTGGCGTAAATCCGTCGGGTGTTGTGTGATGGCTGCCACGTCCCTCAACGAGAGGATCCGATGTGGTGAGCAAGCGCTTCACCGCCGGTGCCGTCGCGACCGCGACAGTGCTGGCACTTACGGCGACGGGGTTGGGTGTACCGGCCAGCGCCGCGCCGACCAGCTCCGGCACCTTCACGGTCGTCGCCGAGGACGGCGTCGCCGCCGACACGGCGATCGCGGCGATCCGCGCGGCCGGCGGCACGGTGGTGTCCCGGTCCGACGAGGTCGGCATGTTCCAGGTCACCAGCGACCGGGCGGACTTCGCCGCACGGGCGACCGCCGCCCCGACGCTGATCGGCGCCACCGAGCAGAAGGCCATCGGCCGTAAGCCGAAGCTGGATCGGGTCGAGCAGGAAAACCAGCTGATGGCCGCCAAGGCCGCCGCCGGTGCCGCTGCCAAGAAGGGCGCCAGGCTGGACCCGCTCGACGAGAAGCTCTGGGGCCTGGAGATGATCCGGGCCGACAAGGCGCGCAAGATCGAGCCAGGTGACCGTCGGGTGACCGTCGGCGTGCTGGACACCGGCGTCGACGCCAGCAACCCGGACATCGCGCCGAACTTCAACTGGGCGCTGTCGCGCAACTTCGCGCCGGACATGACCGACGTGGACGGCGCCTGCGAGGTGCCGAGCTGCCTCGACCCGGTCGGCACCGACGACGGCGGGCACGGCACCCACGTGGCCGGCACCATCGGCGCCGCGGCGAACGGCTTCGGCCTCTCCGGCGTCGCCCCGAACGTCTCGCTGGTCGAACTGAAGGGTGGCCAGGACTCCGGCTACTTCTTCCTCGACCCGGTGGTCAACGCCCTGGTCTACGCCGGCCGGTCCGGGATCGACGTGGTCAACATGTCGTTCTACGTCGACCCGTGGCTCTACAACTGCACCGCCAACCCCGCCGACTCGCCGGAGGACCAGGCCGAGCAGCGGGCCATCATCAAGGCGATGAAGCGGGCGCTGGTCTTCGCCCACAACAAGGGCGTCACCCTGGTCGGGGCGCTCGGCAACAACAACGAGGACCTCGGCGCCCCGCGCACCGACGTCACCAGCCCGGACTACGGCGCCGACCCGTACCCGCGCCCGATCGACAACGAGAGCTGCTGGGACCTGCCCACCGAGGGCCCGCACGTGATCGGCGTGTCGTCGATCGGCCCGTCCGGCAAGAAGTCGGACTTCTCCAACTACGGCACCGAGCAGATCTCGGTCGCCGCGCCGGGCGGTTGGTTCCGGGACGGATTCGGCACCGACACGTTCCGCACGGACGCCAACATGACCCTCTCGTCGTACCCGAAGCACGTGCTCCAGGAGGAGGGCTCGGTCGACGCCGCCGGCAACATCGTCGCCGGCTTCGAGCAGTCGGTCTTCAAGCAGTGCAAGGCCAACGGTGAGTGTGGCTACTACACCTACCTCCAGGGCACCTCGATGGCGTCCCCGCACGCCGCCGGCGTCGCCGCGCTGATCGTCAGCCGGTACGGCAAGCCGGAGCGCCGGGGTGGCTTCGGCATGTCGCCGGACCTGGTCGAGCAGCACCTCTACCGGACGGCGGCCGAGCACGCCTGCCCAGAGCCGCGGCTGCAGCAGTACCGCAATGAGGGCCGGGACGAGACCTTCGACGCCTACTGCGCCGGCGGGGTCAACTTCAACGGCTTCTACGGGTACGGGATCGTCGACGCCTACGCGGCGGTGAAGACCCCGCTCAAGCCGAACGCCCGACCGTAACGTGATCAGGTGGGGCCCGGTCGACGCAGGTCGACCGGGCCCCGTCGCGTTCCCGGGCCCGGCGGTGCAGGGCGCCGGCTGGCGCGGTGCGCGGCGGCACCTCTTGATCGACTCGAGTTCCTTGAAGGCGGGGTGTCATCGGCGGGCGGACCGCACGATTTCCAGGAACCCGAGTGGACCTTGTCGCCTCGGGTCGCGGCGGCCGCCACGCCCGTACCGCCCCTCGCCCTGGTCCGGGTAGGGGCGTCACCTGCGCCATCCCCGATCGGTCAGCGCGCCGCGCACCTCGCGGAGCACCGCCGGGAACTCGGCGTGCAGGCGTCGGCTGGTCACGTGCAGCACCAGCCACCCGGCGCCGACGAGCAGGTTCAGCCGGCGGCGATCGCGGTGCAGCTGGTCAGCGTCGGCGTGCCACTGCCCGTCGTACTCGACGGCTACCCGGTACTCCGGCCAGGCCAGGTCGGGATGCAGGACGACGCCGTTGGGCAGGGGTACCGGATGCTGGACGACCGGTCGCGGCAGCCCACCAAGCGCCAGCCGGACGCGCAGGTGCGACTCCGGCGGAGATTCTGCCCCGCCATCAGCCAGATCGAAGAGCCACCGTGCCCGTCGCCCACCGGGCAGGTTCGCGTTGCGAGCGGCCACGTCGGCCAGCGTGTCGCGATTGGTCAGCCCTAGCCCGAGCAGCGCGTCGACGATGGCGACCGCGCGGATCGGATCGAGCCAGACGGCGGTCTCCCAGGCAGCTCGCCCGGGGTCGGAACGGGGGATCGCGCCGCCCGGGTCCCAGACCGGTCCCAGCGCGGCGGCCGCCCCCCGTTCGTCGCCCGGTCTGACCGCCACCGTGCTGCCCGGCCTGGCCGCCGCCGCACGCTGCCGGGGCGGTTGCCGTGTCGGGCGTGGTGACAGTCCTGCTCCCGCCGGTGAAAGCCCTGCCGCTGGTGAAAGCCCGGCCGACGGTAGGCGTCCTGATTCCCGCGGACGTCCTGTCTGCGCAGGGGTCGCGGCCTCCTCTCGCGGGCGGACGTCGAGGGGCGGGGTGATGGCATTGGCGTGCACGCGCAGGCCGCGCTGTGCGCCGATCCGCAGCGGTCTGGGCACGAGGACGTGAACGTCGTCGGTGAAGGCGGCGGCGTGTTCGACGCCGTGCAGGTATGCGGCCGACGGGCCTCCGACCGCCACCCCGGGTGGTAGCCGGAGGAGGGCAGCGCGACAGGCCAGGGTGTGGTCCCGGTCGAGCCGCGCGTCGGCGTAGACGTCGTGGCGCAGTCGCACCCAGGCGGCGCTGCGCAGTTGGTGCTCGGTGAGCAGGCCATCCCGGATCGCGTCGGAGCCGCGGAAGACCTGCCAGGTCAGAGTCTCGGGTCGGTGCGGACGTGGCGGCATGCCAGGCAGCGTGCCGACCGCCGAGTGGCCGCCGAAACCCCTGTGGACAACCCCGACCGGACGTCCGACCGGTCCCTGTGGACAACCGCGGATCGACCGGCCGATCTTGCTATGGCACAGGTGGTGATCGACTCGCGTTCCTGGAAGTCGGGCTGTCGCGGCCACCCGGACACCACGATGTCCGGGAACCCGAGTCGACCAAGCCGCAGCGTGTCAGCGGAGGGCGGTGGCGACGGCCGTGGCGGCGGCAAGGACCTGGGTGCCGACCGTCTCGACGTCCAGCGGGGCGAGCGCGACCACGCCGACACTCGCCTCCAGTCCGGGTACGCCGAGCACCGGCGCGGCCACCCCGTACGCGCCGGACTGCAACTCGCCGCTGCTGCTCACCGGTCCCGCCGCCCCGGCACGCCCGGCCAGGATGGCCCGGCCCGCCGCCCCCAGGTCCAGCGGATGCCGCGCCCCGGTCCGGTACGCGACGTGGAACGACGTCCAGCTCGGCTCGACCACGGCCAGGGCGACGCCTTCGCCACCCTCGACCACGGTCAGGTGTGCCGTGGCGCCGGCATGCTCGGCGAGCCGGCGCAGGGCGGGCAGCGCTCCCTCGGCCAGCAGCGGCTGGGCGCGCCGGGCCAGGTGCAGCACTCCCGCGCCGAGGCGGAGGCGGCCGTCGGCGTCGCGGCGCAGCATTCCGTGCCCGGTCAACGGGCCGACCAGCCGGTAGACGGCCGCTCGCCCGATGCCGAGCTGGTTCGCCACCTCGGTGACGGTCAGCCCGGCCGGCGCTTCGGCGACCAGGTGCAGCAGCCGTAACCCGCGGTCCAGGGTCTGTGCCGTCTCGCCGGCCCGCCCGACAACCGCGTCGGCTCGGCCGGCGGGGGCGCTGGGGCTGGCCGGCGGCTCACCGGGGCGTGCGGTCGCATCCACGCCTGGCAGCGTACGACCCGGCACCGGCGGACCCGGACAGGCGTGGACGGCTACCCTTGTACGGTGACGCTACGCCTGTATGACACCGCCACCCGATCGGTGCGGGACTTCGTCCCGCGGGAAGCCGGCAAGGTGGGGGTCTACCTGTGTGGTCTCACTCTCCAGGCCCCGCCACACATCGGTCACCTTCGCTCTGGCGTCAACTACGACGTGCTGCGCCGCTGGTTGCTGACCGCCGGCTACCAGGTCACCTTCATCCGCAACGTGACCGACATCGACGACAAGATCCTGGTCAAGGCGGGGGAGCAGGGCCGGCCGTTCTGGTCCATCGCGTACGCCAACGAGCTGATCCTCGCCGAGTCGTACCGGGCGTTGAACGTGTTGGCGCCCACCTACGAGCCCCGCGCCACCGGGCACATCCCCGAGATGCACGAGCTGATCACCAAGTTGATCGCCGACGGGCACGCCTACCCGGCCACCGACGGCTCCGGCGACGTCTACTTCGACGTGGCCTCCTGGCCGGCGTACGGGTCGCTGTCGGGTCAGTCGCCGGACGCGATGCAGTCGGCCGGTGACGCGCCGGACCGGGGCAAGCGCGACCCGCGCGACTTCGCGCTCTGGAAGGGCGCCAAGCCCGACGAGCCGGCGGACGCCTACTGGCCCTCGCCGTGGGGGCTGGGCCGCCCGGGCTGGCACATCGAGTGCTCGGCGATGTGCTGGCGCTACCTGGGCCCGGAGTTCGACATCCACGGCGGCGGGCTCGACCTCACCTTCCCGCACCACGAGAACGAGATCGCCCAGTCCCAGGCGGCCGGGCTGCCGTTCGCCCGCCACTGGGTGCACCACGGGCTGCTCAGCATCGGCGGAGCCAAGATGGGCAAGTCCGCCGGCAACGCGCTGGGCCTGGCGTACGTGGACTCGCTCGGGGTGCGGCCCGTCGAGCTGCGCTACTACTACGCCGCAGCGCACTACCGCTCGATGATCGACTACTCGGAGGACGCGCTGCGCGACGCGGCCACCGCGTACCGCCGGATCGAGGGTTTCGTGCAGCGGGCCGCCGAGCGGGTCGGCGCCGGGCAGTTCGGCGAGCTGCCGAGCGGCTTCGTCGCGGCAATGGACGACGACCTCAACACCTCCGCCGCGCTCGCCGTGCTGCAACAGCAGATCCGGGACGGAAACACCGCGCTGAGCACCGGCGACGATGTGACCGTCCGCACCACCCTGGCCGCAGTACGGGCGATGCTGGATATCCTCGGGATCGACCCCCTCGACCTGGCCTGGACCGGTGGCGGCCGCTCGGATGATCTGCGTGCCGTGGTGGACTCCCTGATCGCGCTGGCCCTGGAGCAGCGCGCACAGGCCCGGGGCCGCAAGGACTGGACTGCCGCCGACGCGGTACGCGACCAGCTCAAGCTGGCCGGCGTGGTGGTCGAGGACACACCCCAGGGCCCCCGTTGGACTATTGGAGAGCAGGACTGATGGCCGGCAACTCGCAGCGCCGTGGCCGGCGACTGACGCCGAAGGCGGGCGCCCCCAAGGGCACCGGCGGCAAGAACAAGGATTCGCTGGCCGGGCGGGGGCGCACCCTGCCCGCCGACGAGCGGCCGTGGCACAAGGGCTACTCGGGCACCGAGAAGCTGCCCCAGCGCACCGCCTGGAAGCAGGACAAGGAGCGCCGGGCGGCGGCCGAGGAGGGGCGTGCCCCGAAGATCGGCCAGCCCGGCAGCAAGGACACCACCTGGGGCAAGGGCGGTGGCCGGGGCGTTCCGGTCAACCGGGGCGGCACCGGCGGCCGGGGCGGCAAGCCCGCAGGTCGGTCCGGCCCGCGGGTCACGCCGGGGCGCAAGTCCAACCCGGCCAGGGACACTCCGGAGCTGCTGGTCGGGCGCAACCCGGTGCTGGAGGCGCTGCGCGCCCAGGTGCCGGCGACGGCGCTCTACACCGCCCAGGGCATCGACGTGGACGACCGGATCAACGAGATCATCCGGACCGCCGCCGACCGGGGCATCGCCAACCTGGAGATCAGCCGGGCCGAGCTGGACCGGATGACCGGCGGGGTGCTGCACCAGGGCGTCGGGTTGCAGGTGCCGCCGTTCGCGTACCAGCCGTTCGAGGACATGGTGGCCGCGGCCCTGGAGCAGCAGGCCCCGCTGCTGGTCGCGCTGGACGGTGTCACCGACCCGCGCAACCTGGGCGCGGTGATCCGCTCGGCCGCCGCGTTCGGCGCGCAGGGTGTCTTCGTACCCGAGCGTCGTGCCGCCGGGATCACGGCGACCGCCTGGCGGACCAGTGCCGGCGCGGCCGCGCGGGTGCCGGTGGCGCAGGTCACCAACCTGACCCGATCGCTGAAGGCGTGCCGCGACGCCGGCTTCATTGTCATCGGTCTGGACGCCGACGGTGACACCGAGCTCTACGACCTGGAGGCCGCCGTCGGCCCGCTGGTGGTCGTGGTCGGCTCCGAGGGGCGCGGGCTTTCCCGGCTGGTCGGGGAGACCTGCGACCTGACCGTCAGCATCCCGATGATCTCCGAGGTCGAGTCGCTCAACGCCAGCGTGGCCGCCGCGGTCACCCTGGCCGAGGTCGCCCGCCGACGCGCCGCCGAGCAGTAGACGAGCGTCATCGAGGCCCCGTTCCCCGCATACTCCGGGGGACGGGGCCTCATCGTGTCCGGCGGCGGGATCGACCGGGTCCGGAGATGCCACAGGGGCGGCCCGCCGAAGCGGACCGCCCCTGTCGGTACGGCGTTACGTCAGATCCGGCTGCCGGTGGTGGCGTGGAAGACGTGGCTGCGGCCGGTGCGCGGCTTGACGAACACGGTGTCACCCATGTTCGGCATGCTGCGTCGGTCGGTGCGGACGACGAAGCGCTCCGAGTTGCCACCCAGCGCGGCGTGACCGTAGATGTTGGCGTCCGAGCCGAGGTCCTCGACGAGTTCGACCACGACCGGCATGCCACCCTCGGTCGGGCTGACCAGGTCGCAGTCCTCCGGGCGGAAGCCCACCGTCACCTTGCCGTCGCCGCCCTCGGCGCGGGCCGCCTCGACCTGCTCGCGCGTCAGCGGGATCTGCAGCTCGGCGAACTCGGCGCCCTGCTCGTTCAGCGGCACGGTCTTGATGTTCATGGCGGGGGAGCCCATGAAACCGGCGACGAAGACGTTGGCCGGGGTGTCGTAGAGCGCCCGCGGGGTGTCCACCTGCTGGAGGACGCCATCCAAGAGCACCGCGACCCGGTGGCCCATGGTCATGGCCTCGACCTGGTCGTGCGTGACGTAGACCGTGGTGACGCCCAGCTTGGCCTGCAGCGACGCGATCTGGGTACGGGTCTGCACGCGCAGCTTGGCGTCGAGGTTCGACAGCGGCTCGTCCATGAGGAAGACCTGCGGCTCGCGGACGATCGCCCGGCCCATCGCGACGCGCTGACGCTGACCACCGGAGAGCGCCTTCGGCTTGCGGCCGAGGTACTCCTCCAACTGGAGCAGCCCGGCCGCCTCCTTCACCCGCCGGTCGATCTCCGACTTGGAGGTCTTGCGCAGCTTGAGGGCGAACGCCATGTTCTCGTACACCGTCATGTGCGGGTAGAGGGCGTAGTTCTGGAAGACCATCGCGATGTCGCGGGCCTTGGGGGGCAGGTGGGTCACGTCACGCTGGTCGATGTAGATCGAGCCGGCGTCGACGTCCTCCAGCCCGGCGAGCATGCGCAGGCTGGTGGACTTGCCACAACCGGAGGGGCCGACCAGGACGAGGAACTCGCCGTCGCCGATCTCGAGGTCCAGCTCGTTGACGGCGGGACGCTCGGTGCCCGGGTAGATTCGGGACGCCTTGGAATAGGTGACCGTAGCCATGGTGAAGCGCTTCCTTTCACCGGCAGGAACGTGCCGGACGATCCGAGTGAAGGAGCGACCGGCACATGTCCGTGCCGGTCAACGGACGGCGGGCCGATCGCGTGGCGGCCGGCCTGTCGTCCGTGTCACTGCACCGTAAACGGGTTTCCCCGCGCTGCCAAGGCGGGGGCGCACCGGAAGTGGCGCACGGCCTACGCAATACGGTCAGTCGGGCACGGTCATGCATCAATCGACGCATGGCGCGTCCGTGGGAGGCCGTATTGGCGTCGGGTTGTTGACGTTTCCCGTGCTCGGGAGCCCTCGCGAGCGGGATATCCAGACGTCACTCGCTATGCTGACTTCGACGCACGCGCCCCTGTAGCTCAGCTGGCCAGAGCACTCGCCTTGTAAGCGAGATGTCGCCGGTTCGATCCCGGCCGGGGGCTCCAATTCCACCAGGCATTTCCCGACGGGCACTGCCATGGGTCGGCCGGTTGACAGCAACGCTGACAGCAACGCGATTCACGAGAGCTTCCCGTCGAGCTTGCAAAGCGCCTGACGCATCGCATCGAGGTTGGCGTGAGCGTAGACCTTGAGGGTGATCTTTACATCGGCGTGCCGGAGATCGTGCAGGCGGACACCAGGCAGTCCGGCGGCCTCGCGGAGCCGGGCGAACGAGCGGCTGAGGTTGGTGGGCTCTATGGGGGTGCCCCGCTTCGAGGGAAAGACAAGGTCATGGTCCTCCCACACCTCGGCGAGTGCGGCCCGCGACGACTACGACGTGACGCAACAACCCGAGGATGCAGAGGGCCTCTCAGACCTCTAGGCAGGGAAGAAGATGCCCCCTCCGATCGAGCACGTCGACAAGATGAAGGACCACTGGTGGTGGCGGCCAGGCTGGCGTGCGGGCCGGCACTTCTACGCCTGCCACTTCACGATGGGCGAGTACGCCAAGCTCGGGGAGCTGGTGCAGCGCTACCAGATGGCACTACGACCGTTTCCCGGGCTCGACCTCATCCCCTCAACGTGGCTTCACCTGACCATGCAGGGGATCGGATTCGTGGACGACCTGGACGATGAGCAGGTCGCCCGGTTGACCTACGGGATCAGGGAAGAGCTTGCAGAGCTACCCGCACCGGTCGTCACCTTCCACCGCCCTGTCGTCAGACCGGAGGCTGTCTACCTGCCTGCGAACCCGCCAACACCCATCGCGGCGGTACGTCACGCGGTAAGAGATGTCATCAGCCGCGTCCTGGGCACCGGCAACGTCGAGCTGGCACCCGAGCACGTCCAGGGCTACCGCCCTCATGTGAGCCTTGCCTACTCCAACACAGCGCAAGCCGCGGAACCCGTCGCGGCAGCGCTGGCACGAGTGGAGGCGAAGCCGGTCGTGGTGACTCTTCAGCATCTAGGGCTCCTTGAGTTCCACCGCGACTACCGGATGTATCAGTGGATCCGGTCGGAGCAGGTGCGTATCGGGCGGTGACCAGCGCGATGCATTAGAACGTTTGTACGATCTTCTTGTGAAGGAGCTGGTGGAGCGCTGGTGGAACGGGACTTGGGGGCGATTGACCCGGCGTGACGTGTGGCTCGCCCGCGAGGTCCGGTGGCACGTCGTCGCCAGGTCCGGCGACTCAGAGACGGGCAAGGTGCTGCGGTGGGAGTTCGACACCGAGGACGAGGCCCGGCAGATGGTGAAGCGTCTCGTCCAGGCCGACGGCGGCCAGTGGCGCGAGCAGACCGGCGACGCAGCTACACAGCCCCCGAGGTGAGTCCGGCCGGCTGCCGGCGATGTCGAGTCTCAGGACCTCTGTGACGGATTAGTCTCGGGACCTTCGTGACAGATGCGGCTAGACGATCAGGTAGCCGGCGCGGAGAAGGCGATTAGGGCGGTGCCCGCCACGAGCACGATGATGC
>NZ_JBSFYQ010000049.1:0-44218 GCF_053599855.1 Micromonospora sp. NPDC005161
GGGCTGACCCGCCCTGCCAGCAGTGCCATCCGGTCAGGACCGTCCGGCCGGGTCGCGGTCAACGGGACGGAGGAGGACCGCTGCCAGGTGGCGATCCAGCACGCCGAGATCCTCGTGCACGCCGCCCACGATGTGCACTCCGCACGCGCCATGCACGAACTCGCGTCCGGACGGGCGGGGGCCGGGGCGGGGCACCCTCGCTCGGACGGGCCGGTGGCGGCGGAACCGCCCGACCCCCGGCCCTGGCGACCGCGCCGGGCCGATCTCGTCCCGGCTCGCCGCCAGCTGCGCCGCCGGTGCGCGCTGCTGCTCGCCGGTCGGATCGCCGAGGCGGAGGCGTTGATCCTGGAGACGTTGCCGCTGGCCCGCCGCCACCTCAGATCGAGCCAGATGCAGAGCAGTGGGCTCTCCCCGTTCCTCGCACTGGTGCACTGCTACCGTCCCGACCCCGGGTCGGCGCACGAGCTCGCCCTGGCCGGGTACGAGACCAGCCCGCATCCGCCCGATCCGGTCAGCCAGGCGCTGCACGCTCTCGTGCTGGCCCAGGTCTCGCTGGTCAGGGGCCGGCCCCGCACGGCTCTACGCTGGGCCCAGGAGTCCCGCCTGGTGGCCGGGGACATCGGCCTGCGCCCGGTATGCCGCTGGGCCTCGGCGGTCCGCGTGCAGTCCTGCGTCCAGCTCGGGTTCGAGGTGGACGACACCATCATCGACCTGGACCGGTACGCACGTGGTCCGGCTTCGGTCCGGCTGTTCGACATGGAGGTTGCCCGCGCCAGCTCGAAGCGGAACCCAATCATCGAAGCAGCATCCGTACACCTCGCTTTGGTACAGCCACCGTAGCCACAGTCGCTTTGACCCAGCAGACACCCAACGGGCACGGGCCGGTCGTCGCCGAAGCGTTGGCTGACCCGTGCCCGCAAGCTCAGCAGCTAGTTGGCTGCAGGACCACGTCTGTGCTGACCGTGCTACCGGCCTGCACCTTGACCCTTCTTGTCAAAGTGCTGAATTCGTCCTTGGAGTAGACCAGCGTGATCGGGCTGTCCCGCTTGTCGACCCAGACCGACCAGTTGCCGGCCTCGTCGGTCCACAGGGTGGTGGTGAAGCGTTTCGTCCGAACCGTGACGGTGGCGCGCGACAGCGGCGCGACGGAACCGGTGCACCCGGCACCGCTGACCGTGCCGCTCAGCCGGCCCCACCTCTTGGGCGGATCGACATGCATCGTGACCTGGACCGGTGCGGGCTGCACGGGGCCGTCGACCCGGACCGCCAGCGCGGCGCCGTAGTCGCCCGGCTGGTCCACGGTTGACGCGTTGCCGGCGTCCAGCTTGAGCGTCACGGTCTTGCTCTCCCCAGGCCGAAGGGTGAAGGCGCTGTCGCGCTCGGAGAGCCATGGCACGTCGCCGGACGGCCCGCAGATGTCGTATCCCGGCAGCTCCTGGGTGCTCGACGTGGCCTCGAAGTGTTGCCGCGCCCCACCGACCCGGTAGACGCCACAGGCAGCAGCGCCACGGTAGAACGGCGCGGGTGCGTTCGGCAGGGCGTGCCATTTGCTGGCCACCGGATCGTACGCGTGCCCCTCGTTGGTGACGGACGACGTCGGGCCCGTGCCACCGGCGACGCCACCACTGAGCAACAGCTGCCCGTTGGCGACCGTCGACGCCGCGCCCCACCAGCCGGTCGGCAGGTCGGCCACGCGGGTCCACGCGTCCGTGCGCGGCTCATACGAGTAGGCGGCGGCCGACCCGTTGCCGGTCCCGAAGTCGACACCTCCGGCGCAGATGACCCGTCCGGTCAGTCCGCCGCAGGACATGAACGCCTCGCTCGCCGGGTAGTTCGCCCTGCTGCTCCACCGGTCGTGTACTGGGTCGTACACGAAGACGCTGTTGGTGGCGGTCAGGCAATCGCCGACATCGCAGCCGGAGACCAGGTACAGCAGGCCGTCGAGCACGGCAGTGCCGGCGGCGCCGCGCGGTGCGGGCAGCGGCGCGCCGCGCGTCCACGCTCCGGTCGCCGGATCGTAGATCTGCACGTCGGTGACCGCGTCCAGCGGTCCCCAGCCGCCGGCGACGACGAGTCGGCCGGCGACGAACGCCGCCACCGGCTTCTGCACGGGCACCGGCAGGTCCGGCAATGCCGACCACAGCAGCCGGACCGGATCGTAGACGTACCCCTTCGCCGTGGGTCCGTACCCGTCAGGCGTGCCACCGACGACGTAGACCTTGCCGTCGTCGCCGCGGGCCATCGCGTTGTCCATGATCGGGCCGCCCGGATAGTCGGCCAGCGGCGCCCACGCCGGACCGCCGGACGCTGCCGAGGCGGTCATGGCCGGCGGGGAGGTGACGGTCGGCGCTGCGCCGACCAGCCGCCCGTCGGCGGCGCGCCGGCCGCCGGAGGCGACGCCGGGGACCCGTCGCACCGGAACCGCCGCTGCGGCGGCGGGCGGTGCGCCGATCGGGGTGAAGCCGCCGGGCTGCTCCACGAGGGAGACATGCGCTTCCGCCGACCCGGAGTTGGTGACGGTGAACTTCGCCTGCCCACTCTCGCCGAGCCGCACGTTCCGCGTCACCGTCGCCGGGCTGACGGTGAGCGCCGCGGCGGCCAGCGAGAAGTCGGCCCTGGTGGCCGCGTTGGTTGCGACGTGCACCGACCGGGTGAGGCTGACCCGGTTGCGCGCCGACGCGGTGAACTGCTGGTCACCGTCGCCCGGCGCGAACAGGGCGAAGTAGCCGTCGCCGACGTTGTCGTCGTCGGGCGTGGCCACCGACCTGGCCTGCGCGTCCGGGTGGGCGACCGCCGCCACCGTGGCCCCGTTGACGCCGTCGCCGGTGGTCGCGTCGAGGATCCGTCCGGCGACGATCCCGCCGGCCAGCGGGTCGCAGGTACGCCTGCCGACGTAGACGTCGTCGAGTTCCCAGTAGCGGGCGAACTGCCCGGCGTAGTGGAACCGCACCAGCACCCCGCGGCGGTTGGCCGCCTGCGGGATCGGCAGAGACAGCGGCCCGTTGATGATGGCCAGCCCGTCCTGCTTCCAGATCGTCGACCAGGTGGCGCCGCCGTCGATGGACACGCCCACGTCGGCCGACTGCGTCGGCAGGTACCCGACGAAGCGGGTGCGCAGCCCGACGACGGGATGGTCGACGTCGGTCAGGTCGACCGGCGGTGTGGTGAGCGTGGTGTCCTTGCGGTTCTGGAACTGGGTGTCGATGAGGGCGAAGTTTCCGCTGCCCGTCGTCTCGTTGGTACGCGGGATCACCGTGCCCCGGTTGAACTCCCACCCGCCGTTCTCGGTCGCGTTGTCGGCACGCCAGCCCTCCGGCACGTCGGTGGATTCGAACGGTTGGGCGGGCATGCCGGCGTAGTTGTGGTGATAGCCGGCGGCCTTGCAGATCTCGTCGTCCACGGGCACCGCGATGTCCCGCCCGACGTTGGTGGCGTCGATGGTGACCTGCGCGTCGGCGGTCCGGTATCCGGCTGGCTCGGCCCGTACTCGCAGGGTCAGGGCGGACTGTACGGGCACCCGCATGCGGTAGCGGCCGGTGAAGGGATCGGTGCGCACGGCCGGCAGTGGCGTGCCGGGTGCGGACACCGTGGCGTACAGCGGCCAGCCGTGCCCGGAACCGTCTTTCACCGTGCCGGAGAGCGTGACCAGCGGCTGGGCGTGCAGCGCGAGGTCCACCGTGGACGTTTGCCCGTCGGTGACCTCGACGCTACGGGTCACGTCGACGTAGCCGAACGCGGCGACCGCCACGGTGAACGTGCCGACGGGTTCGGTGACGTAGTACCGCCCGGCGGCATCAGTGGTGGCGGTGACGCTGTGACCGCCGCCGCTCACCGTGACGGTGGCGTTCGCGACCGGCGCGTGGCTGCTCGCGTCGGTCACGGTGCCCGCGACACGGCCGTGGGGGCCGGGTGCCCGGAACGCGGAGACACCGTTCGGGGTCCCGAGGCCCGTCGGGCCGTCGAACCCCTCACCGGCGGTGCACAGGTACGCCGCCGCCGGGTCGCAGGTGCCGTTCCTGCCCGTGGTGATGTCGTTGAGGCTGCCGGCCGGCGCGGCGTAGGGGTACCAGTTCGGCATGTCGCCGGCCGGCGTCCGACCGGCGAGTGCGTACACGCCGGCGATGATTGGGGCGGCGAGGCTCGTGCCCCCGTACTGCGCCCAGCCGTAGCCGCCGAAGGTCTGGTAGACGGCCAGGCCGTTGAGCAGGTCGGCGAGGGCGGACACGTCGGCGACGGTGCGGCCGTCGCATCCGGGATCGGCCTGGAAGTAGGGCTTCGATTCCACCACGGAACATCCGCTGCCCGGCGCCCCGGAGTAGTTGTTCCACACCTGCTCGGTCCAGCCGCGGCTGGTGGTGTCGTCACGGGTGAGCGAGGTGCCGCCGACGGCCGTCACGTGCGGCGACGAGGCGGGAAAGGACATGCCGTACCCGCTGTCGCCGGAGGACGCCACGATCGCTACCCCCGGGTGCCGGTAGTGCTTCCCGTAGGTGGCGCTCAGGTCGGCGTCCTCGGGACCGCCGTAGGAGTTCGACACCACGTGCGCGCCACTGGCGACGGCCTGGTCGACGGCCTGGCCCAGGTCTTCGGCCGAGTTGGTGTCGGCCTCGACCAACAGGAGGTGGCAGCGCGGGCACACCGCCGACACGGTGTCGAGGTCGAGCGAAATCTCCCCGGCCCACGATTCGTCCGGTATGGGAAGGTTTTGGCCGCCGCGCTGGTCGATCTTCTTGAAGCAGCCGTTGTCGGTGGTGCACGGGGGCAGGCCCCAGTGTTCCCGATAGACCCCGAGGTCGGCCTCGGCCGTCGGGTTGTCGAAGGCGGCCACGACCGCGACGGTGACGCCGTCACCCGCCGCGGCAGGGAGGTTGTACGCCGAGGCGAGGTCGGCCGGACCGTACCCGTAGACCGTCTCGGCGGCGCCGGCCTGCCTGGACGTCGATGGCGACGGCTGCGTCGACGCCGTGGGCGGGGTGCGGCGGATCGAATGGCACTGTGCGTACCCCGCCCGCACCGGCCCGCTGCACACTCGCTCGACCCGCCAATCGCTGGACGGGCCAGGGCCGGTCGCGGTGGTGGCGAGACCTATGGATGCCGTGGTCAGGGGAGCTGCGTGGGCCACGCCCATGGCACCGGGAAAACCTTGGGCGACCAGTGTGCTGACAGCTATGGCGGTTACCGCGAGCGCGCGTAACAGACGACGCGACATGATTGCTCCTCCTCAATCGTGCCGGCACCGAGCGTCACGGTCGTCACGCGTCGTCACGAGGGGATCCCACATGCTTTCCATGCACCTAGATCACCGGCGGCGAGACAATAACAGCGTGATGACGCCCGACGGTGCCCGATTCGGCCAGATGCCCGTTCCGGACGCACGGGCCTATGCTCGGGCCGTGACGGACAACGGTGAGCGGGGAGCGTGGGACCTGGTCGGGCTGTCCGACCTGGACCAACAGGTGTACCGACGGCTCCTGCTCGATCCCAGGGCCGACGCCGAGTCCCACGCCGACGCGCTGAAGTGTTCGGCCGCGCATGTACGCGCCGCGCTGGACCGTCTGGCCTCGTTGGGCCTGATACGCCACGACGCCGGGACCGACGGCCGCTACCAGGCGGTGGACCCCCTCGCCGGCCTGGCCGCGCTGGTGCGGGAACGCCGACATGCCCTGGACCGGCTCGAGGCCGCGTCGTACGAGCTGTCCCGGGTCTTCGCCGCCGGCCTGATGCGCACCGAACCGCGACGACTCTTCGAGGTGGTCGAGGGGCGTACGGCGACCGCAAGCCGCATTCACGACCTGCTCGGCTCGGCGAGGATGGAGGTGGTCGGGATCGACACCCCGCCGTACGTCGCGCCGAACAGCACGCCCATCAGTGACGCCGAACTCGGTCTACTCCGCCGAGGAGTCCGGTTCCGCTCGCTGTATGCCAGCCAGGTCCTCGATGAGCCGGCGCTGGTCGCCCGTATCCAGTGGATGGTCGACAACGGCGAGGAGGCTCGGACACTGCCGCAGGTGCCCATGAAGCTGCTGGTGGTCGACCGGGAGACCGCCGTGGTGCTCCTCGCCGGCGAAGAGACCGCGCCGGAGACCCTCTCGGTCGTGGCGGCGCGTTCGGCGCTGACCGACGGTCTCCAGGCCATCTTCGAGCAACTGTGGACGCACGCCAGCCCCATCCGCTTCGGGTCGGGCCGCCAGGGCGCCACGGCGACGCACGACGCCGACACGAGCGAACTCATCGACCTGCTCAACGCGGGGGTGAAGGACGAGTCGATCGCCCGCCACCTCGGGGTGAGCCCCCGGACGGTCCGCCGCCGGATCGCCGAGCTGCTCGACGAACTCGACGCCACCGGCCGGTTCCAGGCCGGTGTCCGCGCGGTCCAGCGCGGCCTGCTCTGACACGGATCCGAGGGTAGGAATGCAAAAGGTCAGGACACCGGAGGGAGAATCGGGCACAGCGCTTCCAGCGCCGGTCCGTAACCCTGGTCTGGCGGGGTGGCATAGCCGACGACCAGGCCATCGTGGCCGGGCATGCACCATGCAGGCACCAGCACAGCTCGCCGCGTCGTTGCGAGTGACCCCACCGTGGTGGACTTGGCCGCATTCCGCGCACGTCACGGCGGAAGCGGTCGTGTCTGCGGCGGCGGCAGCCGAATAGATGGCTGGAGACCCATGGGATCATGACGTCATGTCGACCTAGCATCATGCCGGTGACACTCGGGCGACCGACCGGGCCCGAGGAGTTCCGCCATCTTGACGATGCCCGTGATGTTGAAGAAATGGCCATCCACCTCGACGTTGCTGATCGGGTTACCGCCGCCGAAGGCGTCCCGGTTGCCGGTGAACGGATCCGCGTTCAACTTCCCACCGGCGGCGCCGCCGTCGCTGGGTAGTCGCCCGGGCAGGCGCGCCCCTAGACTCCCGGTATCTCGGACCTCGACAGATGGGAAGTTTCCGTGCGTCGCTGGACGGCCACCTTGACCCTGATCGTGCTGCTCACAGGGTGCGGTGGAGGCGAACAGGTCGACCCGCAGGCTCCACCGCCGGTTTGGCAGAGCGCCGCGCCGACCACCCCGGCCACGCTGACGCCTACTGAGGCGAAGAACCGCTATCTGGCGATCGTGGCGCCGTACAACACCGCGTTGGAAGAGCTGGAGGACGCGGTCAACGCCGGGAAGCCGTGGCGGACGGTCCGCACGCTGGCCGCCGACGTGGCCCGGACCAACGCAGCACACGCGGTTGAGCTACGCGAGACGGTCTGGCCGGCAGAGGTCCGGGCGCCGATGGGCGCACTCCTCAAAGAGAACGACGTCGCGTTACGGCATTGGCGGCGAGCCGGCGAGGCGGCGGACGCCGACGCGCTGATGCGGGAGATCCGCGCAGCAGCGGCGCACAGCGGAGCCAGGGAGGCCGGCAAAGTCCGCACCGCGCTCGGGCTGCCCGCCTACCGGGAAGGCTGACCGCCTGCTGCCCGCCGATCGTCGGCCAGGTGCAGCCGAAGCACCGGGCGCCGCTGCGTGCAAGGATCGGTTCAACTCGTCGACCAACTGCCGCCTCCTGGGCCAACCCGATCGAGGCCCAGTTCGGGCCACTGCGCACCTTCGTCATCGCCGGCTCCAACCACCCCAACCACCCGGCGCTGACCCGGAAACTGCAGGCCTACCTGCGCCGGCGCAACGCCAACGCCCGCCACCCCGACGTCCTGGCCGCCCAACGCCGAGAACGCGCCCGCATCCGCAGCGAACGCCAACGACGATGGGGCCAACCCACCACCCGCGCAGCCTGACCCCAACACCCTGAACGTTCGTGGTCACGGCACTAAGGCGTGTTTCATAAGCCGGTCAGAGCCATTCGGTGATGATGGTGATGGTGAGGACGGTTTGGAAGCGGACGGCGAGTTTGTCGTAGCGGGTGGCGACGCCGCGGTGGCGTTTGAGCCGGTTGATGCCGTTCTCGACGGCGTGACGCAACCGGTAGAGCTGCCGGTCGAACGCGGGTGGGCGGCCGCCCTGGGAGCCTTTGGCCTTGCGGTGGGCGTCCTGGTCCTTCTTGCTCGGGATGCAGGCTTTGATCCCGCGTGAGCGCAGGTATCTGCGGTTGCCGCGACTGGTGTAGGCCTTGTCGGCCAGGACCAGGTCGGGGCAGGTCCGGGGCCTGCCCACGCCCGAGCGGGTCACGCGGATACGGCGCAGGACGGGAATGAACTGCGGGCTGTCACCACGGTGCCCGGCGGTCACGATCAGGGAGAGGACCTTCTGGCCCTGCTCGCAGGCCAGGTGGGCTTTGGTGGTCAGCCCGCCGCGGGAACGCCCGAGCGCGTGATCGGCGGGCTCGTCGTGCACGCCACCGGGTGGTTCCTTCTGCAGGTGCCCGTCCTTGCGGGCGCCCGCGGCGTGCTGGTGGGCACGGCTGGTCATCGAGTCCACGCTCACCGTCCAGGCGATCCGGCCGGTCGCGTCGCCGGCCGCCTGCAACGCGGACAGGATCTTGTCCCAGGTCCCGTCCCGCTGCCAGCGGCGGAACAGGCCATAGACGGTGGGCCAGGGCGCATACTCGGCCGGAACGTCGCGCCACGGGGCACCGATCCGGATCCGCCACCGGATCCCATCGATGAGCTGCCGTTTCTCCCACTTCGGCGGACGACCTGTCGTCGACGCGGCAGGCAGCAGCGGGGCCAGAACAGCCCACTGCCTGTCGGTCAGGTCATGCCGCCTCCTCACCGCTACGCTGGCCACGAGGTCTCCGGTATGAAGTTCTTGCTTGGTCGCAGAACCAGATACCGGAGACCTCTTCAGTTATCGATCACCGCCACGCCGCAACTTCACGCGCGACAGCCCCACTTTCGAAACACGCCTTAGGGAACTCGAGCGGCGGATTCGGTTCCAACTGCCTATGTGTCGTGTGGGTTAGCGAAGGTCTCGATGTAGTCGAGAGCGGCTTCCAGGGCCTCCCTGAGGGGGGAGATGCCCCGGGCGACTTGTGCGAGGAGCATGCCGCCCTGGAACGCGGCGAGGAGCAGGCTCGCGAGCCGCTCGGGGTCGGCCTCGTTGCTCAGACGGCCCTGCCGCTGCAGGCGGAGGAGTGCGTCGCGGAAGATCTCTCGCCACTTAGCGAACGCATCCGCAAGCTCATCGTGAACGTCGAGGTCGGTCTTGATGATCTCGCTGGCGAGCGACCCGAGGCTGCAGCCTTCGTGGTAGGCGCGTTCATACCCGATATAGAACGCTGCCCACTTCCGAAACCCCTCGAGGCTCTCGAAGCCGTCGAACTGTTCGCTGTGATGGAGCCCGAGGACGCGTTCAGCCTGCCATTCGATCACCGCCAGGACGAGGCTCTCCTTGGTCGGGAAGTAGTGGTTGATCTGCGACCCGCTGACGCCGGCGGCGCGCCGGAGCTTATCGTTGTTCGTGGCGTGGACGCCCTCGGCGTAGATGAGCGCGGCGGCGTGCTCCAGTATCCGGGCACGCGTCGCCTGCCCCTTCTCGGTGAGCTGGCGAGGCTCTGGCGCTGCCGTCGTGGACTTCATGATTCACATCTTAGCAAGAGTGGGCTTGACAGCCCAGTCGTGTGTAGTGTTGTATCTACGGAGTGGGCTACGCAGCCCAAAACTTGACCAAGGTCGGTTACCGACCACCACCCACCTGGACCGGAGTGGGATTTCCCATGTCACGCCTGAACGTTCTTCCTGCCGATGAGCCCTCCGCCGACGTGCGGGGCACGCTTGACCAGGTCGAAGCGCAGTTCGGCTTCGTACCGAATATGTTCACCATGCTCGCGTCGAACCCGACCGTCCTCGATCTCGTCATGACGGTGCAGACGAAAGCGAGCAGGCTCCTGGACGCGAGGACGCGCCACACGATCGCGCTGGCCGTGTCCGAAGCCGATGGCTGCGACTACTGCCTGGCGCTGCACACGGCCGGGTCCGTGAAGGGCGGCATGTCCGTGGAGGACATCGAGCTGGCGCGGGCGGGAAGCTCGGTCGATCCGAAGCGGGCTGCGGTGGCTCGCTTCGCCCAGCAGGTGATCGAGACGCGCGGACGGGTCAGTGATGCCGACCTCGCGGCCGTCCAGGGTGCCGGGTACACCGATCCACAGATCTTGGCGATCGTCACGCTGGTCGTCCGGGCACTGCTGACGAACTACCTCAACAACGTGAACCTGACCGACGTCGACATCCCGGCCCCCGACCTCGCATGAGAGCGCTTACCAAACTCGCGAGAACAGCGGCCTGACCGGTCGAACCCTCGCCCTGATCGACCGCACTGGAAAGGAACGACATGCCCGGTTCTGAGCTCTATGAGAAGTTCATGGCACTGCACACCCGAGAAGGGGGCCTCGTCATGCCGAACGCCTGGGATGGCGTGTCGGCATTGGTCCTGGCGGATGCCGGCTTCGAGGCCATCGGCACGTCGTCGGCGGCCCTGGCGGCCGCGCTCGGCCGCATCGACGGACGCCACAGCATCACCCGCGACGAGCATCTCGACCACGCACAGCTGCTCGGCCGGCTCACGGGGTTGCCCGTCAACGGTGACTTCGAGGACGGCTACGGCGTCACCGCCGAGGACGTCGCCGTGACTGTGGACAGTGCCGTCGCGCACGCGCTGGCCGGCATCGGGATCGAGGACACCACCGGGAATCCCGATGACCCGATCCGCGACTTCGACGACGCGGTAGGCCGGGTTCGCAGTGCGGTCGCCGCGGCGAAGCGACGCATCGTCGTCACCGCTCGCACCGACAACTTCATCCAGGGGCGGCCTGACCTCGATGACACCATCCGACGGCTGACGGCCTTCGCCGAGGTCGGCGCCGACGTGCTCTACGCGCCGTTCCCGCCCGACCTCGAGTCCCTGGTCGCGATCGTCACCGCCGTCGCGCCGACACCCGTGAACGTTCTCATCTCACCGGCGGACCAGGTGCTGACCGTCTCTGAACTGCAGAAGGCCGGGGTCAAGCGCATCAGCCTGGGCCCCGCGCTCTACACGCATGCGATGGGTGCTCTCGAACAGGCGGCCACGGCGCTCAAGGCCGGCGACATCGCCTCGGCCACGACAGGCATCAGCTTCGACCGGGTGGGCAAACTCCTCGCCCGCAAACCCTAGCCGTATCCGACTTTCACCATCTACAACCCCTCAACTCATCACGCACAGAAAGCACGATGACATGGATCTCGACAAGCTCATGAGCAAGCACCTCAGCCGGTATTTCGACGGCAGCAAGACGATCCCGGATGAGACTCTTCAGCAGCTGCTGAGGTTCCTGCGCTCGGCTCCCACGTCGACGAACATCCAGCCGAATCACTTCTACGTCGTGTCCACTCAGGAGGGCAAGGAGCGGCTGGCCGCCAACCTCGGCGAGCGGTTCCAGGACAACGCCGAGAAGATCCTCAACGCCTCGCACACCATCATCCTCACCACTCGGGCCGATGTGCCCGAGCACCACCTCGAAGCGGTGTTCGCCAAGGAGCGGGCCGACGGCCGGTTCGCAGATGACGCCAAGCAGGAGCGGTGGGAATCGATGACCCGTGACTTCCTGAGCCTGCGCAAATACAGCTACAAGGACACCTACCACTGGATGGAGAAGCAGACCTACATGGTGATGGGTCTGACGATGATGGCAGCCGCCGAGCTCGGCGTCGAGGCCATGCCGCTCGAAGGCTTCGACCCGATCAGCGTGGACAAGGCCTTCAACATCCGCGCGACCGGATACACCACCACCGTGCTGCTCGCGCTCGGCTACCCCGACGAGGCGAAGCAGTACAAGACCCCGGTGTCGCGGTTCGAGCCCGAGCGCCTGTTCACCTTCGCCTGAGCGGCCCGGCCCGGGCGAACCGATCGCTAGAGGAGTTGATCAGCTATGGACGGACAGGAACTCCAGAAGGTCGCGAACGAGTACGCGACAGAGCTGCCGGACGTGACGTTCGAGCACCGTGTCGGCCCGAATTGGGAGCTGTACAAGGTGGGCGGCAAGGTCTTCATGCTCATGACCGACATGCCGGGACACCCCGTCGTGATCCTGAAGGCCGATCCGGACGAGGCCGTTGGGCTGCGCGAGCAGTACGCAGAGATCACGACCGGCTACCACATGGACAAGAAGCACTGGATCACGGCAGCAGGGGGGCCCAGCCTCGACGAGAACCTGGTGAAGGAACTCGTCACCGACTCCTACCGGCTCGTGGTCGACAAACTCCCGAAATCCAAGCGGCCCGTGGACCCGAGCACGAACCGGGCCGCCTGAAACCCGAAACACGCACGAACAGAATCAACACAGAAGGAAGAACCATGATCGGACTCGGTGTTCGAGCCGCCAACGGCGCTCTGGAGATCCTCGACCTTCCGAACCCCCGCCAGCCTGACGCGGGCGAGCTCGTCCTGGAGGTGGTCGCGGCAGGGATCGGGCCGTGGGACGCCCTGCTTCACACGGGCGGATGGGACGTCGGCCTCGTTCCGCCCGCAGCTCTGGGCGTCGAAGCCGTCGGCCGCGTCACCGCGACCGGCCCGGACGAGACCGAATTCCGCACGGGAGACCTCGTGCTGGTCCACGAGGCGCCCCTGCCAGGCGGCAGCGGCACCTGGGCAGAGCGCGTCCTAGTCCGTTCCGCGCACGTCGCACGACTGCCCGAGAACCTGGCTCCGGAGATTGCGGCGGCACTCCCGGTCGCCGGGCTCACCGCCCAGCAGGCCCTCGACGAGCTCCAGGTCGACGCCACCACCCGCCTGCTCGTCGTCGGAGCGTCCGGCCCCACCGCGTCACTGGCCGTGCAACTCGCCCACCTCCGGGGCGCCGACATCGTCGCCGGTGCCGGGCCGGCCCGCGCCGATCAGCTCCGCGCCCTCGGCGCCAGCGAGGTCATCGACACCCACGCTGACGGTTGGGCGCAGAAGAGCGATCGCCGATTCGACGCCGTCCTCATCGCCGCGACAGGCACCGCCGAGGACGCGATCGGACTGCTCACCGACGGAGGCCGCCTCACCTCCATCACCTCGGACGCACCCGACCCGATTCGCGGAATCACCACCTCGGACCTCTACGTGCAGCCCGACGGACGTGCACTCGGCGAACTCGCGGCACTCGCCGCCTCCGGCGAACTGAGATTTGACGTCCAGACGACACCAATCAAGGACGGCGCCGCGATCGCGGACCAGGTCGCGGGCGGCCGCTCTGGTGGGGTCAAGTACGTCCTCGAGTTCTGACGTCCGCGGTAGAAGCACGTTGCAGATCGTCCGAAATGATGGTGTTCGTGCGTCATGTGGGGCCAGCGCCTTCGTGACACACCGCCCTTCTCCCTGCCCCTGACCATCGACGGCGACCGCATCACCGGGCTACACGTGCTGGCCGACCTGGAACGTCTCGACGGAATCATGCATACAGTCCAGGTGCGGTCGCCCCTTCAGGGCCTCCGCAAGATCAAGGTAGGGATTTCTCGGTTTGGTCACGTGATGCCGAGGAGTAGCAGAGGTCTGCGGTGATTTCGGGCGTTGTGGCGTGAGGCTTTGGCGATGTCGGTTTGTCCGGCGTGGCGTAGCGGGCCGATCTTGCCGAGGCCCTGGATGTTGGCCTTGTCGTGGCCCTTGGCCAGTAGGTCGGACTTGCAGATTACGTATGACTGCGAGTTGTAATCCTGCCCGTACAGGCTCAGTTTCGCGTCGGGGTTCTGTGCGAGCAGGTGCTCCTCGGCCAGGGCGAGGATGCCGCCGGTGCCTGTGGTGGGGTCGTACAGCGTGCGGACGATGCCGGCCTCGGTGAGGTCGGCGTCCTTCTCGGCGAAAAGGAGGTCGACCAGCAGCCGGATCGGGTCCCGCGGGGTGTAGTGGTCACCGGAGGTCTCGTTCGCGGCCTCGTTGAACTTGCGGATGATGTACTCGAACGCATCGCCCATGTCGGCGTTGGAAACGACGTCCGGATGCAGGTCGACGGCCTTGAAGGACGTGATGACCTCGCGCAGGAGCCCGCCTTGTCCAGGGCGAGGATCTCCTTCTTGAAGTCGAAGTACTGGAACACGTCGACATCGGGCGAAAACCGGTCGATGTAGTCGGCCAGGTTGTCCGCCAGCCCATCGGCGTCAGCCAGCAGATTGGCGAAGGAGTAGTTCGAGGTGTTGTAGAACGGCCTGCCGGTCGCCTTCTTGACCTCGATCTTGAGCCGGTTCGGGTTAGCGTACTTCGCCGCCAGCGCGCGCACCGCCTCCCGGTCGGGCTCAAGGATGCAGTCGAGGCGTCGCAGGATCAGGCCCGGGCCCTGCTCAACACGGTCCGGCCGCGTGGTCTGGTCGGGCGCACCCGCCGCCGGCTCGCGTCCGAGCTGATCACCGAACTGGTCCAGGTCGACAAGAAGATCAAGGCCGCGAACAAGGAACTGACCGAGCTCGTCGAGACCACCGGCAGCAGCCTGCAGGACCTCAACGGCATTGGCCCCTCCGGCGCCGCCCGCCTGATCGGCGACATCGGCGACATCAGCCGATTCGCCACCCGCGGGCACCTCGCGTCCTGGAACGGCACCGCACCCCTGGACGCGTCGTCCGGTGACCAGCGGCGCCACCGCCTGTCCCGGGCCGGGAACCGGCGCATCAACCGTGCCTTGCACATCATGGCCGTCGTCCAGCTACGCCACGACACCGAAGGCCGTGCCCACTACCGGCGCAAACTCGCCGCCGGCAAAACACCGATGGAGGCCATGCGCGCACTCAAGCGACGGTTGTCCGACATCGTCTACAAGCAAATGATCAAAGACGCCAAGAAAGCCGAGACGGGCCCGGGAGGACACGTGGGGGCGACTCTTCAATCCAGCGCGGCTGACCCGAACCCCAGGGTCAACACTTCGGAACAGTCACTTCCCGGACCCGCCGAACCCCAGCCTAGAACACCACTCCTCGCCGCCTCTTGATGGCATGAAGGAGCGGGGCCTCGGAAAACGGTCGTCGCCGGGCTGGGACCATCCGGTTGCGGTCGTCTTGGCGCTCGCTGCGGCGACGGCGGCGGGATGAGGCGCCTTGGATGCGCCGGTGCCCCCAGCCGGGATTCTCCCGGGCCAGGCGCAGCACCAGGTCACGGATCTCGTCGCTGACCCGTGGCCGTCCCTGCTGGTTCGGATAGGTCCAGCGTCGGCGGACCAGTCGGCGATGCCAGGCCAACAGAGTCGTCGGGGTGACGAAGCGGTGCTTCCACAGTTCTCGTGGCAGGGCCCGGACCAGCGCGGACAACACCGCGCGTTCCGGCCACGACAGCCGCGGCCGGCCGATCTGGCGTCGCAGTACAGCAACCTCGTGGCGCAGCACCAGCAGTTCCGCGACCATCGCGGCCTCGCTCCGCGTGGCCTGCCGCAGCCAGCCGAACACGCGCACCGCGCTCAAGTACAGCAACCGAACCAACACGCCCCCCATCCTGTGCCAGGGACGCGAAACAGCAGCTCACACCAGGTGCGATGAGTTTTGGCACGGTACACGGCGTGGCCGGTCAGGCGCAGCAGCGTCTTGCGGGTGATGGCGAGTTCGGCCAGCTCGGTCCCGGCCGCGGTGAGCTGCTCGGTGAGCGTGGCGATCTGTTCACGGAGCCGTTCGGCCGTCATGCCGGCGGCGGTCTCGCCTTCGGTGAGCAGGTCCAGCACCGAGGGCCGGGTCACCGCTGGTGGTCTGGGTCGCGCCAGGACGCGGTAGTGGTGCCGGTCAGCCGGCGGATCAGGTTCGCTGTGGACGCCCACCAGGTGCGAGACACCGCCGAGGCGGGTCGGCTCTTGCGCTTGACCGGCACGAACCCGGCCGCCATGTCGCTGCGTTGACCTGCTCGACGTCGATACCGCGCACGGCGCCGTGGATCGCGACGTCGTCTCTAAACCCGGCGTCCACCCATGCCTTTGGTCACCGAAGGGGTGTGCGCGAGGACGGAGTCCAGCAGTCGCACGCCGATCGCGTTGTCCGTGACCGACGCGTCAAGCCAAGCCCACAATGGGCATAAGCAACCGAACCACCCTCTCACGGGACCGGTCCACGTCCCGGACGATCAGCAGCTGGGTGAGCACCATGCCGCCCTCCGGCCGGAAGTGGTCCGGTGCTTCCTGGGTCATCGACGCCTCCTTGTCCGGTCGTCGGGGTACCCGGCGACGGCGCGGGCACACCTGCTGCCGGGTCACCTGGTCCGGTGAGTGCGCTCGGCACGTACCGGCGGCACGCACTTACGGCCGCCTGGTGGGACGGGTTAGACCAGTGTGACCGCTTGCCGCAGCGGGTTCCGAGCAGGCCCTGAAGGGGGTTGAGTACCGTGCCGACCGATCGCCCCAGTTCCCGGATCGACCGCGCCGAGGCGGTCGCGGACGCGATCCTGTACGAGGGCTACCTGCTCTATCCCTATCGGCGCTCATCGGGAAAGAACCGGGTCCGCTGGCAGTTCGGGGTCCTGGTGCCCCCGACCTGGGCGGCGGCGCACGGCCTGGTCGACAGCGGCGTGGCCGGCTCCGCGGAGTCGCCGTGGCAGCAGACCGAGTGCCTGCTGGAAGCGCCAGACCCGGCGAACGTCCGAATCCGGCTGCGGTTCCTGCACCTGCAACGCAAGCTGACCGAGCAGCGGACGGCCGGCGGGTACCGGCCGGTCGACCGGATCGAGGCCGGTGGCCGCACGGAGCTCAGCTTCGACGAGGCGGTGCCGCGGGAGTTCGACATCGAGGCGTCGGTGGGTGACCTGCGGCGGGGCCGCCGGCTGGACGTCCGGCTACCGGGTGGGGACGACGTCGAGCCGCTGGTCGACGGCCGGAGCGAGCCGGTCGGGCGGGTGGTGCGCCGGCGCTGGCCGTTGTCCGCGTCGGTCACCGTCTCCGCCGCCCCGGCCGAAGCGCCGTTCCCCCTGCTGCGGCTCGCGATACGCGTCGAGAACACGGACGGGACCATCCCGCCGGACAGCCCGCGGGACGAGGCGTTGCGCCACTGCCTGCTGGCGGCCCACACGCTGGCCACGGTCAGCCGGGGGCGGTTCCTGTCCCTGCTCGACCCGCCGGAGTGGGCGGCGTGCGCAGCCCGGGAGTGCCGCAACGTGCACACGTTCCCGGTGCTCGCAGGCGAACCTGGCAGCGCCGACGTGCTGCTCTCGTCGCCCATCATCCTCTACGACCACCCGCAGATCGCGCCGGAGAGCCCGGGTGACTTGCACGACGCGGCCGAGATCGACGAGATCCTCTCGTTGCGGACGCTCACGCTCTCCGACGCCGAGAAGCGGGAGGCGCGGGCCACCGATCCCCGGGCCGCCGCGATCGTCGACCGGGTCGAGGCCATGCCGCCCGCGGTGTTCGAACGGTTGCACGGCGCCTTCCGGGCCCTGGCGCCCGTACGCCGGGGTGGCGATGCCGCCCCCGACCCGGAACGGCCATGGTGGGAGCCCGGCGCCGATGACGGGATCGCGCCGGAGACCGAGACGGTGCTGGTCGCGGGCGCTCTGCTGGCGCGGGGCAGCCGGGTCCGGTTACGGCCCCGCCGGCGGGGCACGGACGCCCACGACATGTTCCTGGAGGGCCGTACCGCCCGTGTGGAGCAGGTGCTGCTCGACGTGGACGGGTCACGATTCCTGGCCGTGACGGTGGACGACGACCCGGGCGCGGAGCTGCACCAGTGGTACGGGCGGCTGCGTCACTTCCGTCCCGAGGAGGTCGAGCCGTTGACCGGAGAGGTGGCGACCCCGTGAGCGGCGCCGTGAGCAGCCCCGACGGCGGGCGGATCCTGGTCGCCGGCATCGGCAACATCTTCCTCGGCGACGACGCGTTCGGCGTCGAGGTCGTCCGGCGGCTGCGGGACGCGGTCCTCCCACCGGGGGTGGATGTGTCCGATTACGGCATCCGGGGGATACACCTGGCCTACGATTTGCTGGACGGCCGCCACGACGTGCTGGTCCTGGTGGACGCGTTGCCGCTGGACGAACCGCCCGGGACGTTGGCCGTACTCCAGGTGGACCTCGACGATCCGGGCTGGACGCTACGGCCGGCCGACGTGCTGGACGCGCCGGCCGCCGACGCGCACGGCATGGATCCCGAGTCGGTGCTGCACCTGCTGCGCGGCCTGGGCGGGAGCGTCGACCGGGTCCTCGTGGTGGGTTGCCGTCCCGCGGTCCTCGACGAGCGCATGGGGCTGTCGGCTCCGGTGGCCGCCGCGCTCGACGAGGCGGTCCGGACGGTGACGGGGATCGTACGGGAGGAAGCCGCGCGGCTGGGGCGCGGCGACGGGCCGGCACCAGGCACGCCCGCAGACGGCAGCGAACGGGGGGTGAGCACGCATGCATGAAACAGGTCTGTCCGAGGCGATCGTGGCGGCGGCGGTACGGCGGGCCGCCGGCCGCCGGGTCACCGGGCTGCGGGTGCGGATCGGTGGCCATCCGGTCGACCGCGACGTCGTCACGCAGGGCATCCAGCTGGCCGCGGCCGGCACGGTCGCCGCGGACACCGCCGTCGACCTGGTGCTCGAACCGATGACGGTGGCCTGCCACGGCTGCGGCCGCAGCGGGCCGGTCGACGACCACCTCGCGATGGTGTCCTGCCCGCAGTGCGGGGGCGTCGACATCGACGTCACCGGCAGCGACGACGTCGTACTGGAATCGATCACGGTGGACAGCGCCGGACGGGGGGCGGTCTGATGGACGCTACGGAGTTGCTCCGGCACGACCACCGCGTGGTGGAACAGCTGTTTCGGGACTATCAGGCAGCGGAATCGGACGCGCAGCGCCGCGGCGTCGTGGAGATCCTCATTCGCGAGCTGTCGAAGCACGCCGCACTGGAGGAAGTTCTCTTCTACCCGTTCGCCGCGAAGGTCCTGGCTGACGGCCAGGTCGACCGGCACCTCTCCGGGCACCGGCCGATCAAGGAGTTGCTCCTCGAGCTGGACCGCTGCCGGACCGGCGATCACGCGCAGGACGAGCTGATGGAGCGGCTGGCGTCCGCCGTCGCACGGCATGTGCAGGACGACGAGAACGAGCTCATGCCGCAGCTGAGCGTCCGGGCCGACGAGCAGGCCCTCCGCGAGCTGGGCCAGGAGATTGACCACGGCAAGCAGCGGGCCCCGACGCGCCCGCACCCGCACGCGCCGGACAAGCCGCCGGCGCTGGCCCTCGCGGTGCCGGTGGCGGCCATCTACGACCGGCTGCGGGATCGGATCCAAGGGAGGCCACGCACATGACACAGGGCGTACGCGACACCGCGGTGATCCCGCAGGAGAACGGGTTCGACGAGGTCACCATCCTCTGGATCTCCGAGGGCATGAGTTGTGACGGCGACTCCGTGTCGATGACGGCCTCCGCTCAGCCGGCGATCGAGGACGTCGTTCTCGGGCTCGTTCCCGGTCTGCCGAAGGTCAACCTGCACAACAAGGTGTTGTCGCCGACCGCCGGCGGTGAGGAGTTCCTGGCGCCATACCGGAAGGCGGCCCGTGGGGAGATGCGCGAGCCGTTCATCCTCGTGATCGAGGGCTCGATCCCGAACGAGAACATCAACGGCGACGGGTACTGGACCTCGTTCGGCAATGACGAGCGCACCGGTGAGCCGCTGACCTTGAACTGGTGGCTCGACCAGCTGGCGCCGAAGGCGTGGGCGGTGGTCGCGGCCGGCACGTGCGCGACGTACGGCGGCATCCACGCCATGGCGGGCAACCCGACGGGGTGCATGGGCCTGGCCGACTATCTCGGGTGGGACTTCCGGTCGCGGGGCGGTTTGCCGATCGTCAACGTGCCCGGCTGCCCGATCCAGCCGGAGAACTTCATGGAGACCCTGACCTGGGTGCTCTACCACGCCGCTGGCTCGGCCCCACCCCCGCCGCTGGACCACATGCTGCGGCCGCAGTGGCTGTTCGGCAAGACCGTGCACGAGGGCTGCGACCGGGCCGCCTACTACGAGCAGGCCGACTTCGCCAAGGACTACAACTCGCCCAAGTGCCAGGTGAAGATCGGCTGCTGGGGACCGGTCATCAACTGCAACGTCCCGAAGCGCGGCTGGATGGGCGGCGTGGGTGGCTGCCCCAACGTCGGCGGCATCTGCATCGGCTGCACCATGCCGGGCTTCCCCGACAAGTTCATGCCGTTCATGGACATGCCTCCCGGTGGCAGCCTTTCCACGCTGATGATCAAGCCGTACGGCGCCCTGATCCGCCGCCTGCGCAGCATCACCAACGCGACCGCCAACAAGGAACCGAAGTGGCACCACAACGGTCCGGAACTCACCAGCGGCTACAACCCCCGGTGGCGCCCGTACGCTCCGGCAGATCCCCGTCGACAGGCGGCAATGGAAAGGAACAAGTCGTGACCGCGACGGAACCGAAGCCGGCCGTTGGCCAGAAACCCGGCGAACTGGTGGAGATGGCGTGGGATCCGATCACCCGGATCATCGGCAACCTCGGCGTCTACACGAAGATCGACTTCGCGAACCGCGTGGTCGCCGAATGCCACACCACGTCGTCGCTGTTCCGCGGCTACTCGGTGTTCATGAAGGGGAAGGATCCGCGGGACGCCGGCTTCATCACCAGCCGGATCTGCGGCATCTGCGGCGACAACCACACGACCTGCTCGGTGTACGCGCAGAACATGGCGTACGGCATCAAAACCCCGCCGCTGGCCGAGTGGATCATCAATCTCGGCGAGGCCGCCGAGTACATGTTCGACCACACCCTCTTCCAGGACAATCTCGTCTTCGTCGACTTCTGCGAGGCGATGGTCAAGCAGACCAACCCGAGCGTGCTCGCCCTGGCCGAAAAGACCGCGGCACCGGGCCGGGACATCCACGGCTACCGGACGATCGCCGACATCATGCGGGCCTACAACCCGTTCGAAGGCGAGGTCTACAAGGAAGCGCTTAAGGTCAGCCGGACGACCCGGGAGATGTTCTGCCTCATGGAGGGCCGGCACGTCCACCCGTCGACGGTCTATCCCGGCGGCGTCGGCACGATGCCCCAGCCGTCGCTGTTCACCGACTACCTGAGCCGGCTGATCAGCATCCTGGACTTCGTCAAGAAGGCCGTCGCCATGAACGACGACATCTTCGACTTCTGGTACGAGGCGCTGCCGGGCTACGAGGAGGTCGGCCGCCGCCGAGTCCTGCTCGGCTGCGGGGGCTCGTTCCAGAACCCCGACGTCGTCGACTACCGATACGAGACCATGACGAACTGGGGACGAGCCATGCACGTCACGCCCGGCATCGTCGTCGACGGCAAGCTGCTCACCACGGACCTGGTCGACATCAACCTCGGCATTCGGATCCTGCTCGGCAGCTCCTACTACAAGGACTGGGCGGGCCAGGAGGATCCGTTCGTCAAGTACGACCCGCTCGGCAACCCGGTCGACATCCGCCACCCCTGGAACCAGACCACCCTCCCGGATCCCGGCAAGCGCGACTTCAGCGACAAGTACAGCTGGGTGATGAGCCCCCGCTGGTTCGACAAGAGCAGCGGGGAGCACCTCGCCCTGGACACCGGCGGCGGTTGCTTCGCCCGGCTGTACACCACGGCGCTGGCGAAGATGGTCGACACCCCGTACGTCAAGTCGACAGGGAACAGCGTGCTGATCTCGCTGCCGAAGAGCCAGCAGCTGCCCGAGATGACGCTGGAGTGGAAGATCCCGAAATGGTCGAACGCCCTGGAGCGGGACCGCTCGCGGGCCTACTTCATCGCGTACGCCGCGGCGATGTCGCTGTACTTCCTGGAGCGGGCAATGGAGCGGATGCGCGCCGGCGACATGCGGGTCTTCGCCGAGTTCGAGGTGCCGGACGAGGCCATCGGCTGCGGCTTCCACGAGGCCGTCCGGGGCATCCTGTCGCACCACATCGTGATCCGCGACCGCAAGATCGCCAACTACCAACCGTACCCGCCGACACCGTGGAACGGCAGTCCCCGCGACAGCTACGGCACCCCCGGGCCTTACGAGGACGCGATCCAGAACACGCCCATCTTCGAGGAGAACGGCCCGGACAACTTCAAGGGCGTCGACATCATGCGGGCGGTGCGCAGCTTCGATCCCTGCCTGCCGTGCGGGGTGCACATGTACGTCGGCGGCGGCCAGACCCTCAAGAAGATCCACTCGCCGATGTTCGGCGCGTCGCATGGCTGAGCCGCCGGACGTCCCGCGGCTCGACGACGCCGCCGTCGAGCCGCGGCTGGCCCGCCTGGACGCCGTGCTCGCCCAGCTCGAGCAGACCCCCGGCCGCACCGCCGAGCTGGCGCTGAACGCCGTCGAGGTGCTGACCGAGGTGTACGGCGAGGCGCTGGCCCGGGTCACCGACCTCGCCGCCGACGACCCTCGCGCGCTCGACCGGCTGACCGGCGACGAGCTGCTGCGGCACCTGCTGCTGTTGCACCGCGTCCATCCGGATCCGCTGGACCGGCGGGTGGCCCGTGCGGTGGACGACCTTCGGCCGCAGCTGCAGGCGCAGGGTGCCGAGATCGCGCTGATCGGTGTCCAGGACGAGGTGGCGCGGATCAGCCTGTCCGCGAGGTCGTGCGGCGGTGGCGGCACTGTCCTGCGGGACCTGGTGCAGCAGCAGGTGCTGACGTTCGCGCCGGAGCTGTCCGCCGTCGACGTGGTAGCACCCGCGCCGGCTCCGCCGCTGATCCCGGTCACCAGTCTGTGGCAACGGCCGGACCGGCCCGAGGTGGCGACGATGCGCGAGGCGGGGCGCGTTGCGGGGCCGGTGGCGCTGGGTGGCCCGGCATGACGGCAGGCGCGCTGCAGCGGGCGATCCGCCGCGCCGGGGAGCGCGCGGCCGCGGTCGAGCGCTGCGGCATGTGCGCCGAGCCGGTCGGCCCCGAGCACCGGCACGTCTGGGACGAGCAGGACGGGGAGCTGATGTGCTCCTGCACGCCGTGCTCCCTGCTGTTCGACCGCGAGGCGGCCGGCGGCGGCCGGTACCAGCTCGTCCCCACCGAGGGCAGACGGTTGACCCGGCTGTCCGCCGACGAGCTCGGCGTGCCCGTCGGCCTGGTGTTCTTCGTGAAGCAGCGGGACGGCCGGGTGCTCGGGCACTACCCGAGCCCGCTCGGCACGACCGAGTCGGAGATCGATGCCGGCGCCTGGCAGGCCATCGAGGCACGATCACCCGCGCTGGCCGAACTCGCGCCACGGGTCGAGGCGTTCCTGGTGTGGACGGGCACGCCGCGCGGCGGCGGCCAGCAGTGGGTGGTGCCGGTCGACGACTGCTTCCGGCTCGTGGCGCTCATCCGCCGGCACTGGACGGGCATGTCCGGGGGAAGCGCGGTGTGGCGGGAAATCGCGGGGTTCTTCGACGATCTCGGGCGGCGGCACGGTGGGCCGTCCGGCGACAACTGATGGAGGGGGCGGTAATGGGCGAGATCCGGGTGGGCGATCCCGATATCGAACTCGACGCGCCGGCGCACACCAAGGGCGTCGAGGAGGGCAACTCGCGGAGAAAGAAGCAGGCGGGCCACAACGCGGACGGGACGGTGGACGGCCGCCGCTCGACCGGCATCCGGCCCGAGAAGCACGGCCCGATCCTGCCGATCATGCCGAACCTGCCGCCCGGCTGAGCCCGGCGCGGGTCCGAAGGAGGTGAGCTGTGCGGAAGCTGTTAGCGCTGCTGGCCGGCGTCGCCGTGGTCGGGGTGTTCTGGAAGGAACTTCCCGCACTGCGGCGCTACATCAAGATCGAGAAGATGTGACCGGAGAGGACCAGCAAGTCGATGTGTCTTGGGATCCCAGGCGAGATCGTCGAGATCAAGGCCGGTCACGACGACCTGGCCGTCGTGGACGTCGTGGGCGTCCGGCGGGCGGTCAACATCGGCCTGCTCGGAGCGGACCGGATCGGCGTCGGGGACTGGGTGCTGGTCCACGTCGGGTTCGCCATGTCGAAGATCGACGAAGCCGAGGCGGCCGCCACGTTGGCGCTGCTGACCGGCCTCGGGCAGGCGTACACCGACGAGCTGCAGGCGCTCGCCGAATCTGACATCACCTAGAGGGGGCGACCAGATGCGTTTCGTCGACGAGTACCGCGACGCGGACAAGGCCCAGGCGTTGGCCACCCAGATCGCCGCGCTGTGCGAGCCGGGACGGCAGTACAAGTTCATGGAGGTCTGCGGCGGGCACACGCACACCATCTACAAGCACGGGATCGAGGACTACCTGCCGGAGAACGTCTCACTCGTGCACGGGCCGGGCTGCCCGGTCTGCGTCATCCCGATGGGCCGGGTGGACGACGCCATCGCCATCGCCAACGAGCCGGGCGTCATCCTGACCGCGTTCGGCGACATGATGCGGGTCCCGGGCGGGAACGGCTCGTTCCTGGACGCCAAGGCGGCCGGTGCGGACATCCGGATGGTGTACTCGCCGCTGGACGCCCTGAAGATCGCCCGGACCAACCCGGACCGCAGGGTGGTCTTCATGGCGATCGGGTTCGAGACTACCTCGCCGTCGACCGCGATGACCGTGCTGCGGGCGGCCGCCGACGGCATCGATAACTTCTCGGTGTTCTGCAACCACGTCACCATCCTGCCGGCCATCAAGGCGATCCTCGACTCACCCGACCTGCGGCTCGACGGCTTCCTCGGACCCGGGCACGTCTCCACCGTCATCGGCTGTCGGCCGTACGAGTTCATCACCCGCGACTACGGCAAACCGCTGGTGTGTGCCGGGTTCGAACCGCTGGATCTCCTGCAGTCGGTCTTCATGCTGCTCAAACAGCTCGCCGAGGGGCGCTGCGAGGTGGAGAACCAGTACACCCGGGTGGTGCCCTGGGACGGCAACCTGCGGGCGCTGGAGGCGATCGGCCAGGTCATGCAGCTGCGGCCGTACTTCGAGTGGCGCGGCCTCGGCTTCATCTCGCACTCCGCACTGCGGATGCGGGACGAGTACGCGGCGTACGACGCCGAGCGGATCTTCGACGTGCCCGGGGTACGGGTGGCCGACCCGAAGGCCTGCCAGTGCGGCGAGGTGCTCAAGGGGGTACTCAAGCCCTGGGAGTGCAAGGTGTTCGGCACCGCGTGCACGCCGGAGACCCCCATCGGCACGTGCATGGTCTCCTCGGAGGGTGCGTGCGCCGCCTACTACAACTTCGGCCGCTTCACGAGGCAGCGGCTGACGGAGGCGGTCCGGGCATGACGACCGAACGCACCGCCGGGTGGGCCGAGCGCCCGGTGGCCGAGGCGGAGGCGACGACCGAGCGCGAGCTGGGGCGGCTGTCGCCGGAGCAGCAGGTGCTGAAGCGCATCGAACGGGCCCGCCGGCGCGCGCCGAAGATCCGGGAGAGCCGGATCACGCTTGCGCACGGCGCGGGTGGGAAGGCGACGCACAGCCTGGTCGAAGGGCTGTTCGTCGAGGCGTTCCGCAACCCGACGCTGGAGGCGCTCGAAGACGCCGCCGTGCTCTCCGTGGGCACCGGCCGGCTGGCGTTCACCACCGACTCGTACGTGGTGTCGCCGCTGTTTTTCCCGGGCGGGGACATCGGCGACCTCGCGGTCAACGGCACCGTCAACGACCTCGCGGTCAGCGGCGCCCGGCCGCTGTACCTGTCGGCCGGGTTCATCCTAGAGGAGGGCTTCCCCGTCGCCGACCTGCGGCGGATCACCGCCTCCATGGCCGCCGCCGCGGCGCGCGCCGGAGTCCAGGTCGTCACCGGCGACACGAAGGTGGTGCAGCGGGGCAAGGCCGACGGCTGCTACGTCAACACGGCCGGCGTCGGGGTGCTGGAGCGGCCGCTGAGCCTGGGCGCCGCGCACATCCGCCCGGGTGACGCGGTCGTCGTCTCCGGGCCGATCGGCGACCACGGAGTCACCATCATGCTCGCCCGCGGTGAACTGGACATCGCCGCCGACCTCGCCTCGGACACCGCGGCGCTGCCGGGGCTGGTGGACGCTCTGCTGGACGCGGCTCCCGGGGCTCGGCTGCTGCGCGACGCCACCCGCGGCGGTGTGGCGACCGTCCTCAACGAGGTGGCGCAGGCGGCGCAGGTCTCCGTCGTCGTCGACGAGGCGTCCGTACCGGTGCGTCCGGCCGTGACCGGCGCCTGCGAGCTGCTCGGCATCGATCCGCTCTACGTGGCGTGCGAGGGACGCCTGGTGGCCGTGGTGGACGGCACGCAGGCGGAGGCCGCTCTGGCGGCGCTGCGCGGCCACCCGCTCGGCGAAGGTGCGGCGGTGATCGGCCGCGTCGCCGCCGACCCGCCCGGAATGGTGCTGCTCAGGACCGCGTTCGGGGGCACCCGGGTGGTCGACATGCTGGTCGGCGACCCACTCCCCCGCATCTGCTGACGGCGGTCGCGGGGCCAGCCGGCGGGCACGGCGCGCGCCGCGGCCACCGCTGATCGCGCCGCGAGGTCAGCCGGCCGGTACGGCCCGCGCTGCGGCCAACACGGCCTGGCCGAGCGAGATGCCACCGTCGTTGGGTGGCACCCGCGAGTGCACCAGCACCCGGAAGCCGTCCCGCTCCAGCCCGCTCACCACCAGGTCGAGCAGCAGCACGTTCTGGAAGACCCCGCCGGAGAGCGCGACGGTGGTCAGTCCCGTGTTCTCCCGGACGGCTCCTGCCGACCGGACCACGGCGTCCGCCAGGCCATGGTGGAAGCGCGCGGCGATCCGGCCGGGATCCACGCCGGCGAGCAGGTCGTCGACCACGCACCGGACCAGCCCGCGCCCGGCCTCCAGGAGCGGCACGGGGCCGCCCGCCTCGACCGGGTAGCCGCCCCGCTCGTCACGGTGGGCCCGCTGCTCCAGGGCGATCGCGGCCTGCCCCTCGTACGTGACACGGTCGTGCAGGCCGAGAAGCGCCGAGACGGCGTCGAAGAGCCGGCCGGCGCTGGAGGTACGCGGCGAGTTCGTCCCGGTCCGCGCCAGCGCCACCACCGCGGGCCACTGCCGCTCGTGCCGGCGCAGCACCGGCAGCTCCGGTACGGCGTCGCCGTAGATCTCGTCGAGATAGGCCGCCGCCATCCGCCACGGCTCGCGTACCGCCGCGGCCCCACCCGGCATCGGCAGCGCGCCGAGGTGACCGACCCGCTCGAACCCGGTGAGGTCCGCGACGAACAACTCCCCGCCCCAGAGGGTGCCGTCCGGGCCGTACCCGAGACCGTCGAAGGCGACGCCGATCACCGGGCCGGGGTCGCCGTTGTCGGCCAGGCAGGACGCGATGTGGGCGTGGTGGTGCTGGACGCCGAGCAGTTCGACGTCATCGCGCCGCAGGGCGTACTTCGTGGACAGGTACTCGGGATGCAGATCGTGGGCGACGACCGCCGGCCGGACGTCGAAGAGCCGGGTGAAATGCGCGATGCCGTCGGTGAACGCCCGCAGCGTCTCGTAGTTCTCCAGGTCGCCGATGTGGTGCGACACGAACGCGCGCCGTCCCTTCGCCACGCAGAAGGTGTTCTTCAGCTCCGCGCCGCAGGCCAGCACCGGCCGGTCGAACCGCCACGGCAGCGTGATCGGGGCGGGCACGTAACCGCGGGACCGCCGTACCGGCAGTTCCCGGCCGCGGAACACGCGGACCACCGAGTCGTCGGTCCGGACGTGGATCCGCCGGTCGTGCACGAGGAATCCGTCGGCGATCGGCGCGAGCCGCCGACGGGCGTCGTCGTCACGGTGCGCGATCGGTTCGTCGGAGACGTTGCCGCTGGTCAACACGATCGGCATGCCCAGTCGCCCGAGCAGCAGCTGGTGCAGCGGCGTGTACGACAGCAGCACCCCCAGCTCGCGGTTGCCCGGCGCCACCGACCCGGCGACCGGGGCGTCGGCGCGGCGGGGCAGCAGCACCACGGGACGGCGGGCGCTGGTGAGCACCGCCTCGGCCGCCGGCGCCACGTCGACCAGGGTGCGCGCCGTCGGCAGGTCGGCGGCCATCACGGCGAACGGCTTCTCCTCGCGGTGCTTGCGGGCGCGCAGCGCCGTGACGACCCGATCGTCGTCGGCTCTCGTGGCCAGGTGGTAGCCGCCGAGGCCCTTGACCGCGACGATCCGGCCGTCCCGCAGCCACCGTACGGCGGTGTTCAGGGGGTCACCGGGGACCGGGGCGCCGTCGGCGGTGACGAACCGGAGGGCGGGACCGCAGGCGGGACAGCACACCGGCTCGGCGTGGAAGCGGCGGTTCGCCGGGTCGGCGTACTCGGCGGCGCACTCGACGCAGAGCGGGAACCCGGCCATGGTGGTGGTGCGGCGGTCGTACGGGACGTCCTCGACGATCGTGAAACGCGGGCCGCAGTTGGTGCAGTTCGTGAACGGGTAGCCATGGCGCCGGTCCGCCGGGTCGGCCAGCTCGGCGAGGCAGTCCGGGCAGGTGGCGGTGTCCGGGGAGATCAGGGCGTCCCGGCCGGCGCCGGTGACGCTGCTGACGATGGCGAAGCCGGGCCGGCCGGTCGGCGGGACCGGCTCGGTGGTGAGCCGCTCGACCTCGGCGAGGGTCGGCGCCCGCCGGCTGAGGTCGGCCACGAAGGCGGCCAGCCGTTCCCCGTCCCCTTCGACCTCCACGAAGACGCCCGCGGTGTCGTTGCCGACGAAGCCGGCCAGGTCGTACTCGGTGGCGAGTGCGTGCACGAACGGCCGGAAGCCCACCCCCTGCACGATGCCCTCGACGCGGACGTGCACCCGCCGCACGCTGGCCAGGTCCATGACGACCGGTCAGAGTTCGTCGGCCAGCGCCTGCTGGGTGAGTTCCCAGAGCACGTGGTAGACCGTCGTCTGCGCCTCCTGGACCCGGTGCACCGATGCCGACGGCACCACGAACAGGTGGTCGACGAACTCGGACTCGGCCATCCGGCCGCCGTCGTACCCGGCGAGCCCGATGGTGAGCATGCCGCGCCGGGAAGCCTCCTCGAATGCGCGCAGCACGTTGTTCGATCCGCCGCTGGTGGACAGCCCCACCGCGATGTCCCCGGCCCGACCGAACGCCGCCAGCTGCCGGGCGAAGACCACCTCGAACCCCACGTCGTTGGAGAGTGCGGTGATCAACGCGACGTCGTGGGCCAATGAGATGGCCGGCAACGGCCGGGCGACCGCCGGTGGGTGCAGAAACAACTGCGTGATGTCCTGCGCGTCGGTGCTGCTGCCGCCGTTGCCGAACGCGAACAGCGTGCCGCCGGCCCGGAAAGCCGCGGAGCACCGGCGGGCGCAGTCGACCAGCCGCTGCCCGTGCTCGGCGACAAGGGATTCGCGCAGGGCGACGATCTCCGCCGCCTTCGCCGCGGTAGACTGCGCCACCTCGGCGAGCACCGCGTCCACGTCGGTCGGCCGGGTGTCCAGGAACGGGTAGAGCGCCCCGATCGCGCCCTCGACCCCGGCGCTCACGGGGCCACCTCAGTTCGCGGCTGCGGGGCTCGCAGATCCGGCTCACTCCTCGCGCTCACGACCGCTTCTCCACGACGGCGATGGCCTCCTTGGCGTGCACCAGCACTACGTCGCCCGGTCCCGCGTCGACCAGGGCCACGCTGACCTCCTCCGGCCCGGCGTCCGTGTCGACCATCGCCAAGCCGCCGGCCAGCACCTCCCGTACCCGGACGGCGACCGCCGCATCGGAACAGGTGATGCACACGTCGTCGTGGCACTCGGGCATGGCCCGGGTCGTCGTCACCGGCTGCGGGTTCACCGAACCAGCTCCGGCTCCAGCAGTCCGGGCTGCTCGAACAACACGTGCACCAACTCCCACAGGATGTGATAGATCGTCACGTGCACCTCCTTGACGATGCACGGGTCCTCGGAGCGGGCGACGACGACGTGGTCGGCGATGGCGTCCCGAGCGATGTCACCGCCATCGCCACCGAGGAGTCCGACGGTGAGGAGACCGAGGTCGCGGGCCGTCACCAGACCGCGCCGCACGTTGGTGCACCGGCCATCGGCGGACAGGCCGAGCGCGATGTCCTCCGGGGCGGCGAGCAGGCGCAGCTGAGCCGCGAACACCTCGTCGAAGCCCTCCGCCCGGGCGATCCCGGTGAGGGTGGCGGCGTCGTTGGTCAGCGAGATCGCCGGCAGGGCTCGCTTGCCGACGATGACCGGGTGAACGAACTCCACCACGATGTGCTGGGCGTCGGTCGCCGGCCCGCCGTTGCCGAAGACGATCAGCTTTCCGCCGCGATGGAAGCGTACGGCCATCTCGTAGCAGGCCCGGGCGATCTGCGGCGCGTCGCCGGCGAGCGCCTGCGCCGGTGCCACCCGGCGGGCGAACGCGCGGCCAACGGCCGGCAGGACAGACGACTCCATGCTCCTCCGTTCAGGGTCGGGCAGCGACGTACCGGTCAGCGCCGCCGGGATGCGCGCTCTGGAAGGCGCCTGCCGAGCGGCGCAGACAGGCGCCGATGACCTGGTCGAGCTGCGCCAGCTGGACGGTCCACGACCGGAGATCGTCGCGGCCCTTGGCGGTGAGCTGGTAGCACCGGCGGGCCGGCCCCGCTTCGGCGGTCTCCCATCCGGAGACCAGCGACCGGTCGCGTTCCAGGCCGCGCAGCACGCGGTAGACATGGCCGGGTTCCACATCGGTCAGTCCCAGGTCCCGGAGCCGGTCGATCAGGTCGTACCCGTGACCGGGCCGCTCGAAGATCAGGAGCAGGAGGAACGGATGCAGCAGACCACGCAGCTCACGTCCGTGCATGCCAATCCCTTCCCGCCGCGCGCCACCTTTTCAACAGCTAAACACACTTTCGCTCCCAAACGAGGCGGAATGCCCGGTTCGGCTCGGACCATGAGCAGCGCCGCGGCCGCGGCCGGATCGAACATCCGGAACCGCGGGCCGCGGCCACTTCCCCAACGAGCTGGCCGCGTTGAAGTGTCTGTACCTGGTGACCCGGTCCCTGGACCCCACCGGAGCAGGCAGAACCCGATGGACGATGCGCTGGAAACCCGCATTGAACGCCTTCGCCATCACCTTCAGCGACCGCTTCCCGGCCGCTGAAACCTACTAACCAAGATCGCCGGAAACACCGTTAGCGAGACAGCCCCGGATTTGGCACCCCACAGGGCAAGTGACCGCGAAAGAACGTTGAGGTTCGCGTACTTGCGGCCCGCCCCTTGGGGCGGGCCGCAAGGGGTAAGGGTTAGTGGAGGCCGAGGGCGCGAAGGATTGTTTGGGTGACGGAGTTACCGGCGGAATCGGTGCCGGTTACCCGGAGGGAGGCGAAGTGCGCCTTTTTCGGTGCGTCCAGGCGGTAGGCGCCTCGGTGGTCGTCGCGGAGGCGGGTCCAGGTGGCGCCGTCGTCGTAGGAGACCTCGACGCCGGGCGAGCGAGGGGTGCCGCCGCCGGCGACCGTTACCGCGGTCAGGCCGACTGAGACAGGGGCGCGTTGTTCGACGGTGACGCCGAACGTCGAGTCGCGGGGCACGGATCCGGAGGCGTCCGGGTCAACGGCGTAGCGGATCTGCAGTAGCGGGAGCAGGTCCCGTTGGCCGGGGACCTTCGGGGCGGCGGAGGTGAACGTCCATGCTGTCGTGGTCGAGGACGAGTAGGGGCTGACGGACGCGTCGCGCTGGTTCGCGACGACCAGGCGGTACTGCCGCGGCCCGGCGCTGGGTGCCGTCGGGTACATGATGAGCCCGTTGCTGGACGTGCCCAGCTGGGTGTCGCCCTGGTAGAGGGTCACGGTCTGACTCGCGTGCTGAAAGTCCGAGATCGCGCCGGTGTGGTCGGCGTTGCCGTACCCCGGCACGTCGATCCGCATCTCGTTCTCCGTACGCGCCGGCCCGAGGTAGTTGTTGTTGAGGTAGGGCCGCTGGATGGGCGTGAACCACTCGTCGTCCGACACGGTGCCGGCTTTGTACGACCGGCGGACGCCCCACTGGCCCAGGAGGCCGTCGTAGACCTCGTGGCCCCACCGGTTCGCACCGTCGGTGCTGACCCAGTCCGTGCGGCGGCCGCTGGCGGCCATGGCGACGTAGTTCCCGATACCCCATTCCGAGTACGCCGGGAAGTCGTACCGCCACTCCTCGCCCGCACCAGCGGGGACGGCGCCGGCGAACGTCTGGTCGATGCGCGCGAGGTTCTTGCTCGAAGCGTGGACGACCATGCTCTTGGGCAACTCGTTGTCCCAGGTGTGCATGAGGTCGTAGACGTAGGCCGGCGCCGGGTGCGACTCCGTGCGCAGCGCGTTGCGCTGCCGGGCCTGGGCGATCAGCTTCTCGCCCTCGTCGGAGCTGAGGAGCCCGACGTCGACGGGGCTCGGCTGCCCCGAGGCCGTCCCGAAATAGAGGCTCTGCCGGCCGGGCCGGTCGTTGGCCACCAGCAGCAGCTTGGCGCCCGCGTCAGCCGCCGCCTCGGCGAGCGCGGACGGGGTCGCCGACGCGGACCGCCGGATGACCACCGCCTTGCCCCTCGCGCCGAGGCCGGCGTAGTCCGACGGCGCCCCCGCACCCGCAAAGACCAACGGCAGGGTCCGGGTTCCGTCGGGCAGTGCGGTGACGCCCCGCTGCCGGAGGACGTCGGTGTAATCGGTCCCCCGGGCGGACACCGTCAGCGCGGGCTGTTCCTTGCGCCACCGCGCACCGACGATGAAGTCGCCGTGCGTCACCTTGCCTTGCGGCTGGATCCACAAGCTGTCGACGCTTTCGTTCGCGAGAACGAAGTCGTGCCAGCGGCCGTCCTCGTGGACCATCCGCGAGTACTCGAGCCGCAGGTAGGCGGGGACGCCGGGCTGCGGGGTGGTCTCGTCGACCAGCCGGACGCGGCCGGCGTCAAGCGTGATCGTGCGGTCCCGGGTTAACGTGAAGTCGGGATCGCCGAGCAGCGCCAGCCCCTGTGAATTCGGGCCGTGGACCCCGGACACGGCCAGGTAGCCGAGCGCCGAGTACTGGTCGTCCGGTGTGTAGAAGCTCACCGTGCCGTCGACCGGCACCGGTATCGGGTTTGGATCGCCCGCCCGGAGCACGATGACGAACGCCGACGCGGGTTTGCCCGCGGCGTCCTTGACGTTGATGGTCAGCAGGTGCGCCGGCGCGCCGACCGAGACCGCGGTGTGCGCGGCGAGCGCGCCGTCCGGTTCGGTGGCCAGGATCTGGGCGCTGAAGCCGTTGGACCCGCCGGGCGCGGCCGACGGATCGATGGTCACGGTGACCGTAACGGTGCCGTGCGCGGGCACGGTGACCCGGTCGTCCGAGAGCCGGAACATTCCCTCGGGTACGCCGGAGGCCGCGACCGACAGTGCGAGCGTCGTCGGCGTGCCACCGAGGTTGGTGTACGTCACCGGGCGGCGGACCGGGCCGGCTTCGTTCTGCCCGGCGGAGGCGGTGGCCGAAGCGAAGATCCCGGCACGGGCGGCGGTTGCCACGTCCACGCGGCCGCTGCCGGCCTGGAACGCGGTGTAGTCGGGAGTCTGCTTGGCGGTGCTGGTCAGCAGGTCCTTCAGCTGGGCGCCGGTGAGTTCGGGGTGCTTCGCGGCGAGCAGCGCGGCAGCGCCGACCACGTGCGGCGTGGCCATCGACGTGCCGCTCATCGTTTGGTAAAAGCCCTCCCCTTCGGCGGTGTACTGCGACCGCGCGGCCAGGATGTCGACGCCGGGTGCGGTGATCTCCGGCTTGAGCGCACCGTCGCCGACCCGGGGACCCTGGCTCGAGAAATCGGCGAGGTGGTCACCGCTGTCCACGGCGCCCACGGTGAGGGCCGCGTCGGCTGCACCTGGCGAGCTGACCGTACCGGGGCCGGAGGTGTTGCCCGCCGCGATCACGAACAGCGCGCCGGTCTGCGCGCTGAGCCGGTTCACGGCCTGCGACAACGGATCCGTACCGTCGGAAGGCTCCTGCGTACCCAGGCTCATGTTGATGATCTTGGCGTGCTGCTCGACCGCCGCCCACTCCATGCCGGCGAGGACCTGGGAGTCGCTGCCGGAGCCGGAGTTCGCCAGCACCTTTCCGATGTGCAGGCGAGCGCCGGGGGCGACACCCTTCTCGGCGCCGCCGGACGCGACGCCCGTGCCGGCGATGGTGGAAGCGACGTGGGTGCCATGGCCGCGGACGTCCTGGACGTCCTCGCCGGCGATGAAGCTGCGGGTCTCGACGATGCGTCCCGCCAGATCGGGGTGGCCTTCGTCGACACCCGTGTCGAGGACCGCGACGTCGACGCCCTGCCCGGTGTCGCCGCCGGCCCAGACCTCCGGCGTGCCGATCTGCGCGACCGATTCGGCCAGGTCCGCGTACACCTTGCCGTCGAGCCAGATCTGCTTGATGCCGTTGGCGAAAGCCGGGGTCACCTCACCCGCCGCGAAGAACGACGGCGTGCCTGCCGTCACCGCGGCCCAGAAATCGCGCGCCTGCACGCGGTTCTCGGTGATGGCGGCACCGTCGACACTCGTGAGTGGACGGACCAGCGCCGATCCCCGTGGCGCGGCGTTCGCGCGGAACCCCGCCGACTGGGTGGCGTAGGAGACGATCAGGGGCAGGTCGGCGCGGTGAGCGTCGTCGTAGCCGTCGGCGATCAGGTCAGTGACGTTGAAGAGCCGCCGGTCGAGCACGCCTTTGCCGAGGTAGGTCAGCGCCGAGGACGGAAAGACGTACACGTCTCCCGCCGACTCCAAGATCCTCGCGTCGGCGGGTCCGCCGTCCGGTCCGTTGACCGAGATCGTCCCTCCGCTGTCACCGGCGTCACCGGTCGCGTTCACCGTGACGACATCACCAGTGATCAGGGTGACAGTGTGGGTCTGCGGGGCGGTGCGCCCCGATGATCCGCCGGGAGCGGCCGACGCCGAACCGGCGACCACGATCGAGCTGAGCGACAACGCGAGGCATGCGGCCGCCGCGATGGCCCGACGCGTGCGTGAAGTTCTCAACGGTGGGGTTCCTTCCTGCGCGGGCGCAGCTCAACGGGCGCCACTGCGGCCGAACAGTGCCAGCCGTCGATCAACGCCGCAAGATCCCCTCGTGGCTGCTTACTGCCAGCTGGCACAATCTCGACAATGAAGCTCGCAGTCCTGGGGTTGTCCGCTGACGAGGAGCGGGTCTACGAAGCGCTGGTCGCCCTGCCCGGGTCGACGGTCGCCGCGCTCGCCGACCACTTGTCGACCCCGGCGGGCCCGTTGCAGCGGACCCTTGCCGCCCTCAACGCGAAGCACCTGGTGGCCGGTAGTGGGAGCCCGGCGCGGTACCTGGCCGCTCCCCCTGACATCGCGATCAACCAGCTCGTGCAGCTGCGGGAGCGCGAACTGAGCGCGGCGCGCGCGAAGGTGCACTCGCTCTCGGAAATTCACCGCAGCGCGCACCGGACGAGCCCCGAACTCGTGATCGAGCAGCTGACCGACCGGGAAACGATCGCCGCGGCCGTCGCCCACCTGGAATCCGAGGCGCACCAGCAGGTCCGGGTGTTCGACACGCCGCCCTACTACGAGGTGCCCGGGGGCGCAGGCGCCGCCAGGAACACCCAGGCGCAGATCGCCCGCCACCAGAACGACGGCGTGGCGCACCGCGTGATCTACAGCCTGGACGCGGTGACCTGGCCCCAGAAGCTGGAGACGGACATCCTGCCCGCCGTACGCGGCGGCGAAGAAGCCCGGACCCGGCGGACCCTGCCCATCAAGCTGATCATCCGCGACGACCAGGACGCCCTCATCCCGTTCGACCTCAGCCGGAGCGGCCTGCAGGTCGCCTACCTCGTCCGGCGCTCCCCGCTGCTCACCGCCCTCGAAGCTCTGTTCGAGGGCGAATGGGCCCAGGCCGCCCCGCTCGACGCGTCCGCGGTGACGCCGAGTGCTTTTGGTGGCCTCACTCGGCCGGACGAGGAAACCCGGTCACTGCTCACGATGATGATGGCGGGGTTGACCGACACGGCGATCGCGCGCGTGAACGGCTGGAGCACCCGGACGACGTACCGCCGGCTCCAGCGCGTGATGACCGAGCTCGGAGCGTCGAGCCGGTTCCAAGCAGGCTGCCTGGCGGAACGCCGCGGCTGGCTGTGAGCGGGCGACCTGGTGCGGCCAGGCGGTCCGTCCGCGAGGAATTTGGCTCGCGCTGCTGCCTATCGACCTGCTGGTCCCCTCTTGATCCTGTCTGTTCGCAGAGGTTCCGGGCAGATTCATTGTCGCGAGCGGACGGTGATCGCCGAACTTGAGCGCTGCGCCGCGCACCCCGCCAGCCTGCGTGACGAGATCCGCCGCGTTCTTGCCAGTTAGCCGGTCATGCTTCCCGGCCGAAGAGCTCGCCGCGCCTCTGCGAGTGCCTCCTGTGCGTAGCACTCGTTGACCTGTGGGGTGCCAAATCCCTGTCATGGGGCCCGAGCTGGACTTCTACGCGGCTCGTTCGTACTCGTTGATCAGCCCGCCGAGGAAGGTCGGCGTTTGATCCGCTCATGCGTGAGGTCAACGACGGGCGGTCGGACCGTGGGGGCAGCAACTGCAGGGCCCGATGCGGACGGTGGCCGTTGGAGTGACGTGCGTACTGATCGAGTGTTCGGCGTAGATGTCGTTCGCCGAAGATGAGCATGCGGTCGGTCACCTCGCTGCGGGCGGTCAGGACGAACCGTTCCGCATGCGCGTTCGCCCGCGGGCATGGCGGGGGGATCTTGCACACGGTCACGCCGGCATCGGCCAGTACGGCGTCGAAGGCGGCGGTGAACTGGCCGGCTCGGTCACGGATGAGGACCTTGAACTGCTCGGCGCGTTCACCAAGGTCCATAAGGAGGTTACGGGCCGCCTGGTTGGTCCACGGCCCGTTGGGGTTGGTGGTGATGCCGAGGATGTGCACGTAGCGGCTGTCGACCTCGATGACGAAGAACACGTACAGGCGTTGGAGGGTGAGTGTGCAGTGCACGTGGAAGAAGTCGCAGGCCAGCATGGTCAACGCCTGGGTGCGCAGGAACCGCCGCCAGATGGTGTGGTCGCGGCGCAGCGGCGCTGGTGGTAAGCCGAGTCGTTTGAGGATCCGGCGGATCGTGGAGGCACCCACGCGGTGGCCGAGTCCGAGTAGTTCGCCTTGGATGCGTAGGTAGCCCCCGCCGGGATTGTCCCGGGCCATCTGCTCAACCAGGGCGGCGATGGCTGGGTCGATGGGTGGCCGGCCGGGCCGATTCGGATAGGTCCAGTGGTGCGCCACCAGCCGCCGATGCCAGGCAAGGACCGTGGCCGGGGTGACGAGCCGATGCGTCTTCAACGGCCGAGGTAGGAGCCTGATCAGAGCCGCGAGCACCGCCCGGTCGGCCCAGTCCAGGCGCGGTTTCGGGTTCTGCCGGCGCAGGACGGCGGCCACGGTGACCAGCCAGCCCTTGGGGTCCCGCGGCGGGTCGTCCAGCCACACGCGCACGTACGTATGATCCGGGGGGGTGTTGTCGGCGGGGGGTGTGGGCACAGCGCCGGATTTCCGGCCGTCGATCCTCAAGGGCCGGCCCCTCGGCTCACAGGTGGCGGCGGCGCCACTCGGACTGCTCCTGCTCGGCGGCGACCTGCTCCTGCAGCGCGACCTGCCGCACCTCGCGGCGCAGCGGGTCACTGGCGCGCAGCCCGGCCAGCACCAGCGCGACGCAGGCCGCGGCGAGCACCGCCAGGCCGGCGACCGCCGGCAACCGGCCTGCGGGCAGCAGCACGACGGCCAGCGCCACCACCGTCACGGTCGGCCACAGGCGCACCCGGTGGCTGGCCCGCACCCCCAACGCCAGCAGACCCAGAATGTAGATGATCACGCCGGCGAACAGCACCCGGTAGTCCAGGCTGAGCGCCCGCACCCGCCACGGGTCACCGTGCGGGTCGGCGATCACGGCGAGGTAGCGCTTCAGGCCGAGGGCGAACAGGATGATCCCGGCGATCAACGGCAGATGCAGGTACGCGTAGACGTCAAGGGCGTAGGCGGCCCGCGCGTCCGGGTCGCGGGTGCCGTGCAGCCTCTGCTCGAGGTCGAGCGTCAGGGTGTCGAAGTACATCCACCACAGCGCCGCGATGGTGGTGACGCCGAGGACCGACGCCACGATCACCGCCCAGCTGAGCGGCAGGCCGGCGGCCGGTTTGGTTCCCAGTCCGAGCGAGATGATCGACTCGCCGAGCGCGATGAGCAGGATCAGCGCGTACCGCTCCGCCAAGTGGGCGGCGGAGACCACCGCCAGACCGGCGCTGCGGACCAGGCCCCCGGCGGTGAACTCGATGCCCACGGCGGCCGCCCACAGCGCCAGCTGCAGCCACGTCACTCCGACCTGGGACGGGTGGGGCAGCGCCCCGGCGACCAGGATCAGCATCACGCTGGCCAGCAGCGGCAGGCCAGACCGCAGTGCCGCGCGGCCCGGGGCGTCGGCGCGGGTCAGCAGCGCCAGCACCTGAACCACCCGGATGACCAGGTAGCAGGCGGCGAAGATGAGCGGGCCGGGCGGCCCACCGGGTCGGTTCGTGAACGCCTCCGGCACGCTCAGGTTGAGCACGAACAGGGCGACCACCGTCACCGCGCCGATCAGCGGCAGCACCCCCTGGTCGGTGCGGACCATGTTGCCGAGGGCGGCGAAGGAGACCCAGCACCACCACAGCAGGGCCAGCACCACCAGCCCCGCGAGCAGCGTGCGTACGTGCAGGTGTGCCGACAGCAGGGTGGTGACGTTGAGGAACGCGAGCACGAACACCAGGTCGTAGAACAACTCCAGGCGAGTGACGCGGGACCCCGGCGCGGCAGGCAGGATCCGACCCCGCCAGTGGCCGGTGCTCATGCCGCCCAGTCTGGCAGCCCCCGCCCGTCCCGGCGGCGGAAGCCACACAACGGACTGGCAGGGTCGCGTAATCCAACTGTCTCGTATTCGTGTTCATCGCTGATCCGGCAGTCACGGGGTGCTGGACCAGTTGCGCGAATATCAGCCGACGTTCATTCTCGCCGTGCCGCGGGTGTTCGAGAAGATGCACCACCGGGCGCGGCAGGAGACCGACGACGCGCACCACGGGTGGCTGTTCGCCGCAGCCGATCGGGTGGCCGTGCGCTACAGCCGCGGCCACTGAACCCGGACATCGCACCATGTGCAACGTTGCCTTGGTGTCGTGTGCCCTTGGTGGTCCGCTCCCGTCGAGTGTGGGCCGCAGCGCTGGTCGTCGTCTCGTTCTGCGCCGTCGTGGTTACAGCAAGCGGTGACGGGTCATGTGGCGGAGGGCTAGGTAGCCCGGCGGCACCGGGAGCCAGAAGGTCGCGAGACGGTAGATCAGGACGCCGGCGACGGCGGTGTCCAGCGGCACTCCGTAGAGCAGCAGGCCGGAGACGAGCGCGGCCTCGGTGGCACCGAGCCCGCCGGGGGTGGGCGCGGCGGAGGCGACGCCCTCGCCGATGACGCAGACCAGGATCACCGGAGGTAGTAGCGCGATGTCGACGGTCTGGCCGGTGGCGAGTAGCGCGAGGTAGAGGCAGAGGCCGTAGGTGAGGGTGAGCGTCACGGACGCGGCGACGAGCCGCCGGAGGCGGTGCTGGTGAATCAAGGTGCGCAGGGCGGCGATGACGCGGCCGGCCGCCGCGCGTCCGCGGCACCGGATCCGGGGTGCGGCGAGGACGGCCGCGAGGACGAGCAGCGCGACGAGGGCGCCCAGCAGCAGCGGCAGCGCCTTGGTCGCGCCGTGGGTGAGGGTCCGGGCGGGCTGCCGCGCGAAGGGCAGCAGGATCGGCAGCAGCACCACGACCGAGACCACGCCGGCGGTGCGGGAGACGACCACGGCGGTGACCGCCACCGCGGTGTCGAGTCCTTTCTGGTGCAGGTAGCGCAGGCTGAGCGCGGCACCGCCGAGGCTGCCGGGGGCCAGCCGGTTGGCGAACGACGCTGCGACCTGCACCAGAGTGGCCTCGCCGAGCGGTACCCGGCCGGCCGTGGCCAACCGGAGCACGACGGCGCTGAGCAGGTAGGTGAGGGCCGAGCCGAGCAGCGTTGCCGCGACGGCCACCAGATTCGCGTGCACCATCAGGTGGATTGCGGTGCGTACTTCGCCAAGTTGCGGGAGCAGGAGGAGCACGATCAGCCCCAGGACCACCAGCAGGAGGATGTCCCGCGGCGCTGCCCGGACCACCTTGGCCGGGGGCCGCTCCCGGTCCGGGCAGCGCCGCAGGATCTCCTCGCGGAGGCACTCCAGCAGGCCGGGGTGGGCGCGTAGGACGTTGCGGCCGGCGCGGGAGAGCACCGGCGGTTGCAGGAACGGGACGCTGTCCGCGACCGTTTCGGCGCCGAGTCGGTCGACTGCGGCTGCGACCACACTCGCCGAGTCGACCCGGCTGGCGAGGGCGACCAGCAGTTCGACGATGTCCCGGGCCCGCTGGTCGGCCGGGGCGTCGTCGACGCCGAACCCGAGGTCGACCAGGTACGCGCGGTCGCCGTCAACGAGCACGTTCGCGGCCCGCAGGTCGCGGTGCGCAATGCCCGCCCGGTGCAGCAGCGCCACCTGTCCCCAGGCGTCCCGCACGGCGGCGATCGGGACCGGCTCGACGACGGCGCCGAGGGGGGCCGCGTCGATGAACTCCTGCACCAGCAGGGCGTTTCCGCCGGGTGCGGTGGCGGTCGTGACGACGGCCGGGACTCGGACGCCGGCGCGTTCGGCCAGCAGGGTCAGGTAGGTTTCGTGTTCGCTCTGCTGCTTGGGACTCAGGTATGGCGGTGCGTCGGCGACGTGCCGGTAGCGCAGGCTCCGGTAGAGCCTGTAGGCCCAGTCCGCATCGCGTTGCTGGCCGCCGGTCACCTTCACGAACAGCCGCCGTCCATCGGTGGTGACCGCCTGCCACGGGTGGGAGCCGCGGGCGTCACCGCCGATCGGTTCCAGCCGCCGCACGTCGAATCCGCGTCGCCGCAGCGTCTCGCGTAGATCGCGGGCGGACTGCTGCGGTCCGACCTCGCCGACGGCGAGCCGGGTCAGGCACACCGCGAGCCAACCGACGAGGATCCCACCGACCGCGTCGACCGGCAGATGAGCGCCGACGTGGATCCGCGCTACGGCGACCAGAGCGATCACCGCCCAGGCCAGGCGGCGCCAGCGGGAGTTGCCGGCCTGCGCCACGACGAGGGCCAGGGCGGTGGCGACCGCGACGTGCCCCGAGGGGTAGCCGAGCGCTCCGGTGATCGTGTCCCGGAGGGTCAGTTCGGTCAGCAGCGCCGCCGGTCGTTGCCGGGCGACCGCGGCCTTGACGGCGAGCGCGAGCCAGTACGCGAGGTTGCCGGCCAGCAGGAAACGCCACGCGACGCCGGTGCGCCGCAGGATGACGGCCGTCGCGGCGGCGACGAACACCGCCGCATACGAGCCGGCCTGCATGACGACGACCAGCACCGGCGTCAGCCCTGAGGGTAGGTGGTTGATCAGGGCGAACAGGTCCCGCTCCCACAGCGCTACGGGTCGGTGCCGCACCAAGACGCTGACGACGACCAGCAGACCGGCCGAGACGGCCAGGCTGACCAGCAGCGCCGGCGACGGGCGATGCCTCCGCGTTACCACCGATCCTCGGCTGACCCCTCATCCGGCTCGATTCCCGCTGTCGGTCCGAACCCTACGGACCGCCCGCGGGCGGATCGGTTCTTGCCCGAATATCAACCCGCTAGGGGCGACAATCAGCAGGTGGACAAAGTAATCGCGGTGCTCACCGGTTACCGCCGGGCCTCGTCCTGGCCCTGGTGCTCGTGTTGCCGGCCCTGGAGTCCTCGACCCTGCTCGGGCTGGTCGTACCGGGCGAGACGGCGATCCTGATCGGCGGGCTGGCAGCGCACGCCGCAGGGCCGCTGCGGGCCTTGGTGTTCGCGGCGGCGCTCGAAACGCTGCACCGGATCGTGCGGTGCGGTGTCGTCGTGGCATGTGTCAGGACTGGCAGCCCACCGGCTGGAACAGGGCGTCAGAGCGGGCCTGCGTCCGCCACATCGGGTTCAGTCTCAGCGGGAGGGCTGGGGCTTGCCACGCTACGAAGAAGTCCAGTCGGGCGCGGCGGTAGCGATGCAGCTGTGGGTCGACCGGTGGCTGGCCGTTGAGGAAGGCGCCGATGGCGCGCTGCACGGATGGCCGATTGGTGAGCTGGCCGTGGATACCGCTGGCCTCGAGTAGGGGGATCTGCGGAACGCTCCGTCCCGAGGGCGGGAGGACTATCGTTTCGATGGTCGGCAGGAACGCGATTGTCGTTACCCCAGGCACCGGACAGAGCAGGTGGTTGCGAAACAGCGGCGCGTTGTCCAGAAGTGAACGCAGGAACGGCTGGTCCGGGGCGCCCGAGCTGGCTCCGCCGGGCACTGCGAGCAAGGTGCGTATCAACCAGCCGGTAGCGATTCCCCACCCGCTTTCGGCGTCCGGCGGTGGGTAGTAGGTGCGGCCGGCCCGGATCAACGGGTCGGTGAGGACGGCGCTTGTCACCGCCGGCTTCCGCAGTCGGCGGAGGTAGTAGTGGACGACCATTGCCCCTTCGCTCTCTCCGACAAGTGCCACCCGGCGGCCTGTAATGGCATGGGCCCGGTCCACCTGCTCGGCAAGGAGGCGGGCGCTGTCGACGATCGACTGATGGGTGTCGACGGGTCCGTACGGCCGAGCCCGGCCGTCGGCATCGATGCCCCGGTAGGAGAAGCGGATCACCGGTCCGGTCGGTGGCGCGGGATCACCGGGGTAGGCGGAGTTGAAGCCAGCAAGGTAGATCACAGCCTGGGGTACGGCAGGTAGGTCGGGCAGCGACGATGCCGGTACGGGCCGCTTGCTGCTGAACCTTGTCGAGGCAATATCGACGGCATACAAACAGCCGACTGCCAGGACGGCGACGAGCGGAGCTACCGGCGCCAGTCGCCAGTGCACTGGCTTCTGACGGAGGGCGGCGTGGACCATTTGTCGCCAAAGTAGACCATTGATCGCGCCTACCGCGCCTGCCGTTGCCACCACGCTCCAGCCTGGAGTGGCAGCCACTTCGGCGCCACCCAGGGTGAGCAACGTGAAGGTGAGCAGCGACCAGCCGGCCAGTCGGAGCGTGGGTAGGCCACGCCACCAGTCGGGCACGATTCCGCCGCGGGCAACGAGCGGGGCGAGGATCAGCACTGGCAGCAGTTCGAGGAACAGGATCCCGGCCAACGCGAATTGGGCGGTGGCAACCGCGACCGCGGCCCAGGGCAGCAGAATCACGGCGATGAACACGGCGAAGAGCAGGCTACGTCCGATGAGCCGGCGTAGTGGCGGCCGCGGGATTGCCGTGGGCCAGGCAAGCGCGACGCATCCAGCGCAGAACAGCCCTCGTACGATGACCGCGCAGGCCAGCCCGATGCCGAAACTGAACCAGCTGTCGTGGTAGACCAATACCCAACGCAGGTCGTGGAACATGCCGTACGGCCAGATAGTGGCGAATTGAGGTGCGATCGCCCTGGTGCGTTCGAAGCCGGCCGCGTTCATCGCCCCTGCCTCCGCCGCTGCCGCCAAGGTGGTCAATGCGAGAAGTGGGAGTAGCCGTGCTGATCGCATCACACACCTCGCTGTTCGGCCCAAACTTGGCGTCGCCGGGTACCCGCTTCCCTGCAGGACATTCCTCCGATTTCGGCGGCGGTACCTGCGCGGTGGTGTGACTGGTAAGTCCGAGCGTGTTCTCCGTCCAATGGATGGGACACCAGTGACGGGCAGGAGGACCGGCCGGTTCGGGTGGAGCAGCCCGCGCCCGCGGACGTGGGCTGGCTCTCCCCGTGCGTCGGATCGGCTCCACGGCCCCGGCGTTGTTCGGGAGTGTCCGGTTTGATCACGGTTTGTTAGATGCCGTAGACGGCGAAGGCGTCGGTGCGGTCGTGTAGGTCGCGGCGGGCATGGGCGATGTTGGCGCGTCCGGCGAGGCGGAAGGTGTTGAGGGTCAGGTTGCGGAAGCTGGCCAGGGCTCGTGGCGCGGCAACGGTCCTGAGCTGGGAATCGGCTTCTCGAAAGGTCACGTCCCGGGTCCAGTGCAGACGTTTCTCCACGGACCAATGCCCCCGGGGTTAGGCGTTGAGGTGGTGCGGGCTGGCCGGGTCGGCGTTCAGGCTGACGATGCCGTGGATGATTTCTTCGCTCGTGCGGATGCCGTCGAGTCCGCCGGTGTCGCGGCGTAGTCGGAAGACTTGCCGGGCGCCGGGGAACAGGCTGTCGTCGCAGGGTGCGACCCGTAGGGTTCGGCGTTCGTTACGCCCGTGTCCCCGGTCCTCGTCGATGCTCATGTGGTCGGCGTACTCGGTGTCGGTGCCGGACAGCAGTGCTTGGGCGGCCTGATAGGTGAGCGGCTGATTCCCCTTCAAGATCGGCATGTAGTGGGCGCCGGGTGGCCCGGTGATCAGGGAGCAGGCGGAAGAAGGCCAGTCATGATTCCCACCATTACGAGACATCCCTTACGACCTCGTGCACGGTTGTAGATGCTTGAGCATCGATGATCGTGCCATGGTTGGTGCTGCGATCATGACGGATCGTCGGATGACAGGGCTGTCC
>NZ_JBSFYQ010000050.1:0-42539 GCF_053599855.1 Micromonospora sp. NPDC005161
GGCCCGCTCGGGCCGGTGCGGTGGCTGGCCGGTCAGCAGCGCTCGCACCTGGTGATGCCGACACGGGCCTCGCTCTTGGCGAGGTAGTGCTCGCGGTCCTTTGCGGGCACGCTGCCGGCTATGATCGCCCGGAAGGCCCGTCGGGGACGATGAAGGCGGGGACGGGGACGGGGTTGCCGTTGCCGTCGAGCACCGGGTCGTCGGCGGCGGGCCGGGTGTCAGTGATGGTCGTCTGCCGGGCCGTGGTCTCCTCCTGGGGGTTGTGGTCGCCATGGTCGGTCGGCCACCGCACCGGCGCGCGCGCGGCAGGCCGGACGGAAGCAGGCCGGTCAGACGTTCGCTGCCTGCTTGCTGGTGAGGCTCTGCCGGTACTCCAGGGCCTCGGGCACCTCCTCGTACTGCAGGAGGTTGCCGGTCAGCGCGAGCAGGTGCCCCTTGGCCTCCTGCGGGGTGACGCGGAAGAACTCGCGGCGCTGGTTGACGAGGTTCACGCGACGGTCCGCCAGGCGGGTGTGCATCTGGGTCTCGATGCCGACGGCGTCGTCGGAGAAGAACAGGGCGTGCACGTCGAAGTTGAACGGCACCGAGGCGTCGCTGAGCTCCCGCACCCGGTCGAGCGGGTCGAGGCGTCGGGTCATGCCGATCTTCACCATATGCTCGCGGAAGGCCCCGATGTTGGAGATTTCGTAGACGTACCCGGCGCGGATGTTCGCGGCCCGATAGTCCACGGCCTCGGCCGCCGCCTCGTCGATGCGCTGGCTGCCCGGCAGGACGCCAGCTAGAGCCGCCCACCTCACGGACGACCGACGCGATCCGTCAGAGGGGGGCGCGGTCCGGGCGGGACGGAAACGGCGTGCCCGGCCGCCCCAGGGTCGGCCGGGCGCGGAGCCCTACCGGGTCCGCAGTCACTTCGCCCGATCGGTCGGCGGGCTCGGCGGTGAGCCGGCCGTTCAGGTACGCCGCTGCGGCGCGGTCCTCGTCCGTGGGGGCCGCAAGCAGCGCGTAGACCAGGCCGACCACCACGAAGATCACCGCCAGGATGATCGGCACCAGCAGGGTGCTCACGTCCGCACCGGCGACCTCGCCCCCGCCCGGATGCAGGTGCGCAGAGAGGGCACTCATCCCGGTGAAATGCATGCCGTTGACCGCAACGCCCATCACCAGCGCGGAGCCGAAAATCACCAGGCCTCGGCGGACGGTCACCGCCAGCCAGAGCGCCACCGTGGCGGCGACCACCGCGATGACAATCGAGAGCACCACCCGGGTCCGGTCGTAGCTGAGCCGTCCGTCGAGCCGCATCGCCGCCATGCCGGTGTAGTGCATCGCCGCGACCCCGGCGCCGGTGAAGAGGCCGCCGCCGACGATGCGCAGTACGGACACCCGCCCGGTGCCGGCAATGGCCAGTCCGATGCCGACCGCCACCACGGCGAAGACCGCGCTGGCCGCGGTGATCGGCAGGTCGTACCGGATCCGGGTACCCTCGACGGCGAAGCCGAGCATCGCCATGAAGTGCATGGTCCAGATGGCGGTGCCGCCGATCGCCAGGGCGGCCAACCCGCCCCACCAGACCCGCTGGCCTGCGCTGCTCGCGATGCGGATGCGGGTGGCACAGATCAGGCCCAGGAACGAGCCGAGCACCGATAGCGCGTAGCTCAACGCGGGCGTGATCCACCCGTACTCAAAGTGATTGATCTCCGCCACGGCGGTTTCCCCCGAAGAATGGCCCGTGCGTAACGATGTGCCACGGCCATGATCCGGGGGCGTCTCACGAGGCGCAACGGCACCTTCGGGCATTCAGTGCCGTCGTGGCGACTGTCCAATGCGTCTATTCACCGTCGCCACCTGCCCGAATGATGAATCAGGCGGCCGCGTGGTCGGCCAGCACCCTCCGGTTGAACGCGTCGATCGCCTGCCGGCCGGTGGACCGCAGGTCAGCCGACGCCCCGCCGGAGTCGGCGAGCTGGCCGAGCAGGTCGACCACCCTGTTCAAACCTGATGCCAGTCGAGGCCGCCGTCGCCCCTCATCTGAACGAACATGCTGCCGACGAAACCGTCCAGCCGCGCGGCCAGGGGGTCGAGGGTCTGCAGCGGTCCGGTCATCGGCTTCAGCCACTCGTGGGCGACGTGAACGAGCTGCTCAGCGAACTCGCGCTGAGCACCGCAGGTGAAGACCATCCTGGGACGGCCGCAGGTCACCGTCGACACCGAGCAGGCCGTGCCGCTCTGGCGGGACCTCGCCCCAGCCCCGGCTGGTCCGGCCGGCTCCTTTCCGGTCGTGGTTGCCGGTCGATCAACCACCGCACCGGCCCGCGCCAGGCGGGCCGGACGGAAGCTGGTCGGTCAGCGCTCGCCGGAGATGCTCTGCCGGTACTCCAGGGCCTCAGGCACCTCCTCGTACTGCAGGAGGTTCCCTGCCAGATCGAGGACCGCGCGGCACTCGGCGAATTCCTGGACGCGCTGGTAACCCGGCCGCGGACCCTGGGCGTGGAGGGGATCGTGGTGGCACTCGTCGCGCACGCCCAGCGGCTACCCGCCAGCAGTCGCCGGGAACTCGCCCGGATCGGCGCGGAACTCACCGAGCGCTACGCACGCTGACAGCCCACCTTCGACGCAGTCAGCTAGCCGGACGACGTTGCCTGACGGCAACTTAAGTTTTGCTTATCGGGTTGCCGATCAACGAGGGAAGCTCGGTACCTTGCTCGAATGCGACACATCAAGACCGTAATCGCCGCGCTCATCGTGGGTCCGCTGGCCTGGGTCCTGCTCGCCGCTGGACAAGGCCGGTCCCTGCGGGTGTTCGCGGATGCGCAGGACAGTGGTGATGCGCTCGACCCTAACGCTCTGCTGAAGCCGTTGCTGGTACTGGCGGCTGCTGGCCTTCTCCTCGGGCTCATCGCCACCGTCCGGATCTCCCCGATCGGCTCGGTGCTGACCGGACTTGCGTACACGGTCAGCTACGCAGGCCTGTTGTTCAGCCCGGCACGGTGGCTGGACCTACTCAGTCACAAGCTGAGCGTGGCGGGTTACCAGATTGACGTGCTCACCCCCGTACGGACCGGGACGACGCTGCTGCTGGGCTCGCTGCTCCTGGTCGGGGTCGCCAGTGTCCAGCGGTGGCGGCGCTGGCCGCAGTCGGACGCCGATGAGCCGACGATCGTTGTCCCGGACACGATCATTCCGCCGGTATCGGAACAGGACCGCCCGCTCGGCGCGGACGGGCTCGGCTCGACGAAGCAGGGTGAGGATCCGACGAAGCCGGGTAAGTCCGACGAACCGGCGCCGGCGATGGCCGGCGGTTCACGCTGGACCGATTCGCCGCGCAGCCATTCCACGAACGAGCCCTGGCAGTCAGACGCGACGCGCCGGCAGTCCCCGGCGCGGGGGACGGGCTACCCGAGCTGACCGGGAAGTCCGCGCCAACGGTTCAGGCAAGTCGGCGCAGGGCAACACCGAGCGTGGCGATGCCCTCCCTGCTGACCCTGGTACGTCGCGACCTTCGGACGACGGCCGCGGCGCTCGGCATGCCACGTGCGCGACCGAGGCCCGATACGCAGACGAGCGGCCGAGAAGGAGGATGGAATGCGAGCGGTGCGATTCCGACGGTACGGGCGGTCCGGAGGTGCTGGAGGTCCTGGAAGTGCCGCGGCCGTCGGCGGGACCGAGGCAGGTGGTTGTCGAGGTCGTCACCGCGGCGCTCAACCCTGGGGAGATCGGTATCCGGGAGGGCATCTTCGCCGACATCAGGCCGGCGACCTTCCCGGAAGGGCAGGGTAACGACTTTTCGGGGGTGGTCGCCGAGGTGGGACCGAAGGTCGCCGGTTTCGCCCCCGGACAGGCCGTCATCGGCTTCACGCCACGCGCGGCGCAAGCTGAGTTCGTCGCCGCAGACGTGTCGGTGGTCGCGGCCAAGCCCGACGGCCTGGGCTGGGACGAGGCTGCGACCACCCCCGGGCCGGGGCCACCGCCTGGGCGTCGGTGGAGGCCGTCACCCCGCGGGCCGGCGACACCGTGGTGGTGTCCGCGGTGTCGGGGTGGTCGCGGCGCAGCTGGCGTTGCTGCGCGGGGCCCGGGTCATCCGCACCGCGGGCGAAGGCAACCACGAGTTCCTCTCCTCGCTCGGCGTAACACCCGTGCGCTATGGGCCCGGTCTGCATGAGCGGATTCGGGCCGCCGCGCCCGAGGGCGTGGACGCCTACGTGGACCGCCGTCGCGCCGAACCTGTTGTGGTGCGGGGACCTGACCGAGGTCATCACCGATGAGGGCAAGCTGTACTTGTCCACGGTGCTCGACCTGTACTCCCGCCGGCTGCTCGGCTACGCCATGAGCGCGCATCACGACGCGGACCTGACCACCGCGTCCCTGTCCATGGGCGCCGCCAGCCGTGGCGGCACCGTCGACGGGGTGATCTTCCACAGCGACCGCGGCAGCGACGACCGATTGAATCCGCCCAGTACACCTCGGCTGACTTCGCCCGGGCCTGCGCCGGTTGGAAAGCCAGTCGATGGGCCGAGTCGGGTCGTGCTTCGACAACGCCGTCGACGAGGCCACCTTCTCCACCATCAAGGTCGAGTACGTCCACTGCCGCCAGTTCCGCACCCGCACCGAAGCCCGCCTGAAGATCGCCACCTGGATCACCGACTTCTACAACCGGCGCCGCCGACACTCGGTCTGCGACTGGCACTCCCCCATCGACTACGAACGATCAACCACCCGCGCCCTGGAGGCCCGGGCCGCAGAACGGAGCCCTCCACGATTCGAGGGGATTGACAGAAAGCACAAGCCCTTGTCGATGATCAGTATGTGGGGGGTTCTTGCGGGCCGGCCCGATCCAGGCTCGCTGACGCAGATAGGGCTCAACAACGCCAGCAGGTGCGGGTTGTCGCCGGCCTGGACGGGGGTGAGCACGATCGACAGCGACCGGCCGCATGTCGGCGAGCATTTCGAGGAAATGGCGGCTCCGTCACTGTGGGCGCGGTCTCGGCTCGTCGACCGCCCACTCGACTTCGCCCTCCCGCGGTGCGAGCTCCCCACGCCGGGTGAGGTAGCGGCAAGTAAAGTCGCTCAATAACCAACCGCCTAACCAAGCGACAGCGGCGACGAAGATGAGGTCAAGAAACGCGATCGACGTAAGGCGACCAGCCCCCCAGGCGAGCGCGGCGATTACGCCAGCTGGCCAAGTGATCCATCGGATTGGAACACCTTCGTCCGGCCTCATCAAACACCTCCGAATCGGACGGCCTCGACAGAGGCCAATGAGCGTGGACCAACACGATTAATCGGAATGGGTTATACCGGAGGCCTGTCTCGTGGCATGTCGTTCGTCGACTCATGGACTGAGAGTTTTCCAGGAGGCTACCCCTCGCGCCTGACTTGGTAAACCGTGATCGGACCTTACCTCGGCCTTTCTTTAAGGGCCGTTCAGGTCCTTGGCCGAAAATCAGGAAGGGGTCACCACGATGGGCGGACATCCGGGCCCTGCAATTGCAACCGTTATGCTCCAAATGTTCCGTCGCCCGAGGCGAACGCCGAGCACAAGGAGCTTCTTAACATCTACCAGCGGCGGGACGAACAGGCCGCCGTGCGCCTGACCCTCCAGCACCTGCAGGCCACCCTTGCGGCGATCGAGGAAGCTCACGCGGAACTGAGCCGAACCGCACAGCGCGCCCGGCGGATCCCCGATCAGCCGACTGTAAGCAGGCGCATCTAGAGCCGTCCGCCGGTGAACGCCAGGATCTCGCGGACCCGCTTCTTTGCGAGCTCGCAGTAGTCGACGGCGGCCTGCTTCGCGGCACGTGCGTCACGCCGCTCGAACGCTTCCACCAGGCGCCCTTGAACCTTCACGAACTTCTGTGACGTTTCCGGCGTCGACCCGAATGAGCGGGTCATCACGCTCTTGATGCTGAGACGACCGAACGTCGACGTGAGCAGCGGATTGCAGGCGAGGGACACGAGGTGCTCGTGAAACGCGTAGTTGGCGGCGAGATAGCCGTGAAAGTCCACGAACCGGTCGTCGACGAGCAGCGCGGCCATCGTGTCGAAACGGCGACGCAGCTCGGCCACCTCGTCATCGGTCACCCGATGCATCGATAGCGCGATAACGCCGAGTTCGATCGCGAGCCGGGCGTCGAAGGTCTCGTCGGAGGTGCGCACGTCGAGCGGCGCGACCACGTAGCCGCGGTCCGGGTCACGGCGGACCAGCCCATCCGACGACAGCCGGGTCAGCGCGTAGAACGCAGCTGCCGGGTCGACGTCGAGTTGCGTCGCCAGTTCGTCGAGCGGCAACGCGTGGTCGGCGGGGTACACCCGGCTCAGAACGAGCTCGCGCGCGCGTCCGTAGACCTCATCGTCGCGAGCGAACTCGAACCGGCCGAACCCGCCGCGGAAGTACGTCAGCGGCTGCCCCTGGCCGGCGGTCGCGGACACCACCCGCCCCAGAAAGATCGTGTGGGTACCGCCGACGACCGACTCGACGACCTCGCACTCGATATGCGCGAGGGCGTCGCTGAGCAGCGGCAGCCCGGACGCCCCAATGCGGAGGGCGACACCGCGAAATTTGTCACTGCTCGCGATGGCGAACTGCTTGGCGAGCTCGCCCTGGTCCTCGCCGAGCACGTTGACGACGTACCGCCTGGACATCGACACCGCCTGTGCGGTTGGGACGGCGTTGTTGATGCAAGCGAGCATCATCGGCGGGTCGAGCGACAGCGACGTCACGGAACTCGCCGTCATGCCGTGACGCTTGCCGTCCGCCTCGGTCGTGACGACGGTGACCCCGCTGGCGAGGTGACCGACGACGTGCCGGAAGTTGGCCGCATCCACCGACCGGTCCGTGCTGGTGCTGGCGGGCTTCATTCCACTACCTCCGTCGTCGCTGCCGGGATTGGCTGCGGACAGTGTCACGTCCTTCTTCCCGGTGCTGCTCATTGAACAAAGCGGGGGGAAGGTGGGCACTCACGCAAGCCGTGTGATTGCGGGTGCCGGGGTGCCGGGGACCGTAAGAAGGCTGCTGCTCCGCGTCGTACCCGGCGAGGTATCCGGTGGGACTGACGGATTCCGTCATCGCGGCGGGTGAATTTCACGTCGGGGGACAGTCCGCTTTCCCCGGTCCCGAGGCTTGACTTCTCGGATGATCAACGCAGCCGTCGTGGGCCTCGGATGGTGGGGCCAGAAGATCGTCACCGACCTGGCCAACAGCGAGCACGTTCGAGTCGTACTGGGCGTGGACGTCGCCAAATCCGCCCGTGAGCGCGGAGCCGAGCACGGCATCCGCGTGGCGACCTCGCTGGACGAGGCCCTCGCGGACGAGGCCGTCGAGGCGGTGATCCTTTGCACGCCGCACCGCTTGCACGCGGAACAGATTGTGGCCGCGGCCAGGGCTGGCAAGCACGTGTTCTGCGAGAAGCCGCTGACCACCAACGGCCGCGAGGCCCGTGCCGCCATCGCGGCGGTGCAGGCGGCGGGCGTGCAGCTCGGCATCGGCCACGAGCGCCGCTTCGAGCCGGCCGTCCAGCAACTGCGCGAGATGTGCCGCAGCGGCGAGCTAGGTACCCCGCTGGTGTTCGAGGGCAACTTCAGCCAGGACAAGTTCCTGGACCTGCCGGGCGACAACTGGCGGCTGTCCACCGCGGCCGCGCCGGTCGGCCCGCTGTCGGCCACCGGCATCCACATGGTCGACCTGGCGATCGCGGTGTTCGGTCGACCGGTGGAGGTGTGGGCCCGCCTCGCCATCCACGCGACGACGTTCGAAAACGGTGACACTCTCACAATCACCATGGGCTTCGAGAACGGCCGAACTGCGATGATCACGGCCATCCTCACCACGCCGTTCGTCGGCCGGGTGACGGTGCTCGGGTCCAAGGCGTGGGTGGAGATCCGTGATCGCAACCACCCCGAGCTCCCGCGCGGCTGGGATGTCACCACCGTGCACCGGGGAGCGGAGCCGAAGACGGTGTTCTTGCCGCCGTACCCGAGTGTCCGCGAGAACATCGAAGCGTTCGCCCGTGCCGCCGCCGGCGAAGCGCCGTACCCGGTGTTGTACGAGGAGATGCTGTACAACGTCGACGCGTTCGAGGCGATCACCCGCTCGGCGCACAGCGGGCTCGTTGAACGGGTGGGTGGTTCGTCGTGACGACCCGAGGCGCATCGTGGTTCGACAGCAGCCGGCTTCCCTAGCGGTCCGCGCCTAACCACTCCAGCGAAGAAACGTCTCGCGATCACCACCGAGTCGACACGGTGACCGAATGCACGATTTGCCCAGACACTCCGGCAGCGAGGATCCCGCACCAACTCCTGTCGCGTGGCTGACGCTGGGCGCGTTGCCCACCGAGTGGATCCCTCGGTGGGCCGCGTTCTGGCTCGCAGGGGGATAAGACGGGCCAGCCCTCGCCGAGCTCGCCAGGCTTCACGGCGACGACCCGCACGGATCCGGGCCCTGCTCCCGGCCGCGCTTGCATAATGTGGTGTTGCCGCGCCAGGAACAGATGGCGCCGCCGCGATGGAAGCCTTCACCCACCTGGCTCAGCTCTACGCTGACGGCAAGGCAGGCGAGCGGTGGATCGTCGACAAAGTCGACCAAATCCTCGCCAGTTCCGGATACGCCAACAGCGTTGTCTCCCTCCCCCTCGGCCAGCTCTACGGTCTGGACGACGAGTGGGCATGGGGGTGGGGTAAGCAGTTACGTAGCGGCGGCAGAGCAGCTGCGACTGCAACGAGCGCACGGTGCGAAACCGGCTGCACAAGACGGCGCTGCTCGGCCACTCCCTTCAGCGGCGGCGAACCCTGCCTGAGGTCGCCGTCCGGCTGGTACGGCTGCTCCTACGTCTCCCTCGCCCAGGCCGAACGCGAGGCGACGGCTTATCCGCACCGACGGTCAGGAGAGAAAGCCCGCCACCACGTCCGCAAAAGGCTTCGGGTGCTCGTATGCCGCGGCGTGCCCGCCCGGGAGCCACGCCACCGTCACCGCTGGAAGCGTCGCGGCGAACCATTGGGTCGCTTGCCGGAACGGCAGAGCGTCGTCCTTGCCGCACGCCACGAGCACCGACGCCGCAACCGACCCCACCACGGCGGTGGTGTCCGCGATCGCCAACGCCTCACATGTGCGGGCGTAGCCCTCTGGGTCGCTGGCCAGCAGGATCCGGCGCACGCGCTCGACCGCATCGGTCGCGTCCCGGCGGAACGCCTCGGAGAACCACAGCGCCTCCATCGGCTCGACGGCGGCCTCGAGGCCCTCACGCCGCACCGTGGCAGCCCGGTTGCGCCACATCGCTCGCATGGCGTCGGGGTAGACCGCGACGGCGTCGGCGACGACGAGTCGCTTCACAAGGTCGGGCCGTCGAGCTGCGAGCACCTGGGCGACCAGGCCGCCGAGCGACACCCCTACGAGATGGACCTCGCTATGCCTGGCGATGTCAGCCTCGATCGCATCGGCGAAGTCATCAATTGTCGCGCCCTGCGGCGGCAGCGGGGCGGACCCGTGACCCAGCAGGTCGGGCACAACGACGTCGCCCACGTCGTCGGGCAGCGCTTCGACCACTGGGTTCCAGAACCGGTGGTCGACACCCAGCGGGTGCAGTAGGACCAGCGGGGCCTTCATGCGCGCTCCCGGGCCGGAAGTCGTGGCGCCCGGGCGGGCGGGGGCGTCCGGGCGGTGTTCATCGTCATTGCCAGAGTGGTGTAGTAGCCGGCTGTGCCGACCACCTCGACGACCCGCGCCTCGCCCAGTGCCTCGACAGCGGAGGCGTACGTCGCGTCGGAGACCTGGCGCGTGATGTGCAGTTCGTCGAGCAGGTCGTACACATAACCGACCTCCGGCCGGCCACCCGCCGGCCGCACGCCCCGCGCGACGGCGTCGACGACGTCCTCGGGGAGGCCTGCCTGCAACGCCAGCGGCTGGTGGTAGCCGAACTCGAACTCCTGGTCCCAAGCCCGCGCGACGTAGAGGATCACCAGCTCCACCAGGTCGTCGTCGAGTGCGCTGTCGAACCGCAGGTACTCGCCGACCAGTTGGAGCCGGGTCATCAGTTCGGGGCTGCGCAGCAGTGGCACGAACGGCCCGAAGACCGCGCCGCGCGGACCGGCGGCGATCCGTGCGGCGGCCGAGCGCTGCTCGTGGGTGAGCTCGGCGTCGGAGAGCAGTGGCAGGCGGTCGCTCACGCCGCGGAGCCCAGGGCCGAGTTGACGTCGGGCATGACCTTCTGCGCCATCAACTCCATCGAGCGGCGGGCCAGCCGCGGGTCGACCCAGTCCAGTCCGGCGTACACGAGTTCGCCGAACTCGCCGATCTCCTGGCGGAAGGCGAGGATCTGCTCGGTAACCGACTCCGGCGTGCCGGCGATGACCAGCTTGTCGAGAACGTAGTCGAGCGTGATCTCCTCGTCCGGCTGGTCCCGGTGCGTCTTGAACAGCTCGAGGCGGCCGAGTTTCCGCATCTTCTTCAGCATCTGCGAGTAGTAGAACCGGTACGGGCTGTCCTCGTTGTCGCGGCCGTAGGCCTGCGCCACGCTAGGGTCGTCGGCGATGAACACGGTACGAGCCACGCGCCAGTCGGCCGGGGCTGCCACCTCGCCGGCGGCTTGCTTGCCCTGAACATAGTTGGGCCAATGGGTGGCCACCCACTGCGGGAGCAGGAAGTTGGCCGACAGCGGGTGGAAGTCCCGTTGGCCCATCGCGATGACGCCTTTGGAGAACGGCGCCACGACGGTGCCGACAATCTCGGGCCGGGGCTGCTGGAGCGGCTTCGGCATGATGCCGACGCCGAAGTCGAGGTCGATGGTGGTCTCGGTGGTGACCTTGAACCGGTTGTCGGGCAGATCGATTGAGTACGGCGGGTCCAGCTCCCAGATCTTCGTGATCACGTCGATCGCCTCGGCGAAGATCCGATTGCGGTCCTCGTGCAGGATGCCGAGCGCCTCCGCGTCGGAGGTCAGCGCGCCAGGGCTGATGCCGAGGATGAACCGGCCGTTGCTGAGGTGGTCAAACATCGCTGAGTTCGCCGCTACCAGCGCCGGGTGCTGCTGTGACAGGTTCGTGGTGCCGGTCGCCAGCCGAATGTGCTGCGTGTCGGAGATCAGCGTTGCGAGGAACAGCAGGCTGTTGGTGATGTTCTCGTGCTGGTCGGTGAGGTGTTCTCCGATGAACGCGTCGTGGAAGCCCAGCGAGTCCGCCAGGATGACCGCCTCGCGGTCCTCCTGGAGGGTTTCGGCCCACGTCCGGCCGAGTGGGTGCAGCGGCATCGAGAAGTAACCCAGTCTCACGGCGTGCTCTCGCTTCCTGTGCGTCGCCCCGCGGTCTGTTCCGCGTATCGGCAGTCTCGTTCGTGATCTGTGTCTGGGCAGTGGCGTGGCCTGTGAATCCGCAGGCGGTGAATGACGCAAGTCGTCAGTGACGGTGCCGCCGCGGTAGCCAGCGCTGAACCATCGCTGTCATGCGGCTGGCGATGACGTGCAGGCGGCCGGCTTCGATGATCAGCCCGCGCACCGAGGGAGCCGGCAGGCGTCGTCGGTTCAGCGGCCGCCCGAAACGTCGAGCATGGTGCCGGTGATGTACGACGCTGCTGGTGAGAGCAGCCACACGACGGCCTCTGCGACCTCGACGGCCGTGCCCGGCCGTCCCATCGGCTGCGCGGGGCCGAGCCGCGGCACGCGCCCCGGATCCCCACCCCCCGCGTGAATCTCGGTGTCGATGATGCCGGGGCGCACGGCGTTCACCCGCACGCCGTGCCGGGCCACCTCCAGCGCGAGTCCCCGGGTCATCGTGTCGACAGCGGCCTTGCTGGCGGCGTAGTCGACGTACTCCTGAGGCGAGCCGAGCTGCGCGGCGCGCGACGACAGGTTGACGATCGCGCCGCCCTTGCCGCCGGTCTGGGTGGACATGCGGCGGACCGCGGCACGGCAACACGCGGCCGCGCCGAAGACGTTGACGGAGAAGACCCGGCGCCAGCGAGCCATGTCGATTTCGACCATCGACCGTTGCTGTTCGAGGACCCCGGCGTTGTTGACCAGCGCGGCCAGCGGACCCAGCGCGTCGGCGACGGCGAACAGTCGCTCGACATCAGCCTCGTCTGCGACGTCGCAGCGCACGGTGCGCACCTCTACGCCCCGCTCGCCCAGCTGTTCGGCCAGCTCGGCCGCCTCGGCGTCGCGCGACCGGTAGCCCAGCACCAGGTCGTGGCCGCGGTCGGCGAGGAGTTCGGCCGTGGCAGCCCCGATGCCACGCGTGCCGCCCGTGACGACGGCAACTGGGCGGCTCACCGCGCCCCCCGCGGCTGGGATACGGCGTGGGCGAGCGCCGCGATGTCGTCGCCGCCGTGGCCTGCCGCGGAGGCGGTCGCGAGCAGCTCGAGCGTGACGGCGGTGAGGGGCGCGGCGTCGCCGGCCGCGGCGAGGATGAATCGGGCGTCCTTGATCCCGCTGTCGACTGCGAAGGAGAGCGGGTAGTCGCCTGCCGCCATCAGGGTGCCCTTGGCCGCGACGAACGGCGACTCCATCGGGCCGCCGTGGATCGCGTCCAGGAACGCTGTCGGGGCGAGGCCGAGCGCGCCCGCCACCGCCATCGACTCGGCGATGGCCGCCGTCACGTTGAGCACGAACGCGTTGGCCGCGAGCTTGAGCCGCGAGGCCGTGCCGGCCTCGCCGAGCCAGACGGTCCGGGAGCCGATTGCGTCGAGCACTGGAGTGAGCACGGCCCGCGTGTCGGCGGGCCCGGACGCCAGCACGACGAGGGTTCCCTGCTCAGCGGGATGTTTGGTACCGAGGACCGGCGCGTCGACGTACCGCAACCCGAGCTCGGCCGCCACGTCGGCCAGGCGCGCGGCGCCGTCGACGCCGACGGTGCTGGTCTGCAGCAGCACCGCGCCCTGCGCGAACGCTCCGTCCGCGTCGCGGAGCACCTCCTCGACGGTGTCGGCGTCCCACAGCATCGTCAGGACGACGTCGGCGTCGCGGACAGCGTCGGCGACCGTCGGGGCCACTCGGGCGCCGGCCTTGGCCAGCGGGGCCGCCCGCTCGGGCGTGCGGTTCCAGACGTTGAGCGGCAGCCCGGCCGCGGCGAGGTTGCGCGCCATCCTGGCGCCCATCACCCCGGTGCCGAGCACGGAGACGCGGGGACCGTTGACCTGACCAGAACTCGTGTATACCTTCACGCCATGATGTATACCAAGCGGACGGCACCGTGACCACGGCCCACATCCAGCCGACGGTGGCGCTCCCCTCTGGACCACTGGCGACCGGGCTACGCATCGGCGGCCGGGTCGTCGAGGGGCGGGGCCCTCGGCTCGATGTCGTCAATCCCGCGACGGGCGGCGTGCTCGCGGTCGCCGACAGTGCCGACCAGGCCGACGTCGAGGAGGCCGTCCGGGTCGCCCAGGAGGCCTTCGACTCCGGCGTGTGGAGCCGGATGCCAATCCACGAGCGGTCGCGGATCCTGCACCGGTTCGCCGACGGGATCGCGGCGCGGATGAGCGACCTCTACCAGCTGGAGACCGCCAACAACGGCCGGCCACTGACCGAGACGAAGGCGCAGATCACCCGGCTGCCGGAGTGGTACCGCTACAACGCCTCGCTGCTGCTCGCGGACCGCGACGCGGTGGTCCCGATGCCCGGGCCCTACCACTCGTACACCAGCCGGCTGCCCCTCGGCGTGGTCACGATCCTGGCGTCGTTCAACCACCCGATGATGATCGCGTCGAAGTCCCTCGCGCCCGCGCTGACGACCGGCAACTCGGTGGTGCTGAAGCCGTCCGAGCAGACCCCCCTGACCGCGATGCTGCTGGCCGACATCGCCCACGAGGCCGGCATTCCCGACGGCGTACTCAACGTCGTCAACGGCCTCGGCCCGGTCGTGGGCGCCGCTCTCACCGAGCACCCGTTGGTAAAGAAGGTGGTGTTCACCGGCGGCACCGAGCCTGGCCGGTCGATCGCGCTCGCGGCCGCGAGGCGCTTCGCCAAGACCACACTAGAGCTCGGCGGTAAGTCGCCGGTCATCATCTTCGGTGACACACCCGTCGACGTGGCCGCGCGCGGCGCCGCGTTCGGCGGCTTCATCGGGGCCGGCCAGACCTGCATCGCGGGTAGCCGGCTGCTGGTGCACCGCAGCATCCACGACGGGTTCCTCGACGCGCTGACCGCGGTCGCCGAGGGAATTCGCATCGGCAACCCCAGCGACGAGTCCACACAGCTCGGCCCGGTGATCTCCGCCCGAGCCAGGGACCGGATCCTCGGCCGCATCGCCGAGGGCGTGCGGTCCGGCGCCCGCGTCGTCACGGGTGGCGCCGCCGCGACCGTGCCCGGGCTGGAGGACGGCTTCTTCGTGCAGCCGACCGTGCTGGCCAATGTCACCAACGACATGACCGTGGCCCGCGAGGAGATCTTCGGGCCCGTCGTCGTGGCGATCCCCTTCGACGAGGAGGACGAGGCCGTCGCGATCGCCAACGACTCGCCGTACGCCCTCGGCTCCGCGATATGGACCCGTGACATCGCCCGCGCCCACCGCGTGGCGTCCCGGCTCGAGGCCGGGATGGTCTGGATCAACGACCACCACCGCCTGGACCCGTCCTCCCCGTGGGGTGGTCTCAAGGAGAGCGGAATTGGCCGCGAGGGCGGCTGGGAGTCGTTCCACGACTTCACGCAGGTGCGTGCGGTCACCGTCCGGACGGCGCCCGACGACGTTGACTGGTACGGCGGCAAAGCGACCGGAAGGCTGAACTGATGAGCGACCTGACCATCCACCCGGTCGAGAACGGCGTGATCCTGGCCGAGCTGTCCCGGCCCCCGGAGAACCTGTTCAGCATCGAGCTGTGCGGACAGCTGGCGGCCGTACTCGACGACCCGCCGGAGGGCGCGCACGTGCTGCGCCTACGGGCAACCGGTGACGTGTTCTGCCTTGGCCGCGACCGTGGCGGCTCGACCCCGGCCGAGGTGCGGGCGGAGGCCGAGGCGCTCGCCGGGCTCACCCGCTCGGCGCAGCGGACGAGGCTGGTGACCGTCGCCGAGGTGCAGGGCGACGCGGCCGGGTTCGGTGTCGGCCTGGTGGCGGCCTTCGACGTGTCGGTGGCGGTGCGGGACGCGGCCTTCCGGTTCCCCGAAGTCGGCATCGGCCTCGCGCCGGCCCTGGTCCTCGCCTGGCTGCCTCGCGTGGTCGGCCGCCGGAAGGCGTTCTGGCTCACCGCGACGGGAGAGCCACTGGCCGCCGAACAGGCGGCGGAGCTCGGCCTGCTCAACGAGGTGGTCGACACGCGTGACGCCCTGACCAAGCGGGTCGACGACATGGTTGCGCAGCTGCGCGCCCGCAGCCCGCGGGTGCACGGCGACATCAAGGACATGCTCAGGGTGTTCGGCGATGTTGGCGACGAGCGCGCTCTCGACGTGAGCATCGACCGGCTCGTGGTCGGGTCGCTACGCCGTGGCGAGCGCTGACGTGGCGGCATGACGGGTTCAACCGACGTACGGCAGACTGCTCGGGTGTCCACCGAGTCGGCCGCCGCGCGAGTGGCGGGTAGCCTGCGCGAGCGTGTGTCCAGCGGACAGCTCCGGCCGGGGACCGCGCTGTCGCAGGCCGGCCTGGCCGAGGAGTACGGCGTTAGCCGCATCCCGGTCCGCGACGCCCTCCAGCAGCTCGCCAGCGAAGGGCTCGTCGAGCTACGCGGCGCCACCGCGGTGGTGACCCCGCTGTCCATCGACGACCTGCAGGAACTCTACGAGCTGCGTGAGGCGGTCGAACCCGTCGCCACCCGGCTCGCCGTCCCGCGGGTGGGCCGGGCCGGCATCACGCGGATGACCCATCTGCTCGCGGTGATGGATGACCCGGCCATCTGGCCGGGCACCTGGGTGGAGACCAACGCGGCTTTCCACGCGGAGGTCTACACGCTGGCCGGACGGCCGCGCATGATCGCGATGGTCGAGCAGCTGCGGCGGCTCACCGACCGCTACATCTATTTCCACCTCGACGTGGTCGGCCAGGCCGGGCACCTGCAGGAGGAGCACCGGCAGATCCTCGACGCGGTGAAGGCGCAGGAAGCGCGGGCTGCCGCCGAGCTCACCCGCGCCCACCTCGCGTCGTCACACGCCGTCGTGCTCGACTACCTGCTCACCCAGGAGCGGGACGGGGCTTAGCGCGCCACCATCCCCGCGGACAGGTCGATGTCGGCCGCGCAGAGGCCGGGCATGTGCAGCATCGCGACGACGGCCGCGGCCACCTCGTCCTCGGTGAGCATCCGGTGCAGCGCTGCCCGCGACACGAACGCCTCCTCGGCCTCCTCGTACGTCGTCCCGGTGCGCTCGGCCTCCAGGTTGAAGTTGCGGGTCATCCGCGGCCCCTGGACCGGACCCGGCGACAGGCAGTTCACCGAGACGCCTGCCGGGCCCACTTCGTACGCGAGTGTCGCGGTCAGCCCGATCACCGCCATTTTGGAAGCGGTGTACGGCGTGCGGCGGGTCAGCGGGCGCTTGCCGCTCACCGACGCGAGGTTGATCACATCGCCGACGCCCCGCTCGACCATCGCCGGGAGGAACGCCCGGCACATCAGGTAGATGCCGCGGACGTTGGTCGCGAAGACGTCGTCCCACTCGTCGGGCTCGATGTCGACCAGCGGCGCGACGGGGCCAGGGACGCCGGCGTTGTTGACCAGGATCTCCACCGTCTCGTCGGCCACCTCCTCGGCGAGCGCGGCAACGCTCGCCGGGTCGGACACGTCGGCCGCCGTGACCCGGACGCTCCCGGGCATCGCCTTGGCCTCGGCCGCCACTGCATCGAGCCGCTCCCGGTTGCGCCCGACCGCGACCACGCGGGCGCCGCGGGCCGCGAGAGCGAGCGTGATCGCACGGCCAAGCCCGCTGCCGGCACCGGTCACGACGGCGGTACGGCCCGCCACCCGGTCGCCCGGGAAGGCGGGCCCGTCGACGGTGGTCACGCCGGACCGTCGAGCAGGGCGACCGCGCGGGTCGGGCCGCCGTGGGCGCCGAGCACCTTGAGCGGGAAGCCGATGAACGTGAACCGCTTGCCGATCAGCTGGTCGAGGTTGGTGAGGTTCTCGTAGTGGGTGATGTGGTGGCGGCGGCACATCATGTGGCACGGGTAGGACTTGCTGGTCGGGTTGTCGGGTGTCGGGCTGTCCACGCCGAATGTCTTCACCCCGTGCTCGACAATCCATTCGCTGCCGGTCTCCCCGAGACCGGGGAATTCGGTGAGGTACTGCGGCTGCCCGGCGTACCGGCCGTGCGTCCCGGTGTGCAGCAGCAGGATGTCGCCGCGCTCGACGGTCACGTCGACGGCGTCCTGCGCCGCGTCGAGGTGCTCGGCGGTGATGTCCTGGCCGGCGCCGACGTGCGAGACGTCGAGGCAGACCGCCGCGCCGTAGAACAGGTCGAGCGACATCTGGTCGATGGTCTGGGCCGACGGGTCGGGGTCGAGGTGGGAGAACGAGTCGACGTGGGTCGGGCCGTTGTCGTTGAAGATGATGCCCTTGGTCTGGAACGAGAAGCCGCCCACGAAGCGCAGCGCCGTCTCTTCGTGCAACGCGTGGTCGAACACCACGGTCTTGAGGTGGCCGGGATAGACCTGCATGCCCTGGTAGATGTCCTGTGACAGGTCGACGAGCTGCACGTCGACGCTCCCTTCCGTCGGGCCGGCCCCGCTGACCGGGGTGGCTGGGTGTCGGAACTCTAGGGCGGCCGCGCGCGGCACGGACGCTCTAATCGGAGTAGATTTACGGTCATGAACGCACCGATCGATGAAGCGCTCCGGCGCCCCGGTTCGGCAGCCCCGACACCGCCCCGGCCCGGGACCACCGCGTCGCCGTTCGACATCGCGGACCGGATCGCCGAGGTGGTGGGCGGGCCGGTCATCCTGGAGGACCCGTCGTTCCGAGTGCTCGGTTACTCCGCTTTCGTCGGCCCGATGGACCGTGGCCGCGCCGAGGCGATCCTCGGCCGCAGGATCCCGGGTGTGTGGCTCGAGCATCTGACCCGGACCGGAAGCCTCGACCGGCTCCGCGGCACCGCGGACGTCGTCGACCTGTCCGACGGCCCGCGGAAGGCGCACCGCCGGCTGATCACGGCGTTCCGGGCCGGAGACCGCCTGCTGGGGTTCGCCTGGGTCGCGGAGGGCGAGCGGCCGCTCGGCGACGGGGCGGCCCGCATCTTCCGCCGCGCCGTCGACGAGGAGACGCCCGCCCTGCTGCGGCACCTTGAGCGGCTCGACGCCGAGGAGGCGCACCGGTCGCGGCTCGCCTCCGCGCTGCTCGACGGACTGCCCGGGGCACCTGCAGCTGCCGACCGGCTCGGCTTCGACCGGGACGGGCGCTTCGTGGTCCTGTCCGTCGCCGGTCCGGCACAGGCGCGGGCACGGACGGAGGACGGGGAGGCCGGGAGGACGCGCCTGCTGGAGCACCTGCGGCTCTGTCTTGACTCGTTCCACCGCCGCTGGGTGGTGACCCCCCGCGGCGACGGCGGGCTCGCCCTGGTGGCCCTGCGCGCCGAAGAGTCCGAGAAGACGGCCGCGCGGCTCGGCCAGGAGGTGTTGAGGCTCGCCGGCGACGGCCCGCTGCGCACCATGAGGGTCGCGGCGAGCTCGGTCGGCGCCGGCCTCGCCGTCCTGCCGCGGCTGCGTGCCGAGGCGACGGCCGCGACAGTCGTGGCAGGCGACGACGGGTCGTTCGTCGCGTACGCAGACGTCGACGCCGTGGTGCTCGTCGCGGACGTGGTTGCCGCGCTGCCGGCGGGTGTCCGGCTGTCGGGGATCGATCGGCTGCGCGCGGCCGACCGCGGCACCGGGCCAGAAGGCGGCGAGCTGGAGCGCACTCTGCGCGCGTTCCTCGCAGCGTGCGGCAGCGCCTCGGCGACGGCCCGTGAGCTCGGCGTGCACGTCACCACCGTCCGGCACCGGCTCGACCGGATAGCCGCGATTTCGGGGCTCCGGCTCGACCGCCCCGAGGTCCGCATCGCCTGCGACCTCGTGCTGCGCCGCCCCTGAGCCTGGGACACCTGTCGCCCAGCAGTCCGGCGGCCCGGCACTGACGTTTGCTGACACCCCTGTTCACACCGGCTCGCCCTAGGGTGGCCGGATGACGACAGCCCAGACGGACGTGACGACGGTCGGCGTGGTCGGCCTCGGGATCATGGGGTCGGCGATGTCCGGCCACCTGCTGACCGCCGGCTTCGACGTGACCGGCACCGACCTGGCCCGGCCCGCGGTCGACGAACTGGTCGCCCGCGGCGGCCGCCCGGCCCGCGACCTCGCCGCCCTCGCGCGCGAGTCGGCGGTCGTGGTCACCTCGCTTCCGTCCGCCGCGGCGGCGCTGGAGGTGTGCCGGGGCCTCGCCGCCGCGGAGCCGGCCGACCTCGTCGTCGTCGAGACGTCGACGCTGTCGCTGGCCGTGAAGCAGGAGTGCCGCGATCTGCTCGCCGCGGTCGGCGTACCGCTGCTCGACTGCCCGCTCAGCGGTACCGGCGCGCAGGCCCGCGACCGCGACCTGGTGGTGCTCGGCAGCGGCGACGAGGCGGCGTTCGAGAAGGCCCGTCCGGTGATGACAGCGTTCGCGCGGTCAGTGCGGTTCGTCGGGCCCTTCGGCCACGGCATCACGATGAAGCTGGTCGCCAACCTGCTGGTGTCGATCCACAACGCGTCGACGGCGGAGGCGTTCGCGCTCGGCGTGGCCGCGGGCCTCGACCCGGCGGTCCTCTTCGAGACGGTCCGCGAGGGGGCGGGCGGGTCGGTCATCTTCGACAAGCGCGGGTCGCTCATGGTCGAGCGTGCCTACCGGCCGGCGACCGCGCGGGTGTCGATGTTCGTCAAGGACGTTTCATTGGTGCAGGAGCTGGCCGCGTCGGTCGGCGTCGCCACGCCGGTGCTCGACGCGACACTGCCGCTGTACACGAAGGCGGTGGACGCCGGGTGGGCCGATGCCGACGCGGCCGCGCTGCTGGAGGTCGTCGAGGCGGAGGTGCGGGGTTGAGCGGGATGACCTTGGCGCAGGCGGAGGCGGTTGCCGCCGGGACGCTGCGACACGCCCGCGTGGTCAGGGCGGCGCCGCTCGCGGTGGCGGTGCTCGACCCGGGCGGCCATGTGGTCGTGGTGAAGCGCGAGGACGGCGCGGGCATCCTGCGCGTCGAGATCGCGACCGCCAAGGCCTTCGGCGCGCTCGGTATGGGCATGTCGTCGCGGGAGATCGCCCAGCGGGCGGAGCGGCAGCCGACGTTCTTCGCCTCGCTCGCCGCAGTGACCGGCGGTCGGCTGGCGCCCGCGGCGGGAGGTGTTCTGGTACGCGACGCCGACGGCTCCCTGCTGGGAGCCGTCGGCGCAAGTGGCGACGTCTCGGACGTGGACGAGGCGTGCGTGCTGGCCGGGATCGCGGCCGCCGGTTTGGTCTGACGGCGCGCGCCCCGGTCGGCGGATCAGTCGGTGAGCTTCAGCAGCCGCGCTGCCGTCCGACCGCGGATGGCCTCCCGGTCGTCGTCGCTGAGCCCGCGGGTCTCGTCAATCTGGCCGAGCGGGTCGTAGTGGCCCATGTCGAACGGATAGTCGGTGCCGATGACGACGTGATCGGCCCCCATCTGCTGGACCAGGAACTCCAGGTGCGGCGCGTCGAACACCAGGCAGTCGACGTAGATCTGCTTGAGGTAGGTGCTCGGCGGTCGTGAGATGTGGTGCCGGCCTTCGGGCCGCAACTCGTAGGCGTGGTCCATTCGGGAGGAGTAGAACGGCAGGTAGCCGCCGCCGTGCACGGCGACCAGCTTGAGGTTGGGGTGTTCCTCGAGGACCCCGCCATGGATGATCCGGGTCAGCGCGAGCGTGGTGTCGAGCGGGTTGCCGATGACGTTGGTCAGGTAGTACTTCCGGAACCGTTCGCCGCCCGTGAACCCGTTGGGGTGCAGCATCACGACGACGTCGAGCTCCTCCGCCTTGGCGAAGAACGGCCGGAACCGGCGGTCGTCGAGATCCATTCCCATGACGTTGGTGTTGATCTCGACGCCCCGGAAGTCGTACTCCGTGACGCACCGCTCGAGTTCCTCGACCGCCGATCGCACGTCCTGCATCGGTACGGTGGCCAACCCGACGAACCGATTGGCGTGGTCGCCGACGATCTTGGCGAGGTTCTCGTTCTGCATCCGGGCGAGCTCACGGGCGAGCTCCGGGTCGGCCCAGTAGAAGTAGCCGGCCGGGGCCACCGAGATGGCCTGGACGTCGATGCCCATCCGGTCCATGTCGGCGATCCGTGTCTGCGGGTCGGTTGCCTGCGGCATGATCTCGCGGACGTGCTCGAGCTGGTAGGCGTTGGTCTCGTCGCCGCCGTAGTAGCTGAACGGCTCCATCTCCGGCGCCATCAGCCCCTCCACGAGCGGCTGGCAGTCGGGGAGGATGACGTGGGCGTGGATGTCGACGGTTCGGTGGGATCCGCTGGGCATGGATGACCTTCTGTTCGTTGGGACGTGGGGCGAAAGCGGACTCAGCCGACGGGCGTGGGCGCCCAGGGCAGCTGCGCGCCGGCGTACTTCGCGGCCCGGACGTCGCCGGAGCGGGCGTGACCCTCGAAGAGCTCCACGCGTGCGGCGCGGCCGCACAGCTCGCCGAGCCGGGCGCTGGCGGCGGGATCGGTGACCTCCTGGTACGTCACGGTGCGCAGGTACTTCCCGACCCACAGCCCGCCGGTGTAGCGGGCGGCACCGCGGGTGGGCAGCACGTGGTTGGTGCCGATCACCTTGTCGCCATATGACACGCAGGTGCCCTCGCCGAGGAAGAGCGCGCCGTAGTGCCGCATCTTGTCCAGGGCCTCGCGCGGGTTGCGGGTGAGGATTTGCACGTGCTCGCTGGCGTAGGTGTCGGCGAGCGCGTACGCCGCGTCGAGGTTTTCGACGACGTGCACCTCCCCGTGGTCGCGCCACGCGGGGCCGGCCATGTCGTTGGTCGACATGCCCGGAAGGATCTCGTCGACGTGGACCATGACCGCTCGGGCGAGTGCTTCTGAGGTGGTGATGAGCACCGCCGGGGAGTCCGGCCCGTGCTCGGCCTGGCTGAGCAGGTCGACGGCCACCACGAACGGATCGGCCGCATCGTCGGCCACGACGAGGATCTCGGTCGGTCCGGCGAACAGGTCGATGCCAACCTCACCGAACAGCTGCCGCTTCGCCTCGGCGACGTACGCGTTGCCGGGGCCGGCGATCAGGTCGACCTTGCCGATCGACTCGGTGCCGATGGCCATCGCGGCGACCGCCTGGACACCGCCGAGCAGGAAGATCTCGTCCGCGCCGGCCAGGTGCAGGGCGGCCACGGTCGCCGCTGGGATCTTTCCGCGCAGCGGCGGGGTGCAGGCAGTGACTCGCTCGACCCCGGCGACCTTCGCCGTCACGACGGTCATGTGCGCCGAGGCGGTCAGCGGGTAGCGGCCCCCGGGCACGTAGGCACCGGCCGCGACGATCGGCAGGTGCTTCTGGCCCAGGAACACGCCCGGCTGGGTCTCCACCTCCAGGTCCTGCAGGGTGTCGCGCTGGCGTTGGGCGAAGTCGCGGACGTTGGCCTGCACGGTTCGGATGTCGTCGACGACCTCGGACGTCAGTGACGCGACGAGCTCCTCGATCTGCTCCGGCCCGAGCCTGAACGACTCGGGCGACCAGTTGTCGAACTTCTCGGAGTAGCGGCGTACGGCCTCGTCGCCGTTCGCGCGAACGTCCTTGATCACCTCGCGGACGACGACGGAGACGTCGTCGTTGCCGTGGGCGGCGGGCACGCCGCCGGTGGGGGACTTCAGGTGGGTGCTCATGGTGCTCCTGTACTGGGCGGGTGCGGTCAGGCCACGGGCTCGGCAGTGGGGCTCATTTCCTTCATGGCCTCGAGACGCGCGAGCACCTCGGCCTGGAGGGTGGCCACCGTGGGGTCGGTCTGCCGGCGCGGGCGGGGCAGATCGATGGTGATGTCCTCGTAGATCCGGCCGCCGGGCTGGAGCACGATGATCCGGTCGGACAGCTCGACGGCCTCGACGACGTCGTGGGTCACGAAGACCACGGTCTTCTTCGACTGGGCCCAGATGTCCTGTAGCTGCGCGCGAAGCCCTCGGGCGGTGATCGCGTCGAGGTGGCTGAACGGTTCGTCCATCAGCAGCAGGTCGGGCTCGACCGCGAAGGCGCGGGCGATGCCGACGCGCTGCTGCATGCCGCCGGACAGCTGACCGGGATAGAAGTTGGCGTTCTTCGCCAGGCCCACCATCTCGAGGTACCGCTTGGCCCTGGCCACGGTGGCCTCGCTCCGGTCGTTCTGGACGTACATCATGTTTCGCATGACGCTGCGCCAGGGAAGCAGCCGCGGGTCCTGGAAGACGTAGCCCATACGGGCCGGGCCGCCATCGTCACTGGTCAGGCTGATCTCGCCGGAGGTGTGCTCCTCCACACCCGAGATGATGTTGAGCAACGTGCTCTTGCCGCAGCCCGACGGCCCGACGATCGAAACGAATGTCTGGCCGCTCACCTCGAAGGAGATGTCGTCAAGGACCCGGCTCGCCCGGGGAGTGCCCAGGTTGAAGGTCTTGGCGAGGTTCTTGACGGTCAGGACTGCCACGAGAGCTCCCTAGGGCTGGGGGTGTGCAGGATGGGGGCGGACGGGGTCATCAGCCATCCCGCCAGCGGAAGGCGCGCTTGATCGCGCGGTCGAGCACGAGCCGGTCGAGCAGCACGATGAAGCCGACGAACAGCACGACCCAGGCGGCGAACCCGCCGAACCGGTTGGCGTCGTACCAGAAGCGGGCACGGTAACCGACGCCCCCGCCGCCGCCGAACCATTCGGCGAGCAGGACGCCGTTCCAGCCGATGATGATCGCGAAGCGCACGCCGGCCGCGATGTACCCGGTGACGGCTGGGAGGACGAGGTCGCGGATGCGGCGGGTGACCGGCACGTTGTACGTCGACGACATGTCGCGCAGGTCGCGGGAGACGCCCCGCACGCCTTGGGCGACGTTGACGACCACGAACGGCACCGAGGTCAGAAACGTCGTGATGATCGGGCTCATGTCGCCGAAGCCGAACCACATCACCGTGAGAAACGACCAGATGATCGCCGGGATCGACAGGCCGACCAGGACCGGGCTCTCGAAGAACGCCCGGGACAGCGAGGAGAGGCCCATCAGCACACCGATCGCGATGCCCACGACGGTCGCGAGCAGCAACCCGACGCCGAAGCGGTAGAGCGTCGAGCCGAAGTTGCCGAAGACCTCGCCGCGGGAGAACTCCTCGCCGAGCCGCTGCACCACCTCGACCGGGCCCGGGACGCGGCCGAAGAGCAGCGACATCAGGACCCAGAACAGGAAGAAGGACAGCAGCGCGGCGACCCGGGCGGCCCCGTCGGAGGTGAGCCGCTTGCGCCAGGTCGGCGTGCTCTGCTCGATCTCGCTGGTCGAGCGGCGCCGGTTGACGGTGGCCTGGAACGTGGTGCTCATAAGGCGGAACTCCTTTCCTCCGGACGCCATGCGAGGAGCCGTGCCTCGGCCTTGAACAGGACCAGGCGCTCAATGAGGAGCATGAACACGATGAACAGGGACGTCCACGCGAGCACGGCAGCGATGTCGTAGAGCTGGTACTCGGTGCGGATCTGGAAGCCGACACCGTTGCGGCCTCCGAACACTTCGGTCAGCGCCTCGACCTTCCAGGCCACCGCGAAGCACATCCGGATCGCGGCGAACACGAACGGCACGATCGTCGGGAGCAGCACCTCCCGGCGGATCTGGTGCGGGGCCCGCCCGAATGCCTCGCTCATGGTGACCAGGGACTTGTCGACGCCTCGGATGCCCTCGGCGACGTTGAGCGCGACGTAGGGCGCGGACACGAGCGCGACCGCGAGGATCGGCCCGAAGTTCGACAGGCCGAACACGATCAGCGACATGACCGCGTAGACGATCGCGGGGATCGTGCCGGCGATGGTCACGCCATCGTGGAAGAACGCCCGCCAGTAGTTGTACCGGCCCATCAGATAGCCGACCGGCGCCCCGACGGCGGCGGCGACCCCGAAACCGGCGAAGGTCTTCAGCACGCTCGCCGAGAAGTCGGTGACGAAGTTGCCGTTCTCGACGATCTCGACCGCCGCTTGGATGACCTCGTGCGGGCGGGGCAGCAGCCGGGATCCGTACCACCAAGAGCCGAACTCCCATAGCAGGAACATCGCGATCCAGCCCATGACGAGCAGGCCGGTGCGCCGCCAGCGCCGCAGCCGGGCGATCCTGCGGGCGCTCGCCTCGCGGTCGTCGGGGTCCGCGGGGGGCGCGGCCGGAGCCGCGCCCACCAGCTGATCCGTCATCATCTCTCCTTCACTCGGCCCTACCGGGCCCACTCACCCGGCCACACCGGGCCTGCTGGATGCGTCGGGACTCGAGGTTCAGGACTTCGGGAGGATGGTGAAGTCGGGGGCCGGCGTGTTCTTGTCGACGTAGCCGGTCTCCTTCATCAGTTCGAACAGCTTGGTCTCGCTGTCGACCCACGCCTGGTCGAGGTAGGTCGTGTCGACGAACCAGTCGTACTTGTTGGCCAGCCAGTCCTGGATGAACGCCTTCTCCTCGGGCGTCTCGGCGGCGAAGTCCTCGGGGTAGGCCTTGACGATCGCGTCGCGGTTCTTAGCCCACTCCTGCACGCCGCGGTCCCAGATCTTGACCAGGAAGGCCGCCTCCTCGGGGTTCTTCTCGACCCAGGCCTTACGAGCGACGAAGACATTGTTCTGGGGGTGGGTGACGTTCTGCGGGTCGGAGGAGAACTTCTCGGCGTAAATCTGCGAGACCGACTTGGAGTCGTAGAGCGGCTTGATCGCGCCGCTGGACAGCTGCGGAATCGAGAAGTCGGGCAGCAGCAGACCGGCGTCGGCGTCACCACGCTCGATGAGGCCGGCGGCGTTCTGCGGGTCGGTCACGACGAGCTCGAAGTCGCCGCCCCCGGCGCGCAGGTCGAGGTTGCAGAACTTGCGGGCGTAGACGCCCCACATGATCGTGATCGAGACGGCGCTGTGCGTCACGATCTTCTTGCCCTTGAGGTCGCAGATGGTCTGGGCGTTGCTCTTTGCCGACACGGCCAGGATGCTTCTGTCGGAATTGAACTTGCCGAAGATTGTTGTCTTCTCGCCGGTCTGCTTTTCCAGGTCGGGTACCTCGTACGACGCGGCTGAGACGACGTCCGCGTGGCCGCCGGCGTACACCCCGTACTCGTCCCAAGAGGACGAGGTGAGGACCTGAATCCCCGCCTCCTCCTCCATCTGCTGCTTGATGCCTTGGCTCTCCATCCACTTCCAGACCGGGTCGGGAGCCATCACCATGTTGACGACGCCGCCGGCGTCCTTTGCCTCGCCGCCCTTGGCGGCGCCTGGACGCGACCCACAGCCGGAGACCAGCAGGGCAATGACGCTGGCGGCGGCCACCAGGCGCCAGCGGTGGGGACGGAAGATGCGTGCAGTGCTCATATCGTGCCTCTCAGAGTCGTTCGACCCGTCCGAGGGTGCGATCAAGGGGCGTCGCGCTACGACGGGCCTGGTGGTGGTTGGGGGGTGGGGGTGAAGTGGTGGGGATGTGGCGCCTGACACTGCCGTGACTAATCTTGCAAGTCAAGCATTTCTCGGAAACTTATGCATGCTCCTGTTCTCGACCATGCGCTCAACGGCCGCCGGGTTCACGCCTGCGTGCCGATATTTCCGGACGTACACGGGGTTCTAGGAAGTTGACAGCAACGAGATGGTCGCCTATCTTCGTTGTGCATAGATTATGCATTTCTGCCCGCATCGAGGGCCGGTGCCTGGACACGAGAAGAAAGTGAGACGGCTTGTGAGCGTGAATCCGGGCACGACGGGCGACGGTCCGGGACGACGGCGACGCGCGCGCCCGGCGACGAACAGCTCGACCGTGGCGCAGGCCGCCGGCGTCTCCCAGTCGACGGTCTCGCGCGCCCTGCGGGGCGACCCCCGGGTGCGGGAGGACACCCGCCGCCTCATCGAGGAGACCGCCGAGCGGCTGGGTTACCGCCCATCGTGGGTGGCTCCCCCGACGCCACAGCGCACACGCACCATCGGTGTTGTCGTCGCCGACCTGACCAACCCGTTCTTCCCGACGCTGCTCACGCCGGTACACGACGAGCTGCAGATTATGGGCTACCGGGTCGTGCTGTTCGCCGAGCGCACCGACATCCCGACCGGGCAGGAGGCCCTGGTCAACCTGCTCAACCGGTCGATCGACGGCGTCCTGGTCACGACGGCCACCCTCGACTCGCGGCTCGGCCAGGCCCTCGCCGGGCGGGACCTGCCGGTCGTGCTTCTCAACCGGTACGTCGACGCGATGGACGTCGACCGCGTCATTGCGGACAACTACCAGGGCGGACGCGCCGCCGCTCGCCATCTGCTGGACTTCGGCCACCGCACCATCGGCGTCATCCGTGGCCCCGCCAACACCTCGACGAGCAGAGACAGACACGCCGGCATCATCGACGCCGGGATCGCACTCGACGAGCGTCTCGTCCGCGAAGGACCGTACTCGCACCAGTGCGGCTACCAGAACGCCCGAGAGCTGCTCCGGCTGGCCACTCCCCCGACCGCGCTGATCTGCGGCAACGACGTGATCGCGTTCGGCGCCATCGACGCCGCGAAGTCGCTTGGCCTGGACGTGCCGGGCGACGTTTCGGTGCTCGGCTTCGACGACGTTCCGATGGCAGCCTGGGAGGTGTTCCAGCTGACCACGGTCCGCCAGCCCCTGTCGGAGATGGCACGGACGGCCGCCCGCCTGCTCGTGGAGCGCATCGAGCACGGCGGCGACATCGGCGCCGGGCGCGAGCGTCTGTTCGCCACCAGCCTCGTGCAGCGGTCGACCACCCAGCGGGTGGCCCGCTGACACCCGGTGCCCACAGGGCCCGGCCGTCGCTGGTGACATGGCATGTCCTCCTCGAGCGGGGGCGGTAGGTTCGGCACCACCCATGCGCCACAGCCTCGCCGCGTCACGCGACGCGCCACCATGTGGGGCCACCCATTTCTGAGGCGACAGTGTGGTGAGCGACACATCGGCACGGATCCGCGGCCGGCGGCACCGTGGCCTCATGACCTCCGCCTCGCTCCACCAGGTGACTACGCCCACACCAGCCCCACGACCGCGTCCAGACGCTGACGTGCGCCTGCCGACGTGGGCACGCGAGGCCTCCGACGGCGTGGATCTGGTGGCCCTGGCGGACCAGGTCGTCGAGGCGGACCTCGCGGCGGCGTTCGACACGTTGCGCGACAACGACGAGTTCGTGACCCGGCTACGGGCCAGCGTGGTCGAGAACCTCCGCCATCTCCGCCAGGTCATCGCCGGGCGGATCCACCTCACTGAGGTGACGCTCGCCGAGCCGTTCGCCCTGGCCCGCATGCAGGCCCGGCTCAGGTTGCCGCAGACGGCGCTGCAGCGGTCCTACCGTGTGGGCTTCCTGACCATGTGGCACGAGTGGAGCGACCGGCTGGTCGAGCGGGCCGACCGCAACGACGTCCCGCGCGCGGAGAGCCTCGAGGCACTACGCAGCATGACCGCGCTGCTGCTCGGCTACCAGCACCAGGTGGCATCGCAGGTCGCGGACAGCTTCGCCCGGGCCGACGAGGCGCTGAGCCGCTCGCGCGAGCACGTACGCAACGGCCTCGTCCAGCATCTGCTGCGCGAGGACTCCACGCCACTCCCACCGTCGGACCTGGTGCTGCTCGACTATCCCCTCGACGCCAGCCACATCACCGTGCTGCTGCCGGCGATGCCCGAAGGCGCTGCGCGCCAGATCCTCAACGCGCTGCGCAAGGCGTGCCACACCCGCGACACCCTCGTCCATGCGGTCGACCTCACCAACACGGTGGTGTGGCTGGCACACCCCCGGCCACCGGGATGGCGCGCCGCGAGGATCGCCAACCTGACCGACTGCCTCCGCGGCCTCGGCGTCGAAGCGTCGGTCAGCGACCCGCACGTCGGCGTACAGGGCGTGCGGGCCGGCTGGCTCCAGGTGCAGGACGTGCAACGGGTACGCACGGCGTGGGGTGCGGCGGGCAGCCCCAGGGTGCTGGGTCACCCCGACGTCAGCCTCGAGATCCTGTTGATGGCCGACCCGGTCAAGGCCCGTGCGTTCGTCCACGCCGAACTCGGACAGCTCGGTGCCGACGACGACCTGGCCGCGCGGCTGCGCGAGACCGTCGAGGCGTCCCAACGGTGGGGCAGCCATGTGACCACCGCCGCGCACCTCCACCTGCACGAGCACACCGTGCGCAACCGGCTGCAGAGGGCCGCAGAGCTGCTGGGCCGCCCGCTGACGGAGCGACGGACCGAGCTCCAGGTCGCGCTGAGGCTCGCGCGGCTGCTGACCGAGAACAACAGTCGGGCCGACAGCCCGACACTGCCGCCGCCGGTCAGTCCCGGCACGCCGGGATGACGCCCGGCGTGAGTACACCGCACGGCCGGACCTCCCATCCTGAGGGTCCCCGCATGAGGAGCGAGTAGATGAACGGCGACGTGGCGCGTGTGAACCACTGGATGGGGCGAGAATTCGCGGGTGCGAGCACCCGTACCGCCTCGGTCACCAACCCAGCGACCGGAGCGGTGACCGCCGCGGTGGCACTGGCGTCCACGCACGACGTGGCCCGCGTGGTCGACGCCGCCGTCGCGGCGTTCCCGGCGTGGCGCGACACGTCGTTAGCCCGCCGCACCCAGACACTGTTCGGTTTCCGCGAGCTGCTGAACACACGCAAGACGGAGCTGGCCGAGCTGATCACCGACGAGCACGGCAAGGTGATGGCGGACGCCGTCGCAGAGGTCAGCCGCGGCCAGGAGGTCGTCGAAGTCGCCTGCGGGATCGCCCAGCTGCTGCAGGGCGCCGTGAGTGAGAACGCCGCCACCGGTGTCGACGTGTCGACCGTACGCCAGCCGTTGGGACCGGTCGCCGTGATCAACCCGTTCAACTTCCCGGCCATGGTGCCCCTGTGGTTCGTGCCGGTGGCCATCGCGGCGGGCAACACCGTCGTGCTCAAGCCCAGCGAAAAGACCCCGTCGGCCTCAATCTGGCTGGCGCGGCTGTGGGAGGAGGCAGGCCTGCCGGCCGGTGTGTTCAACGTCGTGCAGGGCGACGCCGAAGCGGTCGACGCGCTGCTCAGACATCCCGCGATCGAGGCGGTGTCGTTCGTGGGATCGACGCACGTCGCGCGGCACGTCTACGAGACCGCGGCCGTGTCGGGCAAACGCGTGCAGGCCCTCGGCGGCGCCAAGAACCACATGGTCGTGCTCCCCGACGCCGACCTCGACGCCGCTGCGGACGCCGCCGTCAGCGCGGGCTACGGCTCGGCCGGCGAGCGGTGCATGGCGATCAGCGTTGTCGTCGCGGTGGGACCGGTAGCGGACGACCTGGTGACCCGAATCGCCGACCGGACACGTGCCCTGTCGGTCGGGTCCGGACGCCGCGACGTCGACATGGGGCCACTCGTGACGCGCGAGCACCGCGATCGGGTTGCCTCGTACGTCGAGGCGGCGGAGGCGGAGGGCGGCAAGCTCGTCGTCGACGGCCGCGACTGGGACGTGGATGGCGAGGCGTCAGGCTTCTGGCTGGGGCCGACGCTGGTCGACCATGTCACACCCGAGATGTCGGTCTACCGCGACGAGGTGTTCGGCCCGGTTCTCGCAGTCGTACGAACGGAATCCTTCGACGAGGCGCTTCGCCTGATCAACGCCAACCCCTATGGCAACGGCACCGCCCTGTTCACCTCCAGCGGGCCGGCCGCCCGGCGGTTCCAAAACGAGGTGCAGGTCGGCATGGTCGGGATCAACGTGCCGGTGCCGGTGCCGGTGGCGCACCACTCCTTCGGCGGCTGGAAGAACTCACTGTTCGGCGACACGCACGCCCACGGTGCCGAGGGGGTGCGGTTCTTCACCCGCGCCAAGGTGGTCACGTCGCGGTGGGGCGCGCCGAGCGGCGGAGTACAGCTCGGCTTCCCGCAGAACACCTGAAGTGACGACCACGGCGGCGCCCCCCGCTCCGACGCTCCTTCTTGCCTGCCTGCTCGGCGGTTCGGCCGGCTGGGCGATGACGGCCGCGGGCGCCGCAGCGAGCACCATGGCGGCCGCCTACGGCGCCGACCTTCTCTGGGTCGGCCTGCTCACCGCCGCGCTGGCCGCGCCCTATGCCGCCCTCCAGTTCCCCGGCGGGATCCTGGTCGACCGCCTCGGCGTGCGAACGGCGGCGGTCGCCGGGCTGTCCCTCGTCGTCGCCGCGCACCTGCTGGCCCTGCTGGCTCCCCTGCCCTGGCTGGCGGTGGCGGCCAGGATCGCCTCCGGGACGGGATTCGCCGTCTGCTTCGTCTCCGGAGCCGAGCTGGCGCGCAGCAGCGGCCGCGGATCGTGGGGCATGGGGATCTTCGGTGGCGTGGCGCTCGCCGCGTCGGGAGCGGCCGTGCTCGTGGTGCCGTTCGCCGAGCTCGTGCTGGACTGGCGGGCTCCCTGGGTCACGACAGCTGCTGTGACGGCCCTCGCGCTGGTATTGGCGGCGCGGCAACCGCCGGACGGAGCCCGCCGAGCGACGCCCACGCATGGCGTCCACACCGCCGGATCACCACCGTCGACGCTGTTGCGCGACGGTGAGCTGTTCCGCCTCGCCGCCGTCCACGCCGTCACGCTCGGAGTGGGCCTCGTACTCTCGTCATGGGCCACCACGTTGCTCGTCGACATCTGGTCGTTCGAGTCCACGGCGGCCGCCGTGATCGGATCGGGCGTGCTCGGCCTCTCCGTGGTGAGCCGGCCTCTCGGCGGCCACGTCGCGGCGATGTGGCCCACCCACAGCCGGACGATCTGTGTCCTCGCACTGATCGCGTGCTCGGCCGCCACCATGGCGCTGTCCCGACCGACCGCGCCGGTGGTCGCGGTCCTGGCCGTGGTGGTGCTCGGGCTGTTCAGCGGACTGCCGTTCGCGAGCGTGGTCGGCGCCGTCCAGGCGCGCTACCCGCAGCGACCGGCGGCTGCCGTCGGGATGATGAACACGGCCGCGTTCGGTCTCGTCGTCACGGCGACCCCGGTCATGGGGTGGGCAGCCGACCACGGGCACGCCTCCTGGACACTGGTCGTCGTCGCCATGCTGTGGCTGGTGCCGTTGCTCGTGCTCCCGAGCGGTGCTCAGCCACGTGCCGTGCCGCCGTCCTGACCACGGGTCCCGAGCGCGTCGGCCACCTCGTCGGCACTCAGCGCGATCTGGAGTTCGGCGAGGGACCGCACGTGCGCGGTGGACACCCCCAGCAGCTGCTCGGCCTTGCGGATGCGCAGGCCGACCGTGTTGGGGTGCACGAACAGCGTGGTGGCAGTGGCAGCGGTGTTGAGGTCGTGGGCGACGTAGGCGCGCAGCGTCTGCTCGAGAGCAGTCCCGCGCGTAGCGTCGTGGGCGCGGATCGGGGCGAGCGTCTCGGCGGCGAAGCGACGTAGCTCCGAGACGTCCTCGAGCTGCAGCAGCAGCCCGTGCACGCCCAGCGACTCGAAGCTCGCGACCGTGTCGGCCTGCCCACGGAGCTGGGCGATCGTCGCCGCACCGCGGGCACGTCGGTAGGCCGCGGGGTAGTCGGCGAGCGTCGTGCAGAGCGGCGAGACTGCCACCCCGGTGTCCGCCCCGACGCTGATACGGCGCAGCTGCCGTTGGAGCTGACCGGCGCGGTCCAAGGCGTCGGCCTGGTCCTTCGCCGGCAACAGCAGCACGACGTCGTCCGCGATCGCGCTGACCAACGCACGGGGCTGAGCGGTGGCCACCAGCGACCTCGCGACCGACAGGACGCGGGCGGACCCGGCACGCTGCGTGCCGCCGTGGACCACGATCACGGCATGCGGGTTCGTCAGGTCGAGACCGAGCCGGCCCGCCCGCTCGGCGGCCGTCACCAACCCCGCTGGGTTCCCGGTGAGCAGGTCCGTGACCACCTCGCCGGACAGGCGCCACTCGACCTCGAGTGCCGTGCGGGCCCGCAGCACCTCGAGGGCGCAGACCGTGGCGGCGTGCTCGAGCGCGCGGACGTCGATGGCGGGCAGCGGCAGCACGGACCGGGGGACCCAGATCCGAGCGACCGTGTCCAGGCCGAGCATCACCGGCGTCGAGTGCGCCTCCGTGTCCTGTGTGACGAGAGGCTTCTCGTCACGCTTCACCGCGGCCAGCTCGGCCCCAGACGGTTCCTCTGTCACCACGACCGACGTACCCAGCACCTCGGTCAGCGCCGCCGCGACCCCCGCAACGCCACCGCCCCGGAGCGCGACCTGGGTGAACTGCTCATGCACCGCCTCCCCGCGACGCAGCAACTCGTGCTGCTCGGCGAGAGCGGTGTTGGCCGCGAGCAGCTCGGCGATGGTCGCGGCCTCGCGATCGCGCAGCCTGGTCGTCTCGATCGCGACGCCGGCCTGGTCGGCGAGCAGAGAGAGCAGATCCCGCTCGTCGGCGCCGTACTCGTGGGGAACCCGCTTGTAGCAGTTGAGCGTCCCGACGGGCACGCCCGACGACACAACGGGGACCGAGATCAACGAGCGGTAGCCCTGCTGGCGCGCCACCCCACCCCACGGGAGGAAGGTCGCGTCGGCCAGGGTATCAACCACCTGCACGGACCTACCGGTGAGGAACGCTTTGCTGGAGGGAGCCTGCAGCTCGTCGTCCGGGTCCAGCATCACCGGATGGTCGGCGTTGACCTGCTGGATGTAGCTCGACGAGAGGCCGTAAGTGCCGGTGATGGCCAGCGAATTGCCGTCCTCGTCGACGATCAAGACGGCGCAGAAATCGTAGCCAAGCAGGCGGGCCGCCGTCTCGGACACGAGGTCGAGCACCTCTGGTAGCGAAACCGGTCGATTGATCACGGTGGCGATGGTCGCGATCGCCTCGAGCCAGGGGCGCAGGTGCAGGGCACCGCTCGTCTGCATGGCGTGACTGTGCCACGACACCCGACTCCGCGCTATACCTGTGTGGCGACACATGTCCGAACGGGGCCAGCGGAGGCCACAGTAGGCGCCATGAACGACCACCACCTGTCCGAGGCCGAGCCGCCCGGGACGTCCCGCGTGGCCGACGTGCACATCATCCGCGCCGACGACCTATCCGACGAGACACCCCAGACGTCCGGCCTGAAGCGCTTCGAGGCCGTCTCCGCCCGCCGCCTCGGGTCCCAGGACCTGTGGATGGGGCTCTCGGTGCTCCCCCCGGGCAGCAAGACCGGTGTCCACCACCACGGCCAGTCCGAGACCGCGCTCTACGTGCTCAGCGGGGTGGGTCGCTGGTGGGTCGGCGACACCCTCGACGAAATGCGGGAGGCGCACCCAGGCGACTTCGTCTACATCAAGCCCCACGTCGTGCACTGGGAGGAGAACGCCAGCGGCGCCGAGCCGGTGCGGATGATCGTCGCGCGCACCACCCAGGACGCCATCGTCGTCAACCTCGAGCACCACCCGTACGGACCCGCACTCGACAACAGCGAGAGGTACGACCATGACTGAGGCGCGCCGCGCGGTCGTCGTCGGCGGCTCGTTCGCCGGACTCACCGCGGCCCTGCTGCTGCGCGAGCAGGGCTTCGAGGTCGACGTCTTCGAGCGAACCCCGACGTACCTCGACGGCCGAGGCGGCGGCATCGTCCTCCAGCCCGACACCGTCCGCTGGATCGTCGAACGACCTCACGGCTTCGGCGTCGACGACATCAGCATCGGCTCGTCGGTTACGCGCTACCTGGGCGTAGGAAACAAGATCGTGCATGAGGAGCCCGCCGCCTGGCGATTCAGCTCCTGGACAACGATGTACCGCGTGCTGCTGGACGACTTCGGCACCGACCACTACCACCTCGGCGAGTACGCCGTCGGAGTCAGTCAGGACGACGACGGCGTGAACATCCGCTTCACCAGCGGCCGGACCGAGAGTGCAGAACTCGTGGTGTTCGCCGACGGAATCTCGTCGATCGGGCGCCGGCGGCTTCAGCCGCAGTTCCAGCCGCGCTACTCGGGCTACATCGGCTGGCGTGGAACCGTGCCCGAGCGCACAGTGTCGGTCGAGACGGCCGACCTCATCCACAAGGCGACGACCTACGCCGTCATCGACGCCTCGCACATCTGCATGTACCCAATCCCCGACAGCAACGGCAGCCTCTCCCGAGGGGACCGGCAGCTCAACTACGTCTGGTACCGCAACGTCCCCGAGGGCCCGGAACTGGACGAGATGGTCACCGACCAGCGCGGCTTCACCGCCCCCGTCTCGGTGCACCCGGGACAGGTGCAGCAGCGGTACGTCGACCGGATGCGTTCCGACGCCTTGGAGCTGCTGCCACCCGCGGCAGCCGAGCTGGTGACCCGGACCGCCCAGCCGTACATCCAGATCGTTCTCGACATCGCGGTGCGCAAGATGGCTTTCGGACGCGTGGCCTTGATCGGCGACGCTGCGTTCGCTGCGCGACCCCACGCAGCGGCCGGCACCGCCAAGGCGGCCGCCGACGCCTGGGCGCTCGCGGACGCGCTCTCTGCTGAGCCCGACATTCCGCGCGCGCTGGCCGCCTGGGAGCCGGCCCGGCTGGCGTTGGGCAACAACCTTCTCAGTCGAGTTGCCGAGATGGGTGCACGGTCACAGTTCACGAACACCTGGGATCCGGCTGACCCAGCGCTGCATTTCGGCCTCTACGGCCCCGACCAGTAGGACGCCTCTGGTGGGGTTGTGGGACGCATGCAACCGGGAAGACCCCTCGACTGCGGCCTACCTGACCGCCCAGCGTCCACAGACCTCGCACCTCAACGGCACAACAAGATCATCTCATCGAGGGGCACTTCCTCGCCGGTTGCCAGCACCTCGAACCGCGCAGCCTCGCAACACAGTGGTGTGGTCTCGCCAAGGAATCCCCTTCGTGTCCCTGCTGTCGGACAGCGGCGTCAGCATCGAACAGATCGCCGACCTTTGCGGCCACTCCGGCACGACCGTCACCGAGAGCGTCTACCGGCACCAACTCCGGCTGGTGCTCCTGAGCGGTGCGATCGCCATGGACCGGATCTTCGACCCTGAGGCGTTGTCACTCAATTAGTCACCCAGCTACGACGAGAGGGCACGTCCGTCGATCAGATGTGCCCTCTGAGCTGCGTCGGAACGGCCGGATTTGAACCGACGACCCCCTGACCCCCAGAGACGCGCAAGCCGTCCCGACCGCTCCCCAGCCCAGGTCAGACGGGTTCTCTCGGCACGGTACGGAACCCTGTGGAGCGGTCGGCTGCTGTACTCCGCTGCTGTACTCCCCCAGCGGTCGGGCGGCGATCTGCGAGACCCGCACCGAACTGGCAACCCCTTCGTCCCGAACAAGGTCAAGTCGCTTCCGTGCCCTTCGGCTGAGTGCAGATATGCAGGTCAAAGCGTTAGTGACCGTTGGTCTGCATCGGTGCCGGGAACGGTCATTTACAAGATCATCTCCCGGATTTCTCCCAGCGCGACGGGGGCACAACGGATCAGACCCCTTCGATGCGAACTGTCGGCCCGGTGGTCCGGTGAGGTCCCGTCCGAGGTCAGAAGGGTTGCGCGGGTCCGAACGGGTCCGGCTCGGTGCCTTTGGCTGCTGTGCTTCACTGCTGTGCAGCCGGTTGATCGTGCGGGTCGATCGCCTCGTCCAGCCGCCCCACCGTCTCGCAGGCGCCTGCGAGGTTGTTGCGCGACGCCAGGGTCTCGGGGTGGTCCGGGCCGAGGATCCGCTCGCGGTCGGCGAGGGTGCGCTGGTGCAGGTCGATCGCCTCGTCCAGTCGCCCCACCGTCTGGTAGGCGCCGGCGAGGTTGTTGCGCGAGGTCAGGGTGTCGGGATGGTCCGGGCCGAGGACCCGCTCGCGGTCGGCGAGGGTGCGCTGGTGCAGGTCGATCGCCTCGTCCAGTCGCCCCACCGCCTGGTAGGCGTAGGCCAGGTCGTTGCGGGAGCCAAGGGTGTGGGGGTGGTCCGGGCCGAGGACCCGCTCGCAGTCGGAGAGGGTGCGCTGGCAAAGTTCGACCGCCTCGTCCAGCCGCCCCACCGCCTGGTAGGCCAAGGCCAGGTCGTTGCGCGAGACCAGGGCGTCGGGATGGTCCGAGCCGAGGATCCGCTCGCGGTCGGCGAGGGTGCGCTGCTGCAGGTCGATTGCCTCGTCCAGCCGCCCCATGATCTGATAGGAAGAGGCCAGGACGTTCCGCGAGGCCAGGGTCTCGGGATGGTCCGAGCCGAGGACCCGCTCGCGGTCGGCGAGGGTGCGCTGCACCAGGTCGATCGCCTCGCCCAGCCGCCCCACCATCCAGTACGCATTGGCCACGTCGTTGCGCGAGGCCAGGGTGGCGCGGTGGTCCGGACCGAGGACCCGCTCGCGGTCGGCGAGGGTGCGCTGCACCAGGTCGATCGACTCGTCCAGCCGCCCCACCAACCGGTAGGCGCCGCCGAGGGTGTTGCGCGAGGCCAGGGTGTCGGGGTGGTCCGGGCCGAGGACCCGCTCGCGGTCGGCGAGGGTGCGCTGGTACAGGTCGATCGCCTCGTCCAGCCGCCCCACCGCCTGGTAGGCCAAGGCCAGGTCATTGCGCGATTCCAGGGTTTCGGGATGGTCCGGGCCGAGGACCCGCTCGCAGTCTTCGACGAGGGCCGCGCCGTGAGTGAGCGCGGCACTGACACTGTGGACCCGGCCCAGCCAGTACTGCATCCATATCCGCAGGGTGAGCAACCGTCGTGTGGTGGATTCGTCGGTGGGGTGCGCAGCGAGGGTCTGGGCGTGTTGAACGTAGTCGGCGATGAGGGTACGGGTCGCCCATTGCTCGCCAGTCTGCTGTGCGGCGGCGTCGAGCCGGTCGACGGTGTCGCTCAGCAGCGTGTCGAGTCGGCCGAGGTGCTGGTTGTGGTCACGGACGACGCGCTGCACGAGCCGGTGGACCACGGTGCGGTCGGTGTCGACGGTGGGGATGGTCAGCGACCGTTCGGCGAGGACGACCGCGGCGGTGTCGTCGTCGGTGAGGTGGGCGAGCATGGCGGGGTCGACGCCGGTGGGGGCCAGCACGGCGAGGTGATCGAGCAGGTTGCGGGCGTGTCCGTCGGGGTCGTTGGCGGCGAGGTCGTCCAGGGCGAGCAGGATCGCCTCGGCGGCGCCGTGCGGGTAGGGGTCGCCGCTGGGGCGTGGCAGCATGTCGGTGACGGACATGGTGGCGAGCCGGTCCAGGTAGGCGCGGTAGCTGCGGTAGCGGCGGCGCGGGCCGATGACCGCGCCGGCCTGCGCGAGGGCGAGGGGCAGCCAGCCGAGCTGTTCGGCGACCTCACCCGCGCCGGTGTCGTCGGTGAGTCCGGTTCGGGCACGTAGGTAGGTGACGGCTTCGGTCGGGGTGAACAGGGTGACGTCGACGGGTTCGCCGAGGTTGCCGAAGTCGTGGCGGGTGGTGGTGACCACGGTATGCACAGCACCGACCGGTGGGGTCCAGGCGCGGATGAGGTCCGGGTCGACGGCGTTGTCGTAGACCAGCAGACAGGGGCCGGAATGCGCGCGCAGCCACGCCAGGGCGGCGCGGGCGGCGTCGACGGGGTCGGTGTCGGGTTGGCGGACTCCTGCTTGGGCGGCGAGTGCGTCCAGGCCGGTGACCAGGTTGGCGGGGGTGTCGGCGACGACCCACACCACCACGGGCCAGCCTTCGGCGACGCGGGCGCGGGCGTATGCGGCGGCAAGCTGCGTTTTGCCGATGCCGCGCTGCCCGGTCACCGCGCAGACCACGACAGTCCGGCCGTGCCCGGCCATCACCGTCAACCGGTCCAGCAGCTCGACCCGGTCTTGCCAGGCGACCGCCTGCCCGGGCAGATCGCCGATCACCATCTGCGGCGGGTCGGTTCCGGCCGCGCCGGGCGGCAACGGTCCGGTGTCGCGGGCGGCGAGCTGGTCGGGGTCCGGGATGGGGTGACCGTCGCGGTTGGCCCACTTCGTCAGCGCAGTGACGACGATCGTGACGATCGCGGCGGCGACACCGACCGCGACGTCGCTGTCCTGGTGGTTCGGCCCAGCGGCCGCCCACCAGCCAATCGCCCCGGCCACCACCGCCCCGAGGATCACCGTCGCCCAGCGCATTCACACCCCATCCGGCTCCGGTCACCAGTCGCAGCCACCTCATCACAGCAGTCGCGCGCAAGGCATCCCCGGATCGGCCTGTATCACCGGCGCGCATTCGCCGTCGTCGCGCTGCTGGATGCGGTGTTGGTCTGGTGGTGTGTTGTGGTTGCCTGCGCAACAGAGGTGTGGGCCGGAGGGCGCCGTTGCATTATCTGATGGGGAGGTGCGTTACGCCCGGGTCGGGTTCGCGTCAGATGGCCCGGGCGGGTTCACTGAACGCCGAAGCGACTCGGAGCTTGGGCTGACTGTCGAGCCCGAGTTCGTAGTGTCCACGGCGGAGGTTCTGGATGAATGCGTGTCCGGCGATGATCACTTGTGCGGTCTGGTCGGTTCGGAGCACACGCATGGGTCGTAACCGGTGCTTGAGCTGGCTGTGATCGGCCTCGATCGGATTGTTCGCGTGCCGCTCGACATGGTGCCAGGCCGAGGAGATCAGGTCGTCGAGCACGGCGGGGTAGACCGGCGCGGCGTCGGTGACCACCTCGGTAGGCGTCACCTTCAGCATCCGTAGGGCCTTCTGGAAGAACCGCCGGGCCGCGGCGGCGTCACGGCGGGCCGAGACGAGCACGTCGATGACCTGCCCGTGCTGGTCGATCGCCCGGTAGACGTACCGCCACACCCCGTTGACCTTCACATACGTCTCGTCGACGAACCACCGATCACCCGGGGAGTGGCGAGCGAACCGGGCCGCGTCGGCCAGCAACGGGGTGAACCGTTGCACCCATCGGAAGCACCCCAACCGCGCCCGCACGCGGTGGGGACGACGACTAGCCCATCGTGAACCCGGTCAACGTGCCGTCCACGCGGCGTGGCAAGCAGACGAGTGACCAGGTCCACTCACCGCCATGGGATCGACGACGGATCATGTGCTACGGTGCCCGAGTTGCAGTTTTGATTTCCGTAGACGTCTTCCGGCGCCTGATGGGGCATCTGAAACCCATCCAGGCGCTTTTCGTGTCGTTTCGACGCGGGTGATCAACGCGGCGGCGTAAGGGTCCGCGCAGTGCGGTCTCTAACAGCCTGCGAAGGAGCAGACATGACTACAGGTACCGTGAAGTGGTTCAACGCCGACAAGGGCTTCGGCTTCATCAGCCCGGACGACGGCGGCGCCGACGTCTTCGCCCACTTCTCCGCGATCTCGGCGAGCGGCTTCCGCAGCCTCGACGAGAATCAGAAGGTGGAGTTCGACATCACCCAAGGCCAGAAGGGCCTGCAGGCGGAGAACATCCGCCCGCTTTGATCCACACTCTGCGAACGGCGGCCCGACTGGTTCAGCGGGCCGCCGTTCGGCGTTTCATGCGTTCACCACGGCATCGCGAAGATCGTCTGATCGGCAGAAGTCCGGCCATCTCGGTGTGGAGCGCGCTCAGCATTGCCCCCGTGTTCTCTTCTCTGGATCGATTCGGACCTCGGGCGCTAGTCTGCCCAGGCCGACTGTCAGCTCGCCCAAGGCGCGCCTCTGGCTCATGAACCAGACAGACACGGACATCGACCCTTATCGCTAACGAGCCGAATTCCGCATCGCCGCCGCCCTGACGGTTGAGGCACGTACGGTCGCGGTCCAGGTGGAGCACGCCGTGGTCGGACTCGACGCCTCGCCTCCTGATGACTGTCAGACAGCCGGGACCCGGGGTGCACGGCGTTACATCCTGAAGGGTTGATGATTATGACGACGACCTACTCGGGTCCTGCGAGGCTGATCCTGGTCGACGGCGCATGCATATCCGGCATGGCTTCCCTCAGTACCAACCAGCGCGGAGGACTCAACGGCTGGGGGGGCACATTCCGTCCGGACGAGATCACGGCAGACCTTCGCAACGCAGTCGAAGGGCTGCAATTGGAACTGCCCTACGATCGGATGGGGAGAGTCGTCGTCACCGGCATACGCAAGCTACTCGCCACGCAGGTGTTGATGTCGTTGGCAGGCCGCGGACCCGCACCATTCTGATCGTGCGCCGCACGGCCGCCGCTACATCGCCGCCGCGACGCGGTCACTCTGCTCTGACGCAGCGATGAGGGCAGGACCGTGTCGATCGATAGACTCTGCCGGGAACCGTTAACTCTCATGCCGCCTATCGCGCGTTACCAACTGTCACGACAGCCGGATGGAGCGGGTGCCGGTCCTGCCGACCTGTTCTGGCTTGGTCAGGTCCAGGCGTGATCGAGGGCCAGTGCCAGCCGCCTGGTCCACTGCTCGGCGGTGCCCGTAATTCCGGAGTACTCGTCGGTGAAGTTGGACCAGTCGACCTCCCAGGACAGCACGGTCTCGGCCGTGAAGGTATCGGCTTCGGCGCCGAGTTCCGGTCGCATGAGTTGGCGGACGAGGGCTTGGTCAACGGCGGTGTGTTCGGCGAGCAGGACCGCGTCGTAGAGGTCCTTGCCTTGCGGGTACATGTCGGTGGCCAGCCGCAGCGGCTTCCACGCCAGCGCCAGCGAGGCGGGCGCGGCCAGTAACGACTCGTCGACGTCGGGCAGGATCAGCACCTCTGGCGGGAGAGGAAGTCGTTCGCCGAAGACGATGTCGATCTGTACGTGGCCGTCCGATGCCTCCGGGGTGCTGAACGGGATGAGCAGGCGGCGTCCGTCAGCGCGTTCGTACGTCCAGATGGCGGACTCGGTGATCCGGTCTGGTTGCAGGCCGGCGCCCGTTGCGGTTCGGATGGCGGTCTTGATGTCATCGAGCAGCGTGCGGGCGTCGGTGCTGTCGCTGGTGATGGTGTGCGGGGTGACGACGAAGTCGAGGTCGCCCGGCTCGCGGCGGCGTCGCCGACCCAGGCCGCAATGGTGACGCTGCCGCGCAAGACCAGATACTGGCCCCAGGTGGTTGCGGCGATGGCCGCCAAGACGTGATTCGTGGCGGCGCGTCGCGTTGGTCCACAGCTGGCCGGTGGCCGCTACGAGGAAGTCGGGCTCGCCGGCGCGGTAGGCGTTCGGGTACTGCAAGACGCCCGGCACAACCGGTAGCAGGGCCGGTCGGAACGAGCGGTCTCAGGCACCAACGCTGGCTTGGTCATCGGAACCCGCACGTCGAGCAGGCGGCTGGTCGAACTCCAGTTGCTGAGGGTCGCGGGAGGTGCGATCAAGCCGGTCGCGAGTGGAGTTTGCCAACCGACGGATCCGAGGCAGGACACCCTAATGAACGCAGGCAGAGGGCCATAGGGGACGCCAGCCCAACCAAGGGCGGGAGCGCCGTGCTCCCAATCTGCTCCCAATTAAGGGGGAAGAGCGTAGAAGCCCGTTACCGGTGGATCCGACGACGGGCTTCCTACCTGCCTATATTCATGGTGGGCGATACTGAGATCGATCCAGTGACCTCATCGGTGTGAACTCTCGGCGAGCGGGTCGGCTCGAGCTGGATGCGAGGTAAAACGGCCTGCTGAGGCGCATCTCGGCTCGGTTCGGCTGGCACGGTTGCTGTACTTCGCTGCTGTGTGCGCCACGAGGCGCCGGAATGTCGAGAGGGGTGAGAGTCCTCTCCGTTGGGCCGTCG
>NZ_JBSFYQ010000051.1:0-42375 GCF_053599855.1 Micromonospora sp. NPDC005161
GGGCGCGGGGCGCGGGGCGCGGGGCGCGGGGCGCGGGGCGCGGGGCGCGGGGCGCGCTCAGGCGGTGGCCGGGACGGCTTCGGTGTCGGCGGGGGTGGCGGCCCGGGGTGCGGGGGCGACCGGGCGGCGTTCGCGGGTGGACCACTGCACCGAGAGGGTGGCCAGCAGCACCAGGCAGGAGCCGAACATGTGTGCGCCGACCAGGATCGCCGGCACGTGGGTGAAGTACTGCACGAAACCGATGAGGCCCTGACCCAGCTCCACCGCGAGCAGGATGACGGCGGCCCGGGTGGCCCGCTGTGCGCCGACCGCGCGGAACGCGAAGATCAGCGCCACCGAGAGACCGATCAGCAGGAAGACGCTGTCGGCGTGCACCTGGGAGATCGACTCCGGGTCGAGGCCGTTGCGGGCCGCGCCCTGGTCGCCGGCGTGCGGGCCGCTGCCGGTGACCCAGGTGCCGATGACCAGCACGGCGACGCCGACGCCCGTGGTGACCCGGGCCAGGGTGCGCAGCGGCGCCGGGACCACGGCCACCGTCGGCCCGTCCGGGTCGGCGATCCGCCGCCAGAGGGCGTACGCGGCGGCGATCACCCCCATCGAGGCGAGGAAGTGCAGCCCGACCACCCACGGGTTGAGGTTGGTGAGCACGGTGATGCCACCGATCACCGCCTGGGCGGGAATGCCCAGGAAGACCGCGACGGCCAGCGCCAGCAGACCGGGCCGGCGTGGCCGGTGTGCCAGCACCGCCAGCACGGTGGCCAGCGCGATCAGGCCCACCGCGAAGGTCAGCATCCGGTTGCCGAACTCGATCACGCCGTGCCCGCCCATTTCCGACGTCGCGACGTACGACGCGTCCGTGCACCGGGGCCAGGTGGGGCAGCCGAGGCCCGAGGCGGTCAACCGGACGGCCCCGCCGGTGACGACGATGCCCACGTTCGCGATGATCGAGGTGAGCGCGAGGCGGCGCAGCAGGGTGCCGGAGACCGGACGGACGTATCGGTTCACGGCGCAAATCCTACGCACCGTAGTGATCGAGGTTCGTCCGACTCCGCCAGGTCGGTGGTTCGGATCACCGGGGCCCGGGTTTGCGACCCTCCGGGTAATTACGTAACGTTGGCGTTGTGAAAAACGTGGCGGCGCTCTCCGGGCAGCAGCCGACGGCCGGTCCGGCCGTCGGTGCGAGCGCGTCCGCGCCGGTCGTGACCACGTCAGCCGCGCTCAGCGGCACCGCGCCGACCGAGGTCTCCACCCGGGACCGGGTCACCCAGCTGCTGCTGGAGCGGGGGGCCACCACCGCCGCGCAGCTCGGGGAGGCGCTCGGGCTCAGCCCCGCCGCGATCCGCCGGCATCTGGACGCCATGCTCGCCGACGGTGACGTGGTCGCCCGCGAGCAGACCGTGCAGGGCAGCCGCGGTCGGGGGCGTCCGGCCAAGGTGTTCCTGCTGACCGAGGCCGCCCGGGTCCGCTGTGGCACCCACCACTACGACAACATGGCCACCGCCGCGTTGCGCTGGATCGCCCGCAGCGGCGGCTCGGACGCGGTCGGGGCGTTCGCCACCGAGCAGGTGGCCGCCCTGGAGGCGCGTTGTCGGACCGCCATGGAGGACGCCGGCGACGACCCGCTCGCACGGGCGGAGGCACTCGCCGGAGCGCTCACCGCCGAGGGTTACGCTGCCAACGCGACCACGATCGCCTCCGGCGGCCAGCTCTGCCAGCACCACTGCCCGGTGGCGCACGTGGCCGCCGAGTTTCCTCAGCTGTGCGAGGCCGAGACCGCGGTGATCTCCCGTCTGGTCGGCACCCACGTACAGCGCCTGGCCACCATCGCGCACGGCGACGGTGTGTGCACCACGCACATTCCGACCCAGCCGGGCCGCGTCCAATCCGGTAATCCCGTCACCACTGTGAGGACAGATAGATGACCGAGCAGATCGTCCAGCCCCTGACCCAGGAAGAGCAGCTCGCCGCCCTGGGTCGCTACGAGTACGGCTGGTCCGACCCGGACGCCGCCGGGGCGGTCGCCCAGCGCGGCATCAACGAGGCGGTGGTGCGGGACATCTCGGCGAAGAAGAACGAGCCGGCCTGGATGCTCGACCTGCGCCTGAAGGGTCTCCGGCTGTTCGGCCGCAAGCCGATGCCGGCCTGGGGCGCCGACCTCACCGGGATCGACTTCGACAACATCAAGTACTTCGTGCGGTCCACCGAGAAGCAGGCCACCAGCTGGGAGGACCTGCCCGAGGACATCAAGAACACCTACGACCGGCTGGGCATCCCGGAGGCGGAGAAGCAGCGGCTGGTCGCCGGTGTCGCGGCGCAGTACGAGTCCGAGGTCGTCTACCACAAGATCCGTGAGGACCTTGAGGAGCAGGGCGTCCTCTTCCTGGACACCGACACCGCGCTGCGTGAGCACGAGGACGTGTTCAAGGAGTACTTCGGCACGGTGATTCCGGTCGGCGACAACAAGTTCGCCGCGCTGAACACCTCCGTATGGTCCGGTGGCTCGTTCATCTACGTGCCGAAGGGTGTGCACGTGGAGATCCCGCTGCAGGCCTACTTCCGGATCAACACGGAGAACATGGGCCAGTTCGAGCGGACGCTGATCATCGTCGACGAGGGTGCGTACGTGCACTACGTCGAGGGATGCACCGCGCCGCTCTACTCCTCCGACTCGCTGCACAGCGCGGTCGTGGAGATCATCGTCAAGAAGAACGCGCGCTGCCGCTACACGACCATCCAGAACTGGTCGAACAACGTCTACAACCTGGTCACCAAGCGCGCCGTGTGCCACGAGGGCGCGACCATGGAGTGGGTCGACGGCAACATCGGCTCCAAGGTGACTATGAAGTACCCGGCGGTCTACATGACCGGCGAGCACGCCAAGGGCGAGGTGCTCTCGGTGGCCATGGCCGGCGAGGGCCAGCACCAGGACGCCGGCGCCAAGATGGTGCACGCCGCGCCGCACACCTCCTCGACCATCGTGTCGAAGTCGATCGCCCGGGGCGGCGGCCGCACCTCGTACCGGGGTCTGGTGCAGGTGCTGGAGGGTTCGCACCACAGCCGGAGCACGGTCAAGTGCGACGCGCTGCTGGTCGACACGATCTCCCGCTCGGACACCTACCCGTACGTCGACATCCGCGAGGACGACGTGTCGATGGGGCACGAGGCGACCGTCTCCAAGATCAGTGACGACCAGCTCTTCTACCTGATGAGCCGCGGCCTGAGCGAGGACGAGGCGATGGCCATGATCGTGCGTGGCTTCATCGAGCCGATCGCCAAGGAACTCCCCATGGAGTACGCCCTGGAGCTGAACCGGCTGATCGAACTCCAGATGGAGGGCGCGGTCGGCTGACCCGGCCGGCCGTCGCGCGGCGGCCCCGACCCGCCGCGCCGCGCCGGGACCAGCTCGACCGACCCTCCGATTAACCGCAGAACAGACCAAGGAAGACATGACTACCCAGGCTTCCGCGCCGCCGCCCAGCACCAAGTCGCAGGCGCTGCGCTCGTACGACGTCGCCGACTTCCCGGCCCTCACCGGCCTGGAGGAGGACTGGCGTTTCACTCCGCTCAAGCGGCTGCGCGGCCTCGCCGGTGAGGCGCTGGCCGCCACCGGCACGGTCCGGCACGAGTACGGCGACCTGCCCGAGGGCGTGGCCGTCGAGCGGATCGGCACCGACGACCCGCGGGTGGGCAGCGTGCTCACCCCGGTCGACCGGGTCAGCGCGCTCGCCTACGGCGGTGCCGGTCAGGCGCTGCTGCTCAGCGTGGCCAGCGACGTCGTGGTGGGTGCGCCGGTGAGCCTGCGGGTGGTCGGCGACAACGCCGAGGGCGTGGCCTTCGGGCACACCTTCGTCGAGGTGGGCCGGTTCGCCGAGATGACCCTGGTGCTGGAGCACGTCGGCTCGGTGACCCTGGCCGACAACGTCGAGGTCTCCGTGGCCGACGGGGCGAAGCTGACCCTGGTCACCGTCGCGGACTGGGCCGACGACGCGGTGCAGGCACAGCACCTCAAGATCAAGCTGGGTCGGGACGCCCGGGTGACGCACGTCCAGGTCAGCCTCGGCGGTGACCTGGTCCGGCAGTACACGTCGGTGGAGTACACCGGCCGCGGCGGCGAGGCCGAGCTGTACGGCGTCTACTTCGCCGACTCCGGCCAGCACCTCGAGCACCGGCAACTGGTGGACCACAGCGTGCCGGACTGCCGCAGCTACGTCGGTTACCGGGGCGCCCTGCAGGGCGAGGACGCGCACACCGTCTGGGTGGGCGACGTGCTGATCCGGGCCGAGGCGACCGGCACCGACACGTACGAGATCAACCGGAACCTGTTGCTCACCGACGGCGCGCGGGCGGACTCCGTACCCAATCTGGAGATCGAGACCGGCGAGATCGCCGGCGCCGGCCACGCCAGCGCGACCGGCCGCTTCGACGACGAGCAGCTCTTCTACCTGATGGCCCGGGGCATCCCGGAGGGCGAGGCCCGCCGCCTGGTGGTTCGCGGCTTCTTCGCCGAGCTGATCAACAAGATCCCGGTGGAGTCACTGCGGGAGCGTCTTGGCGACGCGATCGAGGCCCGGCTGACCAAGGCTGGCGCCTGATGATCCGGATCTGCTCCACCGAGGATGTGCCGAAGGGCACCGCGATCAGCGCGGACGTCGACGGCACCCCGATCGCGCTGGTGCACGGCGAGGACGGCCAGTTCTACGCCGCCTACGACGAGTGCTCGCACGCCTCGGTCGCCCTCTCCGAGGGTGAGGTCGACGGCTGCACACTCGAGTGCTGGCTGCACGGCTCGCGTTTCGACCTGCGCACCGGGCAGCCCTCCGGGTTGCCGGCCACCGAACCCGTACCCGTCTACCCCGTCGAAGTCCGCGACGGCGACATCTACCTCAGCCTGACGCCGAGTAATGGAGTGACCCGATAATGAGCACCCTGGAGATCCGCGACCTGAAGGTGTCGGTCAAGCTGCCCGAGGGTGAGCTCAAGCCGATCCTGTCGGGCGTCGACCTGACCGTCCGCTCCGGTGAGACCCACGCGATCATGGGCCCGAACGGCTCCGGCAAGTCCACCCTGGCGTACTCGATCGCCGGCCACCCCAAGTACGAGATCACCGGCGGCACGGTGACCCTCGACGGCGAGGACGTGCTCGCCATGACCGTCGACGAGCGGGCCCGCGCCGGCCTCTTCCTGGCCATGCAGTACCCGGTCGAGGTCCCCGGCGTCTCGGTGGCGAACTTCCTGCGCACCGCGAAGACCGCCATCGACGGCGAGGCCCCGAAGCTGCGCACCTGGGGCGGCGAGCTGCGCGGTGCCATGGAGCGCCTCCAGATGGACCCGGCGTTCGCCCAGCGCAACGTCAACGAGGGCTTCTCCGGTGGCGAGAAGAAGCGGCACGAGATCGTCCAGCTGGAGCTGCTCAAGCCGAAGATCGCGATCCTCGACGAGACCGACTCCGGCCTCGACGTGGACGCGCTGCGGGTCGTCAGCGAGGGCGTCAACCGGGTCCGTGACACCGGCGACACCGGCGTGCTGCTGATCACCCACTACACGCGGATCCTGCGCTACATCAAGCCGGACTTCGTGCACGTCTTCGTGGCCGGCCGGATCGTCGAGCAGGGCGGCCCGGAGCTGGCCGACAAGCTCGAGGCCGAGGGCTACGAGCGGTACGCCGCCGGGGCCGGCACGGCCCGGGCCTGAGCGGGAGAGGCGCTGCCGAGATGACCAGCATCGCGATCCCTTCGGGGATGCCGCAGTACGACGACGTGCCGCGTTTCGACGTGGCCCGGGTGCGCGCCGACTTCCCGATCCTGGAGCGGGAGATCAACGGGCACCCGCTGGTCTACCTCGACAGCGCCAACACCTCGCACAAGCCACGGCAGGTGCTCGACGTGCTCGGAGAGCACTACGCGCGGCACAACGCCAACGTGTCGCGTTCGGTGCACACCCTGGGCTCCGAGGCCACCGAGGCGTACGAGGGGGCGCGCGCCAAGGTCGCCGCGTTCCTCAACGCGTCGAGCTCGGACGAGGTGGTGTTCACCAAGAACTCCACCGAGGCGATCAACATCGTGGCGTACGCCTTCTCCAACGCCTCGCTGCGCCCGGACGCCGACCCCCGGTTCCGGCTCGGGCCTGGCGACGAGGTGGTGATCTCCGAGATGGAGCACCACTCGAACATCGTCCCGTGGCAGCTGCTCTGTGAGCGGACCGGCGCGACCCTGCGCTGGTTCCCGGTCACCGATCAGGGCCGGCTCGACGAGTCGGGCCTCGACGACCTGGTCACCGAACGGACGAAGATCGTCTCTTTGGTGCACATGTCGAACATCCTCGGCACGATCAACGCCACCGCCCGGATCACCGCGCGGGTCCGTGAGGTGGGGGCGCTGCTGCTGCTGGACTGCTCGCAGTCGGTGCCGCACCTGCCCGTCGACGTGGTCGACCTGGACGCCGACTACATCGTCTTCACCGGGCACAAGATGTGCGGCCCGACCGGCATCGGCGTGCTCTGGGGCCGGGCCGAGCTGCTGGCGGCGATGCCGCCGGTGTTCGGCGGCGGCTCGATGATCGAGACGGTCACCATGGCCCGGTCGACGTTCGCCGCTCCACCGGCCCGGTTCGAGGCCGGCACCCCGCCGATCGCCGAGGCGGTCGCGCTCGGCGCGGCGGTGGACTACCTCACCGGGATCGGGATGCAGGCCATCCAGTGGCACGAGAAGGAGCTGACGGCGTACGCGCTGGACGCCCTCGGTTCGGTGCGCGGCCTGCGGATCTTCGGCCCGACCGTGCCGGTGGGCCGGGGCGGCACCATCTCGTTCGCGCTGGGTGACGTGCACCCGCACGACGTGGGTCAGGTGCTCGACTCGCTCGGCGTGCAGGTGCGGGTGGGCCACCACTGCGCGAAGCCGGTGTGCAGCCGGTTCGGTGTCCCGGCGATGACCCGGGCCTCGTTCTACCTCTACACCACCACCGAGGAGATCGACGCTCTGGTGGCTGGTCTGGAGCAGGTGCGGAAGGTGTTCGACTGATGCAACTCGACCAGCTCTACCAGGAGATCATCCTGGATCACTACAAGCACCCGCACGGCCGTGGCCTGCGTGATGCCGACGACGCGGGCGACCAGGTCGCCGAGGCGCACCACGTCAACCCGACCTGCGGCGACGAGGTCACCGTCCGGGTGGCCACCGACGGCGCCGTGCTGCACGACATCTCGTACGACGGGATGGGCTGCTCGATCAGCCAGGCGTCGGCGAGCGTGCTGCACGAGTTGCTGCGCGGTCGGGGCGCTGGGGAAGCTTTCGAGGTGCACGAGGCGTTCGTGGAGTTGATGTCCGGGCGTGGTCAGGTCACGCCGGACGAGGACGTGCTCGGTGACGGGGTGGCTTTCGCGGGTGTGGCCCGCTACCCCGCCCGGGTCAAGTGCGCGCTGCTGCCGTGGATGGCGTTCAAGGACGCCGCGGCACGCGCCGGTGTGGGCGTGAGCCCGGAGGTGAAGGCATGAGCGAGAACACCGCTACCGCAGCGACGCCGGAGGCCGGTGACGCCACCGCGGCGGCGCAGACCGACGCCGTGACGACCGACGGCGCCGCGACGGCGGGTGCCGGCGACGCCGCCACCCCGACGACCGGCGTCAGCAAGGCCATGATCGCCGACGTCGAGGAGGCGATGAAGGACGTCGTCGACCCGGAGCTCGGCATCAACGTGGTCGACCTGGGCCTGGTGTACGGGGTGCACGTCGACGACGAGAACGTCGCGACCCTGGACATGACGCTCACCTCGGCGGCCTGCCCGCTGACCGACGTGATCGAGGACCAGGCCCGGCAGGCGCTGACCACCGGCCCCGGCGGCGGCCTGGTCAACGACATCCGGATCAACTGGGTGTGGCTCCCGCCGTGGGGTCCGGACAAGATCACCGACGAGGGTCGGGACCAGCTCCGTTCCCTCGGCTTCAACGTCTGACCCGTTTTCGTCTCACCTTCGTCGAGCGCGGCGCCCGTTTGGGTGCCGCGCTCGATGCGTTCTGAACCAGTGCGAACCAATAGTGGAACGGATCGTTCCGGTCTGCTAAGCTGATCTCAGCACGACGGAGCGGAACATTCCGCTCCGCAAGCGAGTGGAGTCGCTCGTTTGACGGCGTCGGCGGAGAGGTCAGGACGATGAGCGAGATGGCAGCTGGGCAGTGGCGGACCGTGCTCGACGAGGCGCACCAGGCGCTCCGGACGGTTGTCGAGAGGGTTCCGGCCGACGCCTGGGATCGGCCCACCCCGTGCGAGCGGTGGACGGTCACCCAGGTGCTTCAGCACGCGACCGGAGACCAGATCGCCTTCGCGGCGGCGATCGTCGGCGGGCCGGGGCCGGCGGAGGACCCGTTGTCGCCCTCCGGCCGCGTCGACGGGGACAAGCTGGTCGGCCTACGCGCCGCCCTCGACGCGTCCGCACGAGCCTGGGCAGGTGTCGCCGACGACGACCCGCAGGTGCCCACGCCGCTGCCCCAGGGCAAACTGTCGGCCCAGGTTGGTGCCGTCGCGTGCGCCCTCGACGCGGCAGTGCACGCCTGGGACATCGCGGCGGCCACCGAGCAGCCGTCTCCGCTCAGCGACGAACTGGCCCGCCCCCTGCTGGTGGTCGCCCGGCAGATCGTCGAGCCGCTGCGAGCCTATGGCGCGTACGCCCCGGCGATCGACCCCGGGCCGGAGGCCGACGACGTCAGCGTCCTGCTCTCCTACCTCGGTCGCCACCCCCAGGGGCTCGCCGGAAGGCCCTGATCGGCCTGGCGGCCCAATCGGATCCCATGATCGTGCTCGATCTTGGAAAGAGTGCCTACCGCCAGTTGATGAGGCCACTACTTCCTGGATCGAGCACGATCTTGGCGCGGGGCGCGGAAATCCGGTGGCGGTGCGCGACCTCGGCGCGCAGGATGCGCATGTGATTGAGGCGTACCCGAAGCAGGTTCCTGTCCGCGCGGCCACCGCCGCGCGCCGACAGCGCACCGGGCCTGGGCTCGCCTCGATCCGTTGCCCGTCGTCGTGAGCGGGGCGTTCCTCGCCGGTCTCGTGGCCGGCTACGGGGTCGCCATCCCCGTCGGCGCGATCGCGATCCTCATCCTGGGGCTCAGTGCCCGTACCTCGTTGCGGGTCGGTGCGGCCGCGGCGCTCGCGGTGGCGACGGCCGACGGGCTCTACGCGGCGGTTGCCGTGCTCGGCGGTGCCGGTCTGGTCGGGATCATCGCGCCGGTCGCCGGGCCGCTGCGGGTGGTCGCCGCGGTGGTCCTGCTGGGTCTCGCCGCGCACGGCCTGTGGCGGACCTGGCGCGCCCACCGCTCGCGGCAGGCGCCCACGGCACCCGCCGGTCGAGGTCTGAGCACTCCCGGTCGGGCCTACGCCGCGTTGCTCGGGCTGACCCTGCTGAACCCGATGACGGTGCTCTACTTCGCCGCGCTGGTGCTCGGCCGTCGTGCCACCACCGATGCGCATGCGGGCTCCGCGGCGCTCTTCGTGGCGGGCGTTTTCCTGGCGTCGGCGAGCTGGCAGTTGCTCATCGCCGGTGGAGGCACCGTGGTCGGTCGGGCGCTGGCCGGGCCGCGCGGCCGGCTGGTCACCGGCTTGGTCTCCAGCGCGCTCATCGCCGCGCTGGCGGTGGTCGCGTTGCTGCCAGGCTGAGCGTTCCCCGCCCGACGGTCCGGCCGGGCCCGCCGTGCCGTACGGTCGGGCGGTGACCAGTCGACCCGCAGCCGGGGGCGGCCGGTGGGTCGAGGTCGACCCGGCCCGCGTCGGGCGCTGGGTCGAGGGCTTCGCCGACCGGCACGGCCCGCCCACCACGACCGTCCAGGGGTACGGGCTGCTGCTCGCCGCACCCGACGGGGCCACCGCCGAGCTGCACGCCCCACCTGGCGCGCCGGCCGCCCCGGACGTACCCGGTTTCGTGGCCGCCGTGGCCACGCCCCGCCGGATCGGCCTGCTGCTCGCACGCAAGGGCGCGGTGGCGGTCGGTGTCGCGGCGGGGGAGGAGCTGACGGTCTCCAAGGTGGACACCCGGTACGTGCAGGGCCGCACCGCGGCCGGAGGGTGGTCCCAGCAGCGCTTCGCCCGACGACGCGACAACCAGGCGAAGGCGGCGCTGGGCGACGCGGCCGAGCTGGCCGTACGGCTGCTGTTGCCGGAGGCGTCGTCGCTGAGCGCGGTGGTCTGCGGCGGCGACCGGCGGGCGGTGGACACCGTGCTGGCCGACCGGCGGCTCGCCCCGCTGGCGGCGCTGCGCGCGGAGCGGCTGCTGGACGTGCCCGAGCCCCGGCACGCCGTGCTGGTCGCCGCGATCGCGGCCGCCCGGGCGGTCCGGATCCTGGTCCGCGACCCCGCCCCGGCCTGACCACGGGCGTCGGTTCGACGCCGCGCGGTACGGGCTGACGCGCCGGCTGGTCAGGCGGCGAGGATGACGACCGCCATGGCCGTCACCGCGACCAGTTGGGCCGGAAGTGGTCGTGGCAGGCCTTTTGAGGGCCTGCCACGACAGGTGTGCGGTGTCAGAGCTGGTTGGTGCCGAAGGTGTCGCAGGTGTTCGGGTCGCCGCGGTCGTAACCCTGCCGGAACCAGCGCTGCCGCTGCTCGGAGGTGCCGTGGGTGAACTGGTCGGGGTTGATCCGACCGCCGGAGCGCTGCTGGATGGTGTCGTCACCGATCGCCTCGGCGGTCTGGACCGCCTCGCTGATGTCGGTCTCGGTGACCGATTTGAACAGCGGTTCCTGGCCCGTCTTGTCCTTACTCTCGGTGGCGTGCTTCGCCCAGGCGCCGGCGTAGCAGTCGGCCTGCAGTTCCAGACGTACGGAGGTGGAGCGGGGCCCGCTCTGGTCGCCCTGGCCGGCCCGCTCGTTGGTGCCGAGCAGGTTCTGGACGTGGTGGCCGTACTCGTGGGCGAGCACGTACGGCGCGGCGAACTCGCCCTTGGCGCCGAACCGGGAGGCCAGCTCGTTGTAGAAGCTCAGGTCGATGTACACCTTCCGGTCGGCCGGGCAGTAGAACGGGCCGACGCCGGAGTCTGCCTGGCCGCAGCCGGTGTTGACCGCGGCCTCGAAGTAGTTGGTGGTGGTCGGCTCGTACGTCCCCTTGCTCAGCTCCGGGTACGCCTTCTCCCAGTAGTCCTGGATGCTGTTGACGTAGAGCAGGTTGCGGCAGCGCACGTCCTCGAAGCGCTGGGCGTTGCTCGTGTCACACCCCTCCAGCTTGGTGCCGCCGGCCTGCCCGCCGTCGTCGCCGTTGGTCATCGCGTTCAGGCCGAACCCGCCGCCGAGCAGCGCGACCAGCACGGCCACCACGATGCCGATGATCCCGCCCCGACCGCCGCCGCCGGGGATCGGGATGCCGATGCCGCCGCCGGATCCGCCGCCCCGACCGAGGTCGTTGACCTGGGAGGTGTCGAGTTCGGCCCGCTCGTTGAGTTCCATGCTGACCCCGATCGCCGTATGCCGGTGATTGTCGTGTGAATGTCGTTGTGTCGCCTCAGTGCCGGACTGGTCCGGATAGCCGTTACCCGTACCCGATGATCTTGGCTGGTAATCCGGGCGGGACGTCCAGGAGCGCCCGGTACACTGGTTGGGTGCTGCGCTGCGAAGGCTGAACCGCCCCGCGCCGTCGGGCCACCGAGCCCGCCGGCCGTTTCGCGTGCCCCGAGTCAGCCTTCCAGACCCCGAGAGCGAGCCCCGAACAGATGATCACTGCCACCGGCCTGGAACTGCGTGCCGGCTCCCGGATCCTGCTGTCCGACACCACCCTGCGTGTGCAGCCCGGTGACCGGATCGGCCTGGTGGGCCGCAACGGCGCCGGGAAGACGACCACGCTGAAGGTGCTCGCCGGCGAGGGTCAGCCGTACGCCGGGCAGATCGACCAGCGCAGCGCCATCGGCTACCTGCCGCAGGACCCGCGCACCGGCGACCTGGAGGTGACCGGCCGCGACCGGGTCCTCTCCGCGCGCGGCCTGGACGTGCTGATGTCCCAGATGCAGGAGGTCGAGGCCCGGCTCGCCGAGGACGCCGACGACAAGCTGGTTCGCCGCTACGGCGCGCTGGAGGACCAGTTCGCCGCCCTGGGCGGGTACGCGGCCGAGGCCGAGGCCGCCCGGATCTGCGCCAACCTCGGCCTGCCGGACCGCGCGCTGGCGCAGACCATCGGCACCCTCTCCGGCGGTCAGCGGCGGCGCATCGAGCTGGCCCGGATCCTGTTCCGGGACGCCGGCGAGAACGGCGGCGGCATCCTGCTGCTGGACGAGCCGACCAACCACCTCGACGCCGACTCGATCACCTGGCTGCGCGGCTTCCTCGCCAACCACAAGGGCGGCCTGATCGTGATCTCCCACGACGGCGCGCTGCTGGAGTCGGTGGTCAACAAGGTCTGGTTCCTCGACGCCACCCGGTCCGTGGTCGACGTGTACAACCTGGGCTGGAAGGCCTACCTGGAGTCGCGCGAGACCGACGAGCGGCGCCGCCGCCGGGAGCGGGCCAACGCGGAGAAGAAGGCCGGCGCCCTGATGGCGCAGGCCGACAAGATGCGGGCCAAGGCCACCAAGACCGTCGCCGCGCAGAACATGGCCCGTCGGGCCGAGAAGCTCATCTCCGGCCTGGAGGAGGTGCGGGTCGCCGACCGGGTGGCCAAGGTGCGCTTCCCCAGCCCCGCGCCCTGCGGCAAGACCCCGCTCACCGCGACCGGCCTGTCCAAGTCGTACGGCTCGCTGGAGATCTTCACCGACGTCAACGTGGCGGTGGACCGCGGCTCGCGGGTGGCCATCCTGGGGCTCAACGGCGCCGGCAAGACGACGCTGCTGCGAATGCTCGGCGGCCTGCTCACCCCGGACACCGGCGAGGTGCACGCCGGGCACGGGCTGCGGTTGGGCTACTACGCCCAGGAGCACGAGACGCTGGACGTGGAGCGGACGGTGCTGGAGAACATGCGCGCCGCTGCCGTCGAGCAGTCCGACACCGACCTGCGCAAGATTCTCGGCGCGTTCCTCTTCTCCGGCGACGACGTGAACAAGCCGGCCGGGGTGCTCTCCGGCGGCGAGAAGACCCGGCTGGCCCTGTCGACCCTGGTCTGTTCCGGCGCCAACGTGCTGCTGCTCGACGAGCCGACGAACAACCTCGACCCGGTCAGCCGGGAGCAGGTGCTGGACGCGATCGCCAACTATCCGGGCGCGATCGTGCTGGTCACGCACGACCCGGGCGCGGTGCTGGCGCTCAAGCCGGACCGGGCCATCCTGCTGCCGGACGGCGACGAGGACGCCTGGAGCGACGACCTGCTCGAGTTGGTCGAGCTGGCCTGACCGCTCCCGGTCGATGCCTGTTAGGAAGGGCCCCTTCTTATCGCGAGGCGATAAGAAGGGGCCCTTCCTAACAGCCGGGGCCGCCCTCAGCCGAGCAGGTCGACCAGCCGGCCGAGCACGCCGGAGCTGACCAGGATCACCACCCCGATGCCGACGAAGATCGCCGGCACCAGCCAGTGGCCGGCGCGCTCGACCAGCCGGACGATCCTGGGATGCCCGCCCAGCCAGGCCGCGACGGCGCACCACAGCGCGATGAGCAGCACGAAGACCAGCAGGAAGACCGCGCTGTCGGCGGGGCCGAGGGCCCGGAACACGGGTACGTAGACGGCCACGTTGTCGGCGCCGTTCGCGATCGTCACTCCGGCCACCCCGAGTGTGGAGGCCACCACGACGGGTTCCTCGTCGCCGTCGCGCTGAACGAGGGCGCGGACCCCGAGCGCGATCGGCAGCAGCCCGAGCAGCCCGGTCCACGGGTCCGGCACGACCAGCAGGCCCGCGGCGACCACCACGCTGGCCAACGCCAGCGTCCCGATGCCGAGGTACTGCCCGGCCACGATCTGCCGGACCCGCGGTCGGCCGGTGCGGCGGGCGGTGACGAAGAACAGCGTCAGGATGACGATGTCGTCGATGTCGGTGGCCGCGAAGACCACGGCCGCCCCGGCTGCGGTGCCCAACAGGTCGGTCACGACCGCAGGGTACGGGGCGTCGACGGGCATCGTCGCGCGGCGATGGTGGTACGCCCGGCCGGTGCGGCGGGACCGATCGCCAGGATCACTCTATCGGGAAGCTGACATTGCATAGCGTGTCGGTTGGCGAAGAGTTGATATCTGGCGCATGATCGTTCGAGGCGGTCTAATAGGTGGGACCGTATCCGAACCGCACAGTCTGGGACGTGAGGACACAGCATGGCAGCCACTGGCACAGCCACCAGCACTGAGAAGGGTCGCCGGATCGTCGGAGCCGAGCGTCAGACGCTCGCCAAGGACCTGGTAAAGCGGTACACCTCGGGGGAGAGCATCCGCGCGCTGGCGGCCTCGACCGGCCGTTCCTACGGGTTCATCCACCGAGTGCTCACTGAGTCCGGGGTGCAGCTGCGCCAGCGCGGCGGTGCCCGGCGCCGCAAGAAGGCGTGACCCGCCCCCCAGCGTCGTCCGACAGCTCCGCTCCCCGGGCCGCCCGGTGACCGCCGAGGCGACCGGGGTCCGGCTGACCTGCGACGGGCCGGTCGCCACGGTGACGTTGTGCCGGCCCGACGTGCTCAACGCCCAGACTCCCGCCATGTGGCGGGCGATGAGCGACTTCTCCCGCGACCTGCCCGGTGACGTGCGGGTGGTCGTCGTCCGGGGCGAGGGGCGTGCCTTCTCCGCCGGTCTCGACCTCTCCGTGGCTGGCGCTTCCGGCCCGGGGTCCTTCGCCGAGCTGGCCACACTGCCCGAGCAGGAGTGCGCGGACCGGATCGCCGAGTTCCAGGCCGGTTTCACGTGGCTGCACCGCCCGGATGTCATCTCTGTCGCGGCCGTGCAGGGGCACGCGATCGGCGCCGGGTTCCAGCTCGCGCTCGCCTGTGACCTGCGGGTCCTGACCACCGACGCGAAGCTGTCGATGGCCGAGGTGACCCTCGGTCTGGTGCCCGACCTGGCCGGCACGAAGCGGCTCGTCGAGCTGGTCGGCTATGCCCGGGCGCTGGAGATCTGCGCGACCGGCCGTCGGCTGGACGCCGCCGAGGCGGACCGGATCGGGCTGGCCACCCTCGTCGTGCCGCCGATCGACTTGGACGGCGCGGTCCGTGACCTGACCGCCGGCCTGCTCGCGGGCGCCCGGGACGCGGTGGTGGAGATCAAGGCGTTGCTCGCCGGGGCCGCCGGGCGGTCGCACGCCGACCAGCAGCGCGCCGAGCGGGAGGCACAGACCCGCCGGCTGCGTGATCTCGCCGGCCAGGGAGAATAGTAAGGACCGTACGGGAAGATCCGGGTTACGACCGAGGTTGTCACAGTCGTCGGGAGAATTGACCTGACGATGCGGTCTGCCCGACGACCCGGAGGTGAACGGTGTCCAACCCGATGTCCGGCGGTGGCATGGCGGGCTGGAGCATGCTCCGGTCGATGCGTAACCGGGACGAGGTCTCCACCCACCGGCTGAAGCACGGGGTGGCCAGGCGGATCGTCGCCTTCGCCCAGCCCTACCGGCGCGACATCGTGGTCTTCCTGGCCACCGTGGTGCTGGCCGCCATCATCGGCGTGGCCACCCCGGTGCTCGCCGGCGAGGTGATCAACGCGATCAACCGGGGCGGCAGCGAGGCCGGTCGGCTGGTGGTCAAGCTGGCCCTGTTCATCGCCGCGCTGGCGGTCGCCGACGCGCTGCTCTCGCTGGCCCAGCGCTGGTATTCCGCCCGGATCGGCGAGGGCATCATCCTCGACCTGCGCACCCGGGTCTACGACCACGTGCAGCGGATGCCGCTACAGTTCTTCACCCGCACCCAGACCGGCGCGCTGGTGAGCCGGCTCAACAACGACGTGCTCGGCGCCCAGCGGGCGTTCACGTCCACCCTGTCCGGGGTTGTCAGCAACGTCATCCAGCTGGTGCTCACCGCCGCGGTGATGTTCACGCTCTCCTGGCAGATCACCGCGCTGTCGCTGGTGCTGCTGCCGATCTTCATCATTCCGGCCCGCCGGGTGGGCCGGCGGCTGGCCGACATCACCCGCGAGGCGTACAACCTCGACGCCAAGATGAACGCGACGATGACCGAGCGGTTCGGGGTGGCCGGCGCGCTGCTGGTGAAACTCTTCGGCCAGCCTGAGATCGAGGCCCGCCGGTTCGCCGGCCGGGCCGAGCGGGTGCGCGACATCGGCATCCAGTCCGCCATGTACTCGCGGACGTTCTTCGTGGCGATGCTGCTGGTCGCCTCGCTGGCCCAGGCGCTCACCTACGGCCTCGGCGGCTGGCTCGCGGTGACCGGCGGTGTCAGCGCGGGCACGGTGGTGACCCTCGCGCTGCTCCTCACCCGCCTGTACGGCCCGCTCACCGCGCTCTCCAACGTCCGGGTGGACGTGATGAGCGCGCTGGTCTCCTTCGACCGGGTCTTCGAGGTGCTGGACCTGAAGCCGGGCATCGTGGAGAAGCCCGACGCGGTGCCGGTGCCCCGAGGCACCGGCCGGGTCGACTTCCGCGACGTGCGGTTCCGCTACCCGAGCGCCGCCGAGATCTCCCTCGCATCACTGGAGGAGGTCGCGACGCTCGACCGCACCGTCAACGAGCCGGTGCTCAAGGGTGTCTCGTTCAGCGTCGAGCCGGGGCAGATGGTCGCCCTGGTCGGCCCGTCCGGCGCCGGCAAGTCGACGCTGTCCATGCTGATCTCCCGGATCTACGACGTCACCGACGGGCAGGTGCTGGTCGGCGGGGTGGACGTGCGGGACGCGACGCTCGCCTCCCTGCGCGACGAGATCGGCGTCGTCACCCAGGATTCGCACCTGTTCCACGAGACGATCGCCGAGAACCTGCGCTACGCCAAGCCGGACGCCACCGACGACGAGATCTGGGCCGCGCTGGCCGGCGCCCAGGTCGCCGACCTGGTCCGGTCGCTGCCCGACGGGCTCGACACCACCGTGGGGGAGCGCGGCTACCGGTTCTCCGGCGGCGAGAAGCAGCGCATCGCCATCGCCCGGCTGCTGCTCAAGGCCCCGTCGATCGTGATCCTCGACGAGGCGACGGCACACCTGGATTCGGAGAGCGAGGCGGCGGTGCAGCGGGCGCTGTCGGTGGCGCTGGCCGGGCGAACCGCGCTGGTGATCGCGCACCGGCTCTCCACCGTCCGCGACGCCGACCAGATCCTGGTTCTGGACGGCGGGCGGATCGTGGAGCGCGGGCGGCACGAGGAGTTGGTCGCGGTCGGCGGGCTCTACGCCGAGCTGTACCGGACCCAGTTCGCGATCGCCGACTCGCCCACCCCGTACGTGGACGCGACCGGCCCCGAGCCGGTGATCATGCCGCTGGGCACCTACGTCGCCGACGAGGCGCTGCCGCCCGCGGCGGCGAACTGACCCACCGGCCCCGGCGGGCCGGGCGGCGCGCCGGCTCAGCCCGGGCGGCGGTCCGGCAGCCCGGTCGCCAGGCGCAACTCGGCGAACGCGACGCCCAGGGTCACCGGCGTGAAATGTGCGTTCAGCCCGCTCGGGTTGGGCAGTACCCACAGCCGTGCCCCGGCCAGCGACTCCGGCTGCGGCCCGAAGGTGGCCTTCGGCCGGCCGAACCCGATCCGGTACGCCGTCACACCCACCACCGCCACCCAGCGCGGCCGGTACCGGTCCACCGTGGCGGTGAGCAGCCGGGCACCGTCGAGCAGTTCCTCGGTGGTCAGCTCGTCGGCGCGGGCACTGGCCCGGGCGGCCATGTTGGTGATGCCGAGGCCGAGAGCGCGCAGCTCGTCCTGCTCGCTCGGGTGCAGCAGTCGAGGGGTGAACCCTCCCCGGTGCAGCGCCGGCCAGAACCGGTTACCGGGCCGGGCGAAGTGCCAGCCGGTCGAGGCCGACCAGAGACCGGGGTTGATGCCGACGAAAAGCACCGCCATCCCCGGCGCGAGAACGTCGGGGATGGTCCGGTCCGCGGCGGCGGCCAGCTCCGCCCGGGTCGGCCGGGGGTGCCCGGCCGCGTCGCTGGCTCGCCGGAGCGCGTCGGGCGTCACAGCCCGCGCAGCGCGCCACCGTCGACCGGCACGGTGAGGCCGGTCAGGTAGCTCGCGGCGGGGGAGAGCACGAACGCGGCCACGCGACCGAACTCGGCCGGGTCGCCGATGCGCCGCAGCGGGATGCCGGCCTCCGCCTCCGTTCGGGCCCGCTCCGGGTCGCCCGTCAAGGCGAACAGCTCCCGGTTGCGGTCGGTCAGGATACGGCCGGGCAGCAGCCCGACCACCCGCACTCCACGCGGGCCGTAGTCGTCGGCAACGTCCTTGGCGACCCCCACCAGACCGGGCCGCAGGCCGTTCGAGATGCCCAGGCCGGGCACCGGGCCGCGGGCCGAGGTGGAGAGCACCAGCCCGATCGCGCCGCCCTCGGGCAGCGCGTCAGCGACCGTGCGTACCGCGCGGACGGTGCCCAGGAAGACGGTCTCGAAGGACTGCCGCCACTGCTCGTCGGTGACCGACGCGGCGTTGCCCGCGGGCGGGCCGCCGACCGAGATGAGTGCGCCGTCGAGCCGACCGAAGTGTTCCCGGGCCGCCGCGACGAGCTGACCGGGGGTCTGTGGGTCGGCCAGGTCCGCGGCCAAGCCGACCGCCCGCTCCGGGCCGCCCAACCGCTCGGCGGCGGCGGCCACCGCGTCGGCGTCCCGGGCCGAGAGCACCACCCGGGCCCCGTCGGCGACCAGGCACTGCGCCGTCGCGTAACCCAGGCCGCGGGAGGCGCCGGTGAGCACGTACACCCGGTCGGTCAGTCCGAGATCCATGCCGCCGATCCTGCCGCATCCGGTACGCCGTCGCCACCGGCGGGCTGCGGCGCCGGGGGACGCGGGGCAGGCCGCAGCAGGCGTACCCGGCCGGCGATCTGCACCGCGACGGCGCCGCCGGCGCGGGCGACCGCCGGCAGCCGACGGGGACGCGGCGCCTGATGCCCGTCGTAGCGCAGGCGCGACTCCCGGACGGCCAGCTCCTCGGCGGCCGCCGGGGGCAGCGCACGCTGCTCGTCCAGCGCACGGGCCAGGTCCCAACCGTCGCACAGCGACCCGGCGGTAGGTCGCCGGTCGGCCCAGCCGGCGAATGTCGTCGACCACCCGGCGCCGAGGCCGGCGGCGAGCAGTGGCCAGTGCCGGGCCACCTCGCCGGCACGTTTGCGCAGCAGGGCCGCCCGCGTGGCGGCGAGCTGGGTCGGTGCGAACCCCGGCGGTGGCGGCCCTCCGCCGACCAGGGTCGCCACCAGCTCCGCCTGCCGGTCGGCGAGCCTTGTGAGATCGACGGGTGGCCGCGTGCCGGTGCCGTCGCGTGCGTCGGTCATCGGGTCGGTCCCGAGAAACCCGGCTTTTGCCGTGAGAGGTAAGAGACCGTTTCACACGTCGCGCTGGTTTTCGACATAGCGTTTGACCACCTCTGAGGTCGCGCCGCCGGTTGTGGCGACGAAGTAGCTGTTGGTCCACAAGGTCGGAAGCCTGGATTTGAGGTGCGGAAATTCTTGCCGCAGAAGTCGCGACGACCTGGCCTTGATCTGCTTGACGAGTCGGTGGATGCCGTACTGCGGGTCGCAGACGACCAGCAGGTTGACCTGATCGGGCATGGTCTCGATTGCCTCGATGGGAGCGTCTCGTTCGGCGCACACCTCGCGAATGATCTGTCTGAGCCGGTCGTCCACTGCCCCGGTGAGGACGGGGCGGCGGTACTTCGGGCACCACACGACGTGGTATTTGCAGCGGTAGACGACGTTGTTGTTGGATCTGACCTCATCCATCCCGGCACTATATAGCGCTGTGCTTTATAGTGATTGTTGTGATGGAGACAGTGCGCTACACCTACCGGCTGCGCCCCGGCGCGACCGCGACGGCCGCACTGCTCGCCGAATGGGGTCGCTGCCGATTCCTGTGGAACGAGGCTGTGCACCAGCAGAAGATCGGTGCGAAGCCCACCTTCGGCGGCCTGTCCAAGATGCTCACCGAAGCCCGTGCCCGAAACGTGTGGTTGCGTGACGGCTCGCAAGTCGTCCAGCAACAAGCGCTGCGCACCTACGCCGGCGCGCTGCGCCACTCGTTCACCGTGAAAGGCCGTGGGCGGCCGACGGTGAAAACCCGCAAACGGTCGCTGCCCAGCATGGAATACACCCTGCGTGGCTTCACCGTCGCCGACGGGCGGCTGCGTCTTGCCGGTGGCATCCTCGTGCCCGTCGTGTGGTCGCGGGATCTGCCGTCCCCGCCGACCAGCGTGCGCGTCTACCAAGACAGCCTCGGGCACTGGTACGCGTCGTTCGTCGTGCGCCGCGAGGTGGCCGCCACGCCCGCGGTGTCCGGGGCGATCGGTATTGACTGGGGTGTGAAGACCACCGCCACAACCACCGACGCCCGATTCGACCTGCCGCACCTCGGGCATCGCAAGCGGTGCGCCGCCGAACTGGCCAAAGCGCAGCGAAAGATGTCCCGTCGCCGCCGACCCAACGGGCATGGACAGTCCAACGGCTACCGCAGGGCCAAGCGTGCGGCGGCGAAGCTGCACAAGAAATCCGCCCGGCAGAACAGCCACGACTCCCGGCAGTGGGCGAAACGGATCGTCGACCACCATCAGGTGATCGCCGTGGAGGATTTCAAACCGACGTTCCTGGCCAGGTCCACGATGGCACGTAAGGCCGCTGACGCCGCGATCGGCGCGGCCAAGCGGGAACTGATCCAGCAGGGCATGCGGGCGGGCCGGAAGGTGGTGCTGGTTCCGCCCGCCTACACGACCATGACGTGTTCCTCGTGCGCGGCGAGAGCCAAGCAGCGCATCGGGTTGAATGTCAGAGTGTTCGAGTGCGCGGCCTGCGGTTTCACCGCCTGCCGTGACCTCAACGCCGCAAGGACGATCCTCGCCACGGTAGAGCGCGACCGTGCCGGTGCTGACGACGTGAGACATGCGATCACCTCCCTACGGGATGAGGGGTCGAATGCGGTCCGAGCCGGAAATCCCCCGGATTCATCCTTGGGGAAGCGTTAAGTCACGACCGGGAAGCTCGCGGCGGCGGACAGGGCGTCCAGCTCGGTGCGGAGCCGGGCCGCGGGCGGGTAGTCACCGTCGCGCTCCAGCAGCAGCGCCGGCGGTCGTCGCCGGGCGCAGAGCGCGCCGACCAGCTCCAGCACCGCCGGCGGCACCGGGTCGGTGTGCGTGTCGTGGTAAAAGCCGCCACGCTCCGCGCCCCCGGCCACATGCACGTATCCGACCCGGTCCAGCGGCAGCCGATCCAGCAGAGCCAGCGGGTCGGTGCCCCGGTTGCGGGCGTTGGCGTACACGTTCGCCACGTCCAGCAGCAGCAGCGCCCCGGTCCGGTCCAGGATCTCGGTGAGGAAGTCCGCCTCGTCCAGCTCGTCGTCGGGCCAGTCGACCAGTGCGGCGATCGGCTCCAGCGCGATGGGCACCGGCAGGTCGGCCTGTGCACGGGCGACGTTGGCGCAGACCGCGTCGACCGCCTCCCGGCTGCGCGGCAGCGGCAGCAGGTGCCCGGCCTCCAGGCCGCCGGCCCGGACGAAGGCGATGTGCTCGCTGACCAGCGGGGCGTCGACCCGCTGCGCCACCGCGGCCAGGTGGGCGACCCGGGCCGGATCGACCGGCTCAGCGCCGCCGAGGGAGAGCCGCACCCCGTGCGGTACGACGGTCACCGCGCGCTCGCGCAACTGCGCCAGGCCCGGTGGCAGTGGCCCGGTCGCGGACACCGACTCGGCCACCACCTCGACGAAGCGCAGGCCGGGCAGCTCGGCCACGAAGCCGGCGATCTCCGGGCGCCAGCCGATGCCGACGCCGTACGGACCGGTCATCCGCCGCACCCCCCGCCGCCGCATCCACCGCCACCGCCACCGCCGCACGAGCTGCCACCATTGCACGAGCTGCCCCCGCCGTCGCCCGACGTGCCGCCGCTGGAGCCCGACGACCAGCCGCTGCTGGACGCCGCCGCCTGGCGCTGGATCTCGGCCTGCTCGGCGAAGCCCGGGTCGAGGGCCCACAGCGACACGGTGCCGTACAACGCCACGCCCATCGCCGCGCCCGCCGCACCGTAGGTGGCGAACGCGGGGGACGAGGCGGGGGACAGGTGGGCGTGCTGGCGTCGCAGGTCGCGCAGTGCGGCCCGACCGGCCCGGGTAAGGTTCGGCACCCGCCACAGCACCAGCGCCGCCGCCAGCACCGCGACCATGGCGAGCAGCAGGTAGCCGACCGGGCGTCCGTTGGAGAGCCCGGCGAAGAGCCGGTATCCGCCGATGGCCAGCAGGCCGACGAGGCCCAGGGTCCAGTGCCGGGCTGCGGCGCGCCGCTCGTGGCTCAGCAGCAGTCCACGCTGTTCGAGACCGGCGCGGAGCTGGTCGAGCGCGGTGCGGACCCGTTGGTCCCCAGGCAGGTCGCCGGCTCGGGCGCGCTGGTGGGCGGCCCAGTGCACCGCCTGGTCCAGTGGGGTGAGCCCGGTCGGCGCCGGGCCGGTGGTGAGCAGCCGGCGGTTCGGGCCGACGCCGATCGCGCCAGCGCCGCGCAGGCCGCCGACCGCGGCGTGCACGGCGAGGCGGGGACCGCCGTTGAGGTACGCGGCCTGCTGCGGACTGAGCGGCTCCGACACGCTGACCGAGGCGCTGGCCGGCCGGCGGAACCGGTGCCACACCGCGAGCGCGACCATCACGGCGGTCGCCACGAGGTAGAGCCGGAGGAAGGTCGGGCCGGGGATGCCCCAGGTGTCGCCCGACGCGGCGAGGTCGGTCATTGGCTGCTCCTGTCGCCGGAGGGATCGGCGGCCTCATTGTGGAGCAGCGCCGCCACGGTCGGGGACCCGGCGTCCGGGCTGGACGCTCAGCGGCGGCGGTCCGCTCAGCGGCGGCGGACCGCCTCCTCGACCAGGTCGAGCACGGGGCCCAGGTCGCCGGCCGGTCGGCCCATCGCCAGGTGCAAAACCAGGCCGTCGTAGGCCAGCTCGAGGAACTGGGCCAGCACGTCGATCGGCACGTCCTCGCGCAGCACCCCGGCGTCGCGCTGGCGGGCCAGCCGGTCCCGGGTCGCCTCGGCGATCGCCGCGGACCGCTCCGCCCAGCGCCGGGCGAACGCCGGGTCGGTGCGCAGCCGGCGGGAGACCTCCAGCTGGCTGCCGAGCCAGCCGGTGGTGTCGGGTGACACGGCGCCGGCCAGCAGGTCGCGCATCACCTGCACCAGACCGTTGCGGGCCACCGTCTCGACCATCGCCGCGGCGTCGTCCTCGGCGACGGCGAGGAAGAGGGAGTCCTTGTCCCGGAAGTGGTGGAAGATGGCACCCCGGGAGAGCCGAGTGGCCTCCTCGAGGCGGCGTACGGTCGCCCCCTCGTAACCGTGCCGGGCGAAACAAGCCCGCGCGGCGGCGAGGATTTCCTGCCGGCGCGCGTCGAGCTGGTCCTGGCTTACTCTGGGCACGCGTCGATCGTCGCAGGTCACCCCGCGTCACGCAAACCGTACGTACGGCTTGGTGTATCGCCCCGAGTCGGCACCGCTACCATCGCCCGGTGACCCCGCCCCGCACCCCCGCTGCCCCGCTGACCGTCGCCACCGTCCAGGCCACGCCGACTCCCGGCGACGTCGCCGGCAACGCGGTCGCCGCCGCCGATTTGGTCCGCCGGGCCGGTGGGCAGGGCGCCCGGGTGGCCGTCCTGCCGGAGCTGTACCTCTGCGCGTACCACCCGCCGACCCTCGCCGCCGATCCGGCCGGCACCGACGTCACGGTCGATGCGGCCGGGGCGGTCGCCGACCCCCGGCTCGATCCGCTGCGCGCGGCGGCGCGCGAGGCCGGCGTCACCGTCGTCGTCGGCGCCGCGGCCCGGCACGCGGACGGCCGGCGGACCATCGCCGCGCTGGTGGTCGACCGGGCCGGTGTGGTCCGCGTCGGGTACGACAAGCAGCAGCTGTGGGGCGGTGAACGCGACCTCTTCAGCCCCGGTGGGCGGGGCGCCACGCTGCTCGTCGACGACTGGCGGCTCGGGCTGGGCATCTGCTACGACGGCTGCTTCCCCGAGCACGGCCGCGCCGCTGCCCTCGACGGCGCGCACGGTTACCTGTGCCCCAGCGGCTACCTGGCCGGCTCCGAGCACCGCCGGGACCTGTACTACGCCGCGCGCGCTCTGGACAACACGATGTTCGTGGTCTTCGCCAACGCGGTCGGGGGCGTCGACCCGTGGCGCTTCAACGGAGGCGCGGCGATCTACGACCCGCAGGGGCGGGCGTTGGCCCGGGGCGCCGACGAGGGCACGGCGGTGCTGGTGGCCACGCTGGATCCGGCCACGCTCGCCGCCACCCGCGCGGCCCATTCGATGCTCGCCGATCGACTGCCGGACCAGGGCGGCCAGCGGGTGTCGATGTCCGGTTGAGCCCACCGTCAGGTCGACACCCGCCGGCCCTGTTGGCGGACACGTCGGTCCCGTAGGGTGCCCGAGTGCCACTGCTCCTGCTGGACCTGGACAACACCCTGTTGGATCGGGCTGGGCCGTTCCGCCGCTGGGGTGTGCGCTTCCTGGACGGCATCGGAGCGCCCCCCGCCGACATCGACTGGCTGGTCTCGATCGACGCCGACGGGTTGACCGACCGCTGGGATCTGGCCGACGCCATCCGGGACCGCTACGAGCTGCGCATTCCCTCGATCGATCTGGTGGAGGAGCTGCACGACGGGGTGGTGGCGCAGACCCGGCTCGATCCGCTGACCGCATGCGCCCTGCGGATCGCCGACGACGCCGGCTGGGTGCCGGTGGTGGTCTGCAACGGCACGGTACGCGTGGAGGACGCCAAGATCCGCCAGACCGGCCTGGACCGCTACGTCGCCGACTGGGTGATTTCCGAGGAGGCCGGGGTCAGTAAGCCGAACCCGCGGATCTTCGCGCTCGCCGCGCAGCGGGTCCGGATGCCGCTGCGCGGCGCCTGGGTGATCGGCGACGGCCCGGAGGCGGACATCGGCGGCGCCGCCGCGGTCGGACTGCCCAGCGTCTGGCTGCACCGGGGGCGTACCTGGTCGGACACCCGGTTCGCGCCGAGCCGATCCGTGGACGGGCTGATCGCCGCGGTCGCCATCGTGCTCGGCGGCTGACGGGCCGCCCGCGCGTCGCCGCCCGTGCCGCTCGCGGTGGGGTTTCGGTAATTCGGTTGACCGGCTGCCGTGGCGACGGCGAGCATGGTCGACGCATCGTGCACCCGGGCGTGCGCCCGGTCGAGGAGAGGGGGTCGGTCATGGCCGTCTTCGCAGGTCGCTTCCAGCTGCCTTCATCAGCCTCGACCAAGGGAACCTCACCACAGTGCGCGATCATGACCTTCCGGCGCTGGAGCGCCGGACCCGCGGCAAGAGTCGTTTCGACGACGACGAGCCGCAGTTTCTGAAGCGCGGGCGGCCCACTGAGCCGCCCGCCGACCCGGACGGCGAACCTGACCCGGACACCGGCGACCACTGGTCGACCTGGGACGACGCCGTGCACGGCCCGCAGCCGTACCCGGACTGGCTGGTCACCGAGCTGGCCGCCAAGGACACCGAGCTGGGTGTTCTCAAGACCGGCAAGGAGGCGGACGTGCACCTGGTCCGTCGGGCGGTGCCCGACACGGACCGGTCCTGCCTGCTGGCGGTCAAGCGCTACCGGGACGCCGAGCACCGGCTGTTCCATCGGGACGCCGGCTACCTGGAGGGCCGGCGGGTGCGCCGGTCCCGCGAGAACCGGGCGATGGCCGGCCGGACGGCCTTCGGCCGGCAGATGATCGCCGGGCAGTGGGCAGCGGCCGAGTTCACCGCCCTGGCCCGGCTCTGGGAGATCGGCGCCGGCCACGACCGGATCGCCGTGCCGTACCCGGTGCAGCTGCGGGGCACCGAGTTGATGTTGGAGTTCGTCGGCGACGCCGAGTCGGGGCAGGCCGCGCCCCGGCTGGCCCAGCTGCGGCCCGGTCCGGCCGAGCTCCGCGACCTGTGGGGCCAGCTGGTGGAGGCGCTGCGGGTGCTGGCCCGGGCCGGCTACGCGCACGGCGACCTGTCGCCGTACAACCTGCTCGTGCACGACGGCCGGCTGGTCGTGATCGACCTGCCGCAGGTGGTCGACGTGGTGGCGAACCCGCAGGGGCCCGAGTTCCTGGCCCGGGACGTGCGCGTGGTCGGCACCTGGTTCGTGGCCCGGGGGTTGGCCGCCGAGCAGGTCGATCCCGCCGCGCTGACCGGGGAGCTGCTGCGTGAGGCGGGCGTTCGCTGACCGGGACGGGTCGGGCGGCCCCACCGGCCGCCCGACCCTCCGCGCCGGTCACTGCAGGTAGCGCTCCACCTCGGGCTTGGGGCGTTCGCCCTGGGAATCCGGGTCGCCGTGGGTCTGCCGGGCGGCCCGCCGGCGGCGCAGCAGGTCCCAGCACTGGTCGAGGGACTCCTCCAGGTTGCGCAGCCGCTCGCTGGCCTCGCCTTCGGTGCCCGACTCGTGGGCCTGAGCCGCCGCACGCAGCTTGTGTTCCTCGTCGACCAGTTCGGAGATCCGGTTCAGGATGGTCTTGTCGTCCATGACAAGAGCCTGGCACAGGGTGCCGGGTGTCGCCCGGATTCGGTCGTTCCGCCGGGTCGGCGCGCATGGCGCGGGTGACGAGTGACGCGGTCCCGGGCCGAGCCGGCGCGTCCCTGGGCAGGCCCGCTCGAGGGGCGGCGAGTGAGTGATGTTCGTCACTATCGAGCGCCTCGGATGCCGGCTGGTCGTCGCGACCACCGCTACCTGCGGGATCTGTGGCACGCGCACTTCCCGCGGATTGAATCCTGCGGAGGCGCGATCCTTGCGCATGAAAATTTCACGTACTGCGCCTAGAGAAAGGTGACCGAGCGATGGCATGCTCCACGAACACCTAACTCCGCATAGTCGTTCCGCGACGCAGAGCATCCACAAGGGAGTGTCGGTTCTCGTGGCAGCACCTCGGACAGTGCCGGTTCAGCCGCGACGGGCGGGCTCGGTCCCGCTGCGCCATGTGGTGCCCAATCTGTTCCGCGATCCGGCCCGCACCCTGGTCGAGTTGGGCGAGCGGTCGCAGGGCGAGGTGGTAAAGCTCAGCCTCGGCGCGTTCCGGCCCTACCTGATAACGCGACCGGAGCACCTGCAGCGGGTTCTGCGCGAGAAGTCCGACAACTACGTCCGCGCCGGCGACGGTCTCCAGTGGCGTCCGCTGAAGCGGTTGTTCGGCGACGGCATCCTCAGTGACGGCGATTACTGGAAGAACAGCCGCCACGTGCTCCAGCCGCTGTTCACCGCTCGGCGGGTCGACTCGCTGGTCGACCGGCTGGCCGAGGCGATCGAGGAAGTGGTCGACGAACTGGACGAGCCGGCCCGCGCCGGCCAACCCGTCGACATGGGCACCGTGCAGGCCCGGATCGTCTGCTCGGCGATCATGCGGGTCTTCTTCGCCGACAAGATCTCGGTGCCGCAGGCGATGCGCATCATGGAGGCGCAGGACGCGATCGCCTGGTCGGTGATGCCGCGGCTGGTGGTGCCGTGGGCGCCGTTGGCCATGCCGATGCCCGGCGACCGCGCGTTCCGTCGGGCAGTTCGACTCATCGACGACACTGTGCTCCCGATCGTCCGCGCCGCCCGGGGAACGGCCGAGACCGATGGCGACGACATCATCGCCACGCTGTGGCGGGGCCGCACGGAGGCTGGCGGCCGGCTCGACGAGCGGCAGGTCCGTGACGACACCGTCTCCATGGTCGCCACCACCACCGAGACCACGATCAGCGTACTGACCTGGCTCTGGCCGCACATCGCTCAGGACGAACAGATCGCCGAGCGACTGTACGAGGAGATCGACCGGGTGGTCGGCGACGCGCCGGTCCGGCGCGAGCACCTGCGCGAGCTGCGTTACACCCGGCAGGTGCTCGACGAACTGCTGCGACTCTATCCGATCGGCTGGCTCTTCCCGCGCCGCGCCTTGGAAGCCGACGTGATCGGCGGCGTACGCATCGAGGCCGGCGCCACTCTCGTGGTCAGCCCGCTGATCACCCACCGGATGTCCGCGTTCTGGGACCGGCCCGAGGTCTTCGACCCCGACCGCTTCGACCCCGAGCAGGTCCGCAACCGGCACCGGTACGCGCACTTCCCGTTCGGCGGCGGCCCACACCAGTGCATCGGCATGCATCTGTTCTACCTGGAGGCGATGCTGATCGTGGCCACCGTCCTGAGCCGGTTCCGGTTCCGCCTGGAGCGGCAGGCTCTGCCCGGTATCAAGGTGGCCGCCGCGCTGCGGCCCCTCGAGCGTGTCGAGGTGACCCTACAGCCGGTACGGAGTGTCTCCGCATGACCGCTGGGCTCGCGTCGCTGCCGGGTACCGGTGGCGACCAGATGGCGCTGGCCGCGGAGCAGGGCCGGATCTGTGCCCTCGCCGCAAAGGGCCAACGTGACCTGGCCGAACGTGCTGCGGCGTACCCCGATCTCTTCCCGGCGCGACCGTTCGACCCGGCGCTGTTCGGCAACGTCGCGATGGCGATCGCATTCGGGGCGCCCTGGTGTGACCTTGCCCAGTTGCGCGTCACGAACCGGGCCGTGCTGTGGGGCTTCGCGGTCGACTGGCTCGTCGACCACGAGGCGCGTACCCGTGACGAGATCGACCGATTGGCGGCGGGCTGCCTCGCCGTGGCGGAGGGCGGGAAACCGGCGGAGGACGACTCTCTCGGCCGTTTTCTCGCCGAATTGCACGACGAACTGGCCGCCGTGCCGGCGTACGCGACCCACGGGGCGGTATGGCGGAACGAGTTGCGGACGATGCTCGACGCCATGGCGCGAGAGTGGGACTGGAAGCAGACCGCCAGCACCGGCGTGCTGCCCACCCTGGACGAGTACCTGGCCAACGCGGCGAACCTGGCCTGCACGGTGGTCAACGTCGTGCACTGGATCCACTCCGGCGATCCCGCGACGCTGACCCACCTCGACGCGCTCGTCGCGGCCAGTGACCAGGTGCAGCGGATCCTCCGACTCGTCAACGACCTCGCGACCTACGAACGCGACCAGCGGTGGGGCGACCTCAACGCGTTGATGTTGGTGCCGGAGCGGGCCGACATCGAGCGCCAGATCACCGGCCTGGTGGCGTACGCCCGCGAGCTGCTCGACCCGCTGCGCACAAGCTGCCCGGTGCAGGCCGACTACCTCGCCCGCCAGATCGGCTTCAGCACCGGCTTCTACCGGTCGACCGACTTCTGGGGCGTGCTGTGACCACCTCACCAGCCGCCGCCGATGCCGGGGACGAGTCCGACGTGGCCGCATCGGCCCGGGAGTTGCTCGCCGCCATGGTGCTCGAGCCTGCGGGCCGGGTCACCCCGTCGGTGTACGAGACCGGCCGGGTCGTCGCGGACGCGCCGTGGCTCACCGGGCATGACCGGCGGCTGCGGTATCTGCTGGGCGAACAGCGTTCCGATGGCGGGTGGGGTGGCGCCAGCGGCTACGCCGTGGTGCCGACGGTGAGCGCGGTGGAGGCGCTGCTCGGCACACTGCGGGGCACCCAGGGCTCCTCTCGGCCCGAGCTGGCCGCCGCGGCGAGCCGCGGGCTGGGCGTGCTCGCCGACTGGCTCGGAAGGGGCACGCCGCTCCCAGACACGCCGGCGGCCGACCTCATCGTGGCGGCCCTGGTGCAGCGGATCAACGACCACCTCACCTTCTTTGCCGCACGCCCCGGTCGGGGGTTTGTCGACGGGGTCCGCGCCCTGCCCGGCGTGGACCGACGGCGGCTCGACGCGGTACACGCGCTGGTGGGCGCCGGACATCCGGTGCCGCAGAAGCTGCTGCACGCCTTCGAGGTGCTCGGACCGGTCGCGCGCCGGCACGGCGGCGTGTCCCCGGTCGCCGGGGCCGTCGGTGCCTCGCCGGCGGCCACCGCCGCCTGGATCGGCGACCCGGCGACGCCCGGCGCGGACCCGGAGGCGCTGGCCTACCTGGGGGCGGCTGTCGGTCTCCTCGACGGACCGGTGCCCTGCTGTACGCCGATCACGGTGTTCGAGCGGGCTTGGGCGCTGAGCAGTCTGGCCCGAGTGGGGGTGCCGGTCCGGCCCGCGCCGAAGCTCATCGCCGAGTTGGCCGCCGCGCTCGGGCCGCATGGCACGCCGACCGGGCCAGGACTACCGGCCGACGCGGACACCACCTCGGTCGCTCTCTATGCTCTCGCCCGCCTCGGTCACCCGGTGGATCCGGCGAGCCTGCTCCACTTCGACCTCGGCAGCCACTTCTGCACCTGGCGGGGGGAGGACGGGCGGTCGGTCACCACGAACGCGCACGTGCTGGAGGCGCTCGGCTGGCACGCCCGTCACACGTCGGCGGCCGCGAGCCGCTACGGCGGCCGTGCGGCGGCGCTGGCCGGGTGGCTGGGCGACGAGCAGCAGCCCGACGGCTCCTGGGTGGACCGCTGGCACGCTTCGCCCTACTACGCCACCTCGTGCGTCGTGGCAGCCCTCGACCGGTACGCCCCGGCCGGGATCGCCGGATCGGCGGTGGATCGCGCCGTCGACTGGTTGGTCGCCACCCAACGGGCGGACGGGGCGTGGGGACGCTGGGCGGGCACCGTGGAGGAGACCGCGTACGCCCTGCACGTGCTGCTGGGGGTCCATCGACCGGCCCGGCCGGGCGTACGGGAGGCGATCGGTCGCGGGTTGCGTCACCTGACCGAGGTAGACGATCACCACGATCATCCTCCATTGTGGCATGACAAAGATCTCTACACACCTGTGCTGATCGTCCGTGCGGCCATTCTCGCGGTCCGGCACTTGGCCCTGACCAGATCCGACCTGGTCAACGAGATGGACAGGGCCCCGCTCCGGCCACGTACGGTGGTCTCATGATCAGCAGCGCTTGAGCGCGGCCCCGGACGCTGCTAGCGTGCGCCGGGTCGATGCGTGCACTCCGCACTTCTGACTGATCAATCACACAGGTCGCGCCAGGGACGGTGTAATGGGTTCCCGCAGTACGAATCTGCGTACCAAGGTCGTTGCTCTACTGGTCTCACTCGTGGCGCTCTGGGGCTTTACGGCCTGGGTCACCGTCCGGGACGGGGTCAACCTGCTCGGCGTGCAGACCCTGGACACGAAGGTCTTCGATCCCACCGAGCCGCTGCTGTTGCAGTTGCAGTTGGAGCGTCGGACGTCGCTGACCTACCTCGGTCGACCCGACGACGCGCAGCGCGCCACGCTGGCGCAGATGCGGCAGCGCACCGACCAGTTGGCGGCGAAGTTTACGAAGTCCACCGAGAACTGGCAGGTCGACGCGCTGGGCAGCGACACCCTCGACCAGCGGATCAAGGCTCTCATCACCGGGCTGAACGACCTGGACAAGACCCGTACGGCGGTCGACGACCGGAGCATCGACCGGGCCGGGGCCATCGCGACCTTCACCGGAGTGATCGAGTCGATCTACCGGGTGTACGACGCGCTCGGCAACCTCGACGACGAGCAGGTCGCCGAGGACACCGCCGCGCTGATCGGCCTCAACCGGTCCCGGGAGCTGCTGTCCCAGGAGGACGCGCTGCTGGCCGGCGTGCTGGCCGCCGGGCGCATCACTACGGCCGAGCGGGCGGAGTTCACCCGGATCGTCGGCGCCCGACAGTTCGTCGCCGCCTCGGCACTGGTCCGGCTCCCCGGCACCGACCAGCGCCGCTACGAGACGATGTCGACGGGCGACACCTTCAGCCGGCTGACCGCCCTGGAGACCCAGGTGATGCAGGGCGGTGGTGCCGGCCGGCCGGCCGTGACCGCGACGGAGTGGACCGACACCATTGCTCCGGCGCTGACCGAGATCAGTGACGTCGTGCTGGCCGGTGGCGACGGCGTGGTCGACCGGGCGACCCCGGTCGCCATCGGCGTCGTCGTCCGGTTGGCGCTGGCCACCGGCCTCGGTCTGCTCGCCGTCATCGCCTCGATCGTCGTGTCCATCACCACCGCCCGCTCCCTGGTACGGCAGCTGGAACGGTTGCGTGGCGCGGCCTTCCGCCTGGCCAACGAGCGGCTGCCCAGCGTGGTCGAACGGCTCGGTCGCGGCGAGGAGGTCGACGTGGCCACCGAGGCGCCACCCCTGGAGTTCGGCACCGACGAGATCGGCCAGGTCGGCAAGGCGTTCAACGCGGTCCAGGAGACCGCTTTGCGCACCGCCGTCGAGCAGGCCGACCTGCGCCGCAACGTCCGCGAGGTCTTCCTCAGCCTGGCCCGGCGTACCCAGGCGCTGGTGCACCGCCAGCTCACCCTGCTGGACGCGATGGAGCGGCGCGAACAGGACGCGGAGGAACTCGAGGACCTGTTCCGGGTCGACCACCTGGCCACCCGGATGCGGCGCAACGCGGAAAACCTGATCGTGCTCTCCGGCTCCACCCCGGGCCGGGCCTGGCGGCGCAACGTGCCGATGGTCGACGTGGTGCGCGGCGCGGTGGCCGAGGTGGAGGACTACACCCGGGTCAACGTGCTGCCGCTCGGGCCGGTCTCGCTGGCCGGCCGCGCGGTCGGCGACATCATCCACCTGCTCGCCGAGCTGATCGAGAACGGCCTGTCGTTCTCCCCGCCGCACACCACGGTGGAGGTTCGTGGCCAACTGGTGGCCAACGGGTTCGCCATCGAGATCGAGGACCGGGGCCTCGGCATGAGCGAGGAGGACCTGGCCGCGGCGAACCACCGGATCGTCGACCAGTCCGAGCTGAACCTCGCCAACGCCGCCCGCCTCGGCCTCTACGTGGTGAGCCGGCTGACCGAGCGGCACGGCGTGCGGGTCCGGCTCAAGGAGTCGGCGTACGGCGGCACCACCGCCGTCGTGCTGATCCCACTGGAGCTGGTCACCGAGAACGGCGCTGCCCCGGAGGACTCCGGCGCGATGCGGGCCGGGTCACCGGCCATCCCGCTGGCCCCGTCGTCGACCGGAGGTCCCGCCGACAGCGGTCGCCCGAGCCTCCTCGCGCTGGCCGCGCCACCGGCGGCAGCGGGTACGACGGCGCCGGACGTACCGGATCTGGTGACCCCGACCGCCCCGGCGGCGGTTCCGGCCGACGCGCCGGCGACGACCGACACCACCAGCCCGACGGCGCAGACCGACGCGACCGATGTGGACGCCGCTCTGCCCACCCGCCAGCGGACGACGCCCGCTACCGGGTTGTCGGAGCTGCCCAGCCGGGCCCGGCGCACGCTGGGCCAGCCGGCCCTGGAGGGCCCGACGGTGCCCACCGGCCTGCCCGCCTTCGACCGTGCCGGACCAGCGGACAGCACCAGCGTCGGCGAGCCGGGCGCGGACGGCGGGCCACTGCCCGCCCAGGCCGAGGCGGACCGGACGGACTCGGGCCTGCCGGTGCGGGTCCGGCAGGCGAGCATCGTGCCCGAGCTGCGCGACGACCCGGCGGCGACGGAGACCGACGAGGAGGACGTGGCGCGCCCGCCCGAGCAGGTGCGCCGGATGATGAGCTCCTACCAGAGCGGCACGCGGCGAGGTCGGACCGACGCGGCACGACTGCTCGACGGCGCTTCCGGCGCCCCGCCAGCGGAGACGTCCGAGCCGACCGACGAGGACCCGCGCACCACCTGATCGGACGCCGGCAATGCGGGTTTCCGCGCGGCGTGATGGTCAGCCCCAGACGAGCACGGCGACAACAGCCGGGGGAGAAGAGGACGACGAGTGGCCCAGAAGACGGCTTCGAGTGCCGACCTGACGTGGTTGCTGGATGATCTTGTGGGCCGGGTGAAGCAGGCCGAGCATGCGGTCGCGCTCTCCACCGACGGGCTGTTGATGGCCTCCTCGCAGGGGCTGAGCCGGGACGACGGTGAGCACCTCGCGGCGATGGCGGCCGGCATCCAGAGCCTGGCCCGGGGCGCCGGCAAGCGCTTCGGTGGCGGGCAGGTGCAGCAGACCATCATCGAGATGCAATCGTCGTTCCTGTTCGTCACCGCGGCCGGGCGCAACGCCTGCCTGGCGGTGCTGGCCAGCGAGGACACCGATGTCGGCCTGATCGCCTACGAGATGGCGATGCTGGTCACCAGGGTCGGCAAGTACGTTGCCTCCCCATCCCGCGGCGCCGACCAGCCGGCCGGCGAGAAGTAGCGGCCATGAGGGTGCAGGGAGAGTCCGCGGACCATCAGTGGGTGGATGACCATGCGGGCCCGGTGGTCCGCCCGTACGCGGTGACGCGCGGGCGCGCCCGCCCGGTCACCGGCACGTTCGACCTGATCTCCCTGGTCACCGCGACCCGAGGCGACGTCACACCGGAGGTCGGCCTCGGTCCGGAGCACCTGGCGATCGTCGGACTGTGCCAACGAATACAGTCCGTCGCCGAGATCGCCGCCCATCTCGACCTGCCGGTGGGCACCATCCGGGTGCTCCTCGGCGACCTGGCGGCCCGCAGCCTGGTGCAGGTCCGCGAACCACAGACCACGGCCGGTCTTCCCGACAACAGCATCTTCGAGGCGGTAATCAATGGACTACGGGCACTCTGACCGGCCGGCGGGAGCGACCCCACTGCCCACCGCGATCAAGATCCTGGTCGCCGGTGGCTTCGGCGTCGGCAAGACCACCATGGTTGGCGCGGTGAGCGAGACCCGGCCGTTGCGCACCGAGGAGGTGCTGACCGAGTCCGGGGTCGGCATCGACGACCTGTCCGGGGTGGAGGAGAAGACCACCACCACCGTGGCGATGGACTTCGGTCGGATCACCATCAGTGACGACCTGGTGCTCTACCTGTTCGGCACGCCGGGGCAGGACCGGTTCTGGTTCGTCTGGGACGAGCTGGCGCTGGGCGCGATCGGCGCGGTGGTGCTGGCGGACACCCGCCGGCTGGCCGACTGCTTCCCGTCGATCGACTACTTCGAGGGCCGGGGCACCCCGTTCGTGGTCGCGGTGAACTGCTTCGAGGGGGCCCGGCAGTATCGGCTCGACGAGGTGCAGTCCGCGCTGAACCTGGACCCGGGGGTCCCGGTGCTGCTCTGCGACGCCCGTCAGCGCGCGTCCAGCAAGGAGGTGCTCGTCACGTTGATGGAGCACGCCATGAAGACCCGGGAGGCCCGACGCCGCGCCGCCGGCGCGAACTGACCGACAACCCGCGAGGTTTTCCGGCACCCGGTGTCCGGAACGGCCGCGGCCGATCGTCATGCTGGCGATACCCGGACACACCAGGGAGCGCCAGATGAAGTACATGATGTTTGTCTGCACCGACGCCGAGCCGGACACCGACCCGACCGACGTACCCGACATCCACGCGTGGGTGGCCGAGAACGACGCCCGTGGCCGCCGTCTCCAGGGCGACGCGCTGGCGCCGAGCACCGCGGCCACCACGGTCCGGGTGCGCGGCGGCGAACTGCTCATCTCCGACGGGCCGTTCGCCGAGACCACGGAGGTGATCGTGGGCTTCGACCTGCTCGACTGCGCCGACCTTGACGAGGCGATCGAGGTGGCGCGGGCCCACCCGATGGCCCGGCACGGACGACTGGAACTGCGCCCCTTCGTGGGCCTGCCCGGCTGATCGGGTGACCCGCACCGAAACGCCGGCCGGTGAGCGGCACGAAAGCGCCGGCCGGGCGATCGGCACGGGTGCGGCTGCGGCGGCGGAGGCCGTCGCGGCCGCCGGCGCCGAGGCGTACCCACGGATCGTCGCGACCCTGATCCGGGTGACCGGGGACTGGGCGTTGGCAGAGGACTGCGCCCAGGAGGCGCTGACCGTCGCCCTGGAGCGCTGGCCCGGTGACGGCGTGCCGGCCAACCCGGGCGGCTGGCTGATGACGGTGGCCCGCAACCGGGCGATCGACGTGCTGCGCCGGGCCGCCGTGGAGCGCCGCAAGCTGCACGACCTGGCGGTGCTCGCGCCGGCGGACGCGGAGCCCGCGCCCGGGGCGTGGGAGGACGTGGTGGACGACCGACTACGGCTGATCTTCACCTGCTGCCACCCGGCGCTGGCGCCGGAGGCGCGGGTGGCGTTGACGCTGCGTACCGTCTGCGGGGTGTCGACCGCCGACATCGCCCGGCTCTTCCTGGTCACCGAGTCGACGATGACCCGGCGGTTGACCCGGGCCCGGACCCGGATCAAGGAGGCCGGCATCCCGTACCGGGTGCCGGCCGGGCCGGCGCTCGCCGAACGGCTGCCCGGTGTGCTGGCCGTGCTGTACCTGCTCTTCACCCGCGGCTACGTCGCCGACGGCGAACCGGCCTTCGCCGACGAGGCGATCCGGCTGGCCCGGCTGCTCGACCGGCTGATGCCGGGGCAGTCCGAGGTGGCCGCCCTGCTCGCGTTGTTCCTGTTCCAGCACTCGCGCGCCGACGCCCGCCGCGACGCCGCCGGCTACCTGCTGACCCTGGAGCGGCAGGACCGCGGCCGGTGGGACCGGGCCGCCATCACCGAGGGACTGGATGCGCTGGCGCGGGTACACCACGACGGGCCGTACGCGTGGCAGGCCCGGATCGCGGCCCTGCCACGCCACCGCCGCGTCCGCCGAGGCCACCGACTGGCCGGCGATCGCCCGGGCCTACGACAGCCTGGCCGGCGATCGGCCCTCGCCGGTGGTCGGGTTGAACCGGGCCGTGGCGCACGGCTACGCGTACGGGCCGGCGGCCGGGTTGGCGCTGCTCGGCGCGGCCCGCGCCGGGGGCGCGTTGGACGGCTACCCGCTCGCCGTCGCGGTGGAGGCGGACTTGGTGGCCCGGCAGGGCGACCGGGTCCGCGCCGCCACCCTGTTCCGGAGGGCCGCGGCCGAGGTGACATCCGCCGCCGAGCGCCGCGCCCTGCTCGACCGTGCCGCCGACCTCGCCTCGTAGCCGGGTGGTACGCGCACCCCGGGCCGGCGGGATCGGCAGGTCCTCCTCGCAGAGGGGATTCGTGAGAGGATCCCGCGCATGATCGACCTGAATGTGCGGCCGATGTCCCGCGCGGAATTCGACCGGTGGCAGACCGACGTCGTCGCCGCCTACGCGCAGGACCACGTCGAGGCCGGCACCTGGACGGCCGACGAGGCTCTGCGCCGCTCCGAGGAAGCCAACAGAGCCCTGCTGCCACAGGGGATGGCCACGCCCGGCATGATCTTCCTGCTCGGCGTGCTGGCCGACGGCACACCGGTCGGACGCCTGTGGATCGGGCTGACGCATCCGCGCGGCGTCGCGCACTGCGCCTACCTCTACGACATCGAGGTGGTCGCCGAGCGCCGCGGGCAGGGTCTGGGGCGGGCACTGCTCACGGCCGCCGAGCGGACGGCTCGCGAGGAGGGCGCCCACGCTCTCGAACTCAACGTGTTCGGATACAACACGACGGCGCTCAACCTGTACGACTCGTCGGGGTACCGGGTGACGACCCAGCAGATGCGCAAGAACCTCCGCACGTCGACCCGGCAGGAGCCGGACGCGGAAGCGGCGACCGAGGTGGGTGATCCTCGCGCAGGTGGATGACGCTGCGTCCGTGGGCTGCAACTGGCCGCGCCGCTCGCGACGCGTCCGGTCCGTCGTCAGTCCAGGAACTCGACGCCGGCGAGAGTGGCGGCGCGGTGCGCCGCGAGGCGCTCGGCCTGCTCGATGACGGCCCTGCGCCTGCTCTCGGGCAGCTTCTGCCAGGGCTGGACGGCGACTGTCATCCTGGCGCCCGACTTGCGGGGCCGCCAGGTGCCGACCAGCTCACCGTCGACCAGGACGGCGCCGGGGCGACCCAGCACCGGCCACAGCTCCTTGGCGCGCGCGGCATCGGGCACCAGCGTCGCCCGGTCTCTGGCCTGAAGGAAGAGGTCGAAGGGACCGAGCAGGCGGGTCACCGCCGCTGCGGCCGACGCCAGCGACTGCTCGTCGGCGGCCAGGAGCGAGCGCCTCTCGCCGTCGACCGTCACCTCGATCACGTCCTCGGGCCATCGTGCCTTGACTTCCCGGACCGGGGCATCGAGGTAGGTGGCCACGTGGCCGGGGGTGGCCGGACCCAGCAGCCGCAGGTACGCGCGCACGAGGTCGAACCGGTCGCCCGCGCCGGCCGCCGCACGGAACCCGGGGATGCGCCGCAGCACCGGCGGCGACGTGTCGCGCTGCAATTCCAACCCGGCGCGCACCGCGGCCAGCCGCAACGGCATCTCGAAGATGTGCGTGGCGTCGCAGGGGCGGCAGAACCGCAGGTACGGCCCGGGCAGCACCGCGCTCAGGCGGCCCGACACGTCGCCCTTGACCATCGGCTCGGTGACGGTGGCCCGCAGCTCGGCGGCCACTGTGTCGAGAGCCTCCAGGTTGGCGATGCCGGCCGCCCTCAACGGCTTGGCGGCGTCGTAGATGCGCTTGCCCGCGTCGGCGTCGGACCAGGGTGCGACCGCGGACGCCACCTCCCCCGCGTCAGCGCGGCGGTAGAGGTGGGGCGCGCCGCGCACGGTCCACAGCAGCACCAGGTCGGCCCCGGACGACGCCGCCCGGTCGACCCCGCGCAGCGCCAGCGCCCAGCCGCCGCCGTCGGGGCCGGTGTCCTGCACGCCGGCGTCGAGCACGGCGGTGTCCGCCAGCGTGCCGTGCGCCCGGGCGAGCTGCTGTGCCTGGACGCGGAACCTCATCACCTGACGCCGGTCGACCACCCCGACACCATAGGGGGTCACCCCGACAACGGGCAGCATGGCCGGCCAGGACGCCGCAGGGCCCCTCCCCGCCGAGGCGGGAAGAGGCCCTGGTGGACGCGGTACGTCAGTTGGCGATCATGCGGCGCAGCACGTACTGCAGGATGCCGCCGTGCCGGTAGTAGTCCGCCTCGCCCGGGGTGTCGATCCGGACCACCGCGTCGAACTCGACGCCGGTGTCGGTGGTGACCTTCACCGTGCGCGGGGTCTCGCCGTCGTTGAGCGCGGTCACCCCGGTGAAGGTGAACGTCTCGGTGCCGGTGAGGCCGAGCGACTCGGCGGTGGTGTCCACCGGGAACTGCAGCGGCAGCACGCCCATGCCGATCAGGTTGGAGCGGTGAATCCGCTCGTAGGACTCGGCGATGACCGCCCGGACGCCCAGCAGCATCGTGCCCTTGGCCGCCCAGTCCCGCGACGAGCCCGAGCCGTACTCCTTGCCGGCCAGCACGACCAGCGGGATGCCGGCCTCCTGATAGGCGACCGAGGCGTCGTAGATCGAGGTCTGCTCGCCGGTGAGGTGGTTGACGGTGAAGCCGCCCTCCACCCCGGGGACCAGCTGGTTGCGCAGCCGGATGTTGGCGAAGGTGCCCCGGATCATCACCTCGTGGTTGCCCCGGCGGGAGCCGTACGAGTTGAACTCGTGCCGCGGCACGCCGTGCTCGGCGAGGTAGTGACCGGCGGGGGAGTCGGCCTTGATCGAGCCGGCCGGCGAGATGTGGTCGGTGGTCACCGAGTCACCCAGCTTGGCCAGCACCCGGGCGTCGGCGATGTCGGTGACCGGGCTCGGCTCCTGCTGCATGCCCTCGAAGTACGGGGGCTTGCGCACGTAGGTGGAGTCGCCCGCCCAGGCGAAGGTGTCGCCGGTCGGGGTGGGCAGCGACTGCCAGCGCTCGTCGCCGGCGAAGACGTCGGCGTACGCGGCGCTGAACCCGGTGGCGCCGATCGCCTGGGCGATGACGTCCTGGATCTCGGCGCTGTTCGGCCAGATCTCACGCAGGAAGACCGGGTTGCCGTCGCTGTCCTCGCCGATCGGCTCGTTGGCCAGGTCGATGTCCATCGTGCCGGCGAGCGCGTACGCGACCACGAGAGGCGGGGACGCCAGGTAGTTCATCTTGACGTCCGGGTTGATCCGGCCCTCGAAGTTGCGGTTGCCGGAGAGCACCGAGACGACGGCGAGGTCCTTCTCGTTGACCGCCGCCGAGACCTCCTCGGGCAGCGGGCCCGAGTTGCCGATGCAGGTGGTGCAGCCGTACCCGACCAGGTTGAAGCCGAGCTTGTCCAGGTACGGAGTGAGGCCGGCCCGCTCGTAGTAGTCCATGACGACCTTGGAACCGGGCGCCAGGGTGGTCTTGACCCACGGCTTGCGGGTCAGGCCCTTCTCGACCGCGTTGCGGGCCAGCAGTGCGGCGCCGATCATCACCTGGGGGTTGGAGGTGTTGGTGCAGGAGGTGATCGCGGCGATCACGACGGCGCCGTGGTCCAACTCGTACTCGACGCCGTCGGCGCCGGTGACCCGGATCGGGTCGGTGGCCCGACCGCCGGAGCCGACGGCCGCGGTCTCCAAGTCGCGCGGCTCGTCGGCCGGGTCGCTGAACTCGTTGGCCGGCGGGTCGCTGGCCGGGAAGGACTCGGCGCTGGCCTCGTCGGCCGGGCCGTTGGCACCGCGCGGCAGTTCCTCACGGGGCACGCCCGGCTTGAGGTCACGCTCACCGACGGAGTCGTCGGCGACGTAGTCGGTCAGCGCCGAGCGGAACAGCGTCTTGGCGCTGCCCAGCGGCACCCGGTCCTGCGGGCGCTTCGGGCCGGCCAGCGAAGGCTCGATGGTGCTCAGGTCGAGCTCCAGGCGCTCGGAGTACTCCGGCTCCGCGTCCGGGTCGTGCCAGAGGCCCTGCTCCTTGGCGTACGCCTCGACGAGCGCGACCTGCTGCTCGTCGCGACCGGTCAGCTTCAGGTAGCGGACCGTCTCGGCGTCGATCGGGAAGATCGCCACGGTGGAGCCGTACTCGGGGGACATGTTGCCGATGGTGGCGCGGTTGGCCAGCGGCACGGCGCTGACGCCGGGGCCGTAGAACTCGACGAACTTGCCAACCACGCCGTGCTTGCGCAGCATCTCGGTGATGGTCAGCACCAGGTCGGTGGCGGTGGTGCCGGCCGGCATCTCGCCGTGCAGCTTGAAGCCCACCACGCGGGGGATCAGCATGCTGACCGGCTGACCGAGCATCGCGGCCTCGGCCTCGATGCCGCCGACGCCCCAGCCGAGCACGCCCAGGCCGTTGACCATCGTGGTGTGCGAGTCGGTGCCGACCACCGTGTCGGGGTACGCCTGGCCGTTGCGCTCCATGATGGTGCGGGCCAGGTACTCGATGTTGACCTGGTGCACGATGCCGGTGCCCGGCGGGACGACCTTGAACTCGTTGAACGCGGTCTGGCCCCAGCGCAGGAACTGGTAGCGCTCCTTGTTGCGCTCGTACTCCAGCTCGACGTTGCGCTCGAAGGCGTCCTCGCGGCCGAACAGGTCGGCGATGACGGAGTGGTCGATGACCAGCTCGGCCGGGGCGAGGGGGTTGACCTTGGTGGCGTCGCCGCCCAGGTCGCGCACCGCCTCGCGCATGGTGGCCAGGTCGACCACGCAGGGCACGCCGGTGAAGTCCTGCATCAGCACCCGCGCCGGGGTGAACTGGATCTCCACGCTCGGGGCGGCGGTGGAGTCCCACCCGCCGAGCTGGCGGATGTGGTCGGCGGTGATGTTCGCGCCGTCCTCGGTCCGCAGCAGGTTCTCCAGCAGGATCTTCAGGCTGTACGGCAGCCGGTCGTGGCCGTCCACCTTGTCGATCCTGAAAATCTCGTAGCTCGCGTCTCCGACGCGTAGCTGGGTCTTCGCACCGAAGGTGTCGAGGCTCGCCACGTCGTACTCCTTCACACCAGCGACCGTGAGTAGTCCTGAGCAGTGTGTCGCACCGGCCAGGGTGCCGCCGAGGTTAGGTGACACTTACCGCCGATTCCGCTCTCAACAAAACCGTACGTCCGTCTTGCTAGTTGCGCAACCCGACGTCGGGTCCGAGCGACCGGCCGACGGTAGGGTTCGAGGCCGGACGGGGAGGGGGTCGACGGTGTTCGACGTTCAGCACTGGCTCGTGTCGCTGCCGCCGATCGCGGTCTACCTGCTCGTCGGCGGGGTCATCGGCGTGGAGAGCATGGGTGTCCCACTGCCCGGCGAGATCGTCCTGGTCAGCTCCGCCCTGCTCGCCGCCACCGGTGTGGTGGAACCGGAGTGGGTCGCCACCGCCGCTGCCGCCGGAGCGATCATCGGAGACTCCGTCGGGTATGCGGTGGGCCGCCGGGGTGGCCGTCCGCTGCTGGCCCGGCTGGGCCGGCGCTTCCCCCGACATCTCGGCCCCGCACAGCTCGCCCGCGCCGAACAGAGCTTCGCCCGGTACGGGGTCTGGGCGGTCTTCTTCGGCCGGTTCGTGGCACTGCTGCGGATCCTGGCCGGGCCGCTCGCCGGGGCACTGCACGTGCCGTACCGGCGGTTCCTGCTGGCCAACGCGGCCGGTGGCCTGGTCTGGGCGTTCGGCACCACCTACCTGCTCTTCACCGTGGGCCGCGCGGCCGAGCACTGGCTCAAGGACATCTCCTGGGCCGGGCTGGCCCTCGCGGTGCTCGCCGGTCTCGCCAGCACGTGGTGGCTGCGCCGACGGGCCCACCGGTTCGAGGCGACCGAACCGACCCCGGACGCCGAGCCGATCCGCGCGGGCAGCGAACACTGACCCGGGCGCGACGAAAGGGCCGGACCCTGGTTGGGGTCCGGCCCTTGTCGTTGTTGGTGGTTGGGTCAGCTGGTGGCGTAGCCGCGGGTGGCGATCCAGTCGGCGAG
>NZ_JBSFYQ010000052.1:0-41978 GCF_053599855.1 Micromonospora sp. NPDC005161
GCTGCTGGCAAGACGGCGTCGCCTACGACCCCACCCGCCACCGAGCTCTGCAGGCCCTTCTCGCCTCCGCCGCTTGACACAGGGCTACTCATGCCGCCAACCGGGCGCCCTGGGAGGCAGGCTCTCGTCACCCGGCGTAGACATCGGCCCAGGCCCTGTGCACGCCGAAAGCAATGCGGCGGGATGGCTACCTGGAGGGCGAGCCGGAGAGCCACCACGGTTCGCCGACCGGAGTGGCATCCGGCTGCCCCGCCGCGATGAGTGACCGTTGATCGGTCGTTGCCAAGAGCAGCGTGCCGTCGTCCGCGACATGGGCCTCTGCGATCGTGGCGCCGTTGAGGGTGAACCCAGCGGTTAGCCACGTGACCCCGTCGTCAGCGGTGCCCCGAACACGAAAACCTGCCTCGATACACCAGCCGGTGTCCAGGTAAAGGCGGCTTTCGTACGGCGGCGTCGATCGGTTGTCACAGAAGCCGAGGAAAAGCCACGCCTGGCGGAGGCCGATCTCCACGACGAAGCAGCCGGCAAGTTGGTCGGGAGACACGAGTACATGTTGCCTGGCGTCAGACGCTCCGCGCACCCTGATCCGGAGGGCGGCGCCCGGTCGATACCGCCGGGCACCGGCGCCGCCGAGTCGTACGGCTGCCGGGTGAAGACGAAGGTGCCGAGGTCGAGGTGGCTCACCGCGCCTGCGGCGTCGCGCTCGACCCGCAGCCGCTCGCCGGCGAAATAGCCGCAGAGACCCTCCCAACGGCCGTCGTGGTGGGGCTTAGCCGGGTGCCGCGCCCGCCTCCGGACAGCGGGGCCAGCTCCAAGACGCCGTCGGCCAGCGGCCGCAGCACGTAGGGGGCCGGCCCCAGCACCGGGGGCCGGCGAGGTTCAGCAGCTCCGGGTCGACCGCGGGCAGCGGCGCCACGGCGCCGGGATCCGCGGCTCCCGCTCGGCGACCGTCCGCAGCAGGTCAGCGGCGGTTCGCTGGGTCGCGAACGGCCCGGTCGAAGTCCGCCGTCGTTCGCCACCGCCCGTCGGCGTGCGTCGCGGTTTGTCACTCCGTTGGGCGCGCACCCACGCCCCGTCCCGGCCTGCGGTGGTCTGCGCCACCGTGATGGCCAGCCTCACCGCGGACCAGCCCACCGACGACATCGCCCTGCTGGCGATCCGCGCCGCCGAGGGCAACGCCGCGACCGGGTCCTGGTCACAGCGCCGACCAGGGCCGTCAGCCGGCCTCGTGGTTCCGCTCCGGCTCAGATCTGTCTCTGCGCGGTGACCCGGACTCGCCGCTCGGTCCCGGTCCGGCCCCGCCGGTCGGGTCCGGCCCACCCTGCTCGCCGGTCAGCTCCGCGTCGGGCTGATAGCGGTACGCCGCCTCCCGTACCGCCGAGTCGGACTCTAGTCCGGCGCCGAGCGCGCCGCCGACCGTCGCCAGCGAGCTGGCCAGCCAGCCCAGCTTGACCTGGTGGGCGACGCCGGCCGGTCGGCCGGTGGATTCAGCGAGCAGGTCCCAGGGGACGAGGGCGATCGCCCCGATGATGGTCAGCGCGGCGAGCGCCACGTACAGCGCGAGGACGCCGATCACCACGGTGAGCACGGTGACCACGTTGAAGAGGACGACCTGCTCTCGGGCGCCCGGGTCGCGTGGAACCCGCTCCCAGAGGCGCGCGCCCAGCACCATGGTCAGCACCACCGCCAGGACGGAGCCGGCCGCGAGCAGGGCGAGCCGCAGGTTGCCCAAGGCCGCCGACAGCTGCCAAATATCGGCGCTCACCAGGGCGAGGACGCCGGTCGCGAAGGCACCGACCAGCAGCCGGGAGAGCCGGACGGCCAGCCGCCACGGCCGGTTCGCCCGGAGCATGCCGAGCAGCAGCCGCAGGTTGCCGCCGATCACCCCGGCCAGCAGGCCGATGCCGGACGCCTGGTGGTTCACGCGCGCGCCGAGTTCCCGGGCCCGCCGTTCGGTGGCCAGGCGCCGGCGGCGCGGGCCGGCCCGTACCGGGTCGCCGACCGCGTCGGTATCGCCGAGCAGTGCCGCGAGGAGCCGGTCCCCGGCCTCGGCCATCCGCCGGGCCACGGCGACGGGGCCGAGCGCGGGCATGGAAAGGACCGCGACGCCGTGGGTGGTGCTGGCGTGCGCGACGACGGGCCGCCGCGCGGTCTGCAGCGGCAGGTCCGTCACGCAGAGGACCAGACTCCAGCCCTCGGCCAGCATCCGGCGCCGGGCTGCCTCGATGAGCTGGCCGAGGTCGGCCGGCCCTTCGACGAGCCGCGCCACCTGCAGGCGTACCGCCCAGTCGACCTCCGGGACCCGGTTGCGGAGCCGGTCGGCGAGCTCTCTGACGGCCTCCCGCGCCAGGTCGGCCGCGGCCCCGGGGGCGGCCACGACACCCACGACGACGGACCCGCGCCCGGTCACCACAATCCCGGAGCCGGATCGGCCGCTCCCGCGGGCGTGGCGCCGGTCCGTGGCGCCGTCGTCAACACTCGAGGTCGTCCTTCAGGATGCTCATCGCCGGCTTCAGCCGCTCGGTGTAGAGCGGCAGCAGGTCCTCCTTGATGAGCGTCCGGGCCGGTTCGTCCACCCGGTTCAGGGCGTACGTCCACTCGATGCTCGTGGTGCCGTCGTCCTGGTCGCTGAAGTACGAGGACCCTTGATGCTGTCGACCAATCCGCGCAGCCGCGGCGAGCTGAAGGTGTCGATCCGGTACGAGAACGAGTTCGGCGGCTCCACCGTGAGCAGTTCTTCCTCGTTGGTCGAGCCGTCGTCCGAGGCGTTCGTCCGGCGCAGGCCTGGGGTGTTCCAGTCGGTGGTGACGCTGCTGGCGCACGATTGCCGGCGAGTGTCCGGTTCTGGGGAAGATGTGGCTCAGGTCGACATCGATGACGTATTCGAAGACCTGACCGGTGGGAGCGTTGACGGTACGGGTGACCCGGACGAAGTCGTCCCCCACCTCGGTGCAGTCCCGGTCGACGCTCATCGCCGCCCCCGTCCCTGTCGCCTGGTCCAGCTAGTCCCCGGTAGGCGCCGACTCATTCATCCGCGTCCGGGCGACCACGCCGGACCCGCTGGTCAGGGCTGGTACTGGCTGCGGGTGCGGGGCAGCCACTGGGGGTGCTGGTCGCGCAGGTAGCGGATCAGTCCCTCGCGCAGGTCGCAGCGCAGGTCCCAGGCGCTGGCGCCGTCCGCGGCCGAGGCCTGCACCTGGATGACCACGGTCTGTGGGGTGGCGTCGACCATCTGGAGCACCCACCGGTCTCGATCCCACAGCGGTGAGGACTCGACCAGTCGGCGTGCCTCCCGGCGCATGTCGTCCAGGTCCGCGGTGTGGTCGACATGGATCTGGATCTTGCCGATCACCCGCGACTCGTCCCGGGTCCAGTTCTGGAACGGCCGCTCGGTGAAGTACGTGGTCGGCAGGATGAGTATCCGCTCGTCCCAGAGCCGGATCACCACGTTGGTCAGCTTCACCTCCTCGACCCGGCCCCATTCGCCGTCCACCACCAGCACGTCGCCGACGTGCAGCCCGTCGGCGAAGGCGACCTGGATGCCGGCGAACGCGTTACCGAGCGCGGTTCGGGCCGAGAGGCCGATCACCGCGCCGACCACCCCGGCCGAGGTCAGAATGGAGATGCCGAAGAGGCGTACCGGCCGGAAGGTGATCAGGATCAGGCCGATCGCGAGGACCGTGACAACGGCCACCGTGAGCCGCCGCACCGGACGGATCTGGGTCCGGGCCCGCCGGACCCGCCGGCTCGTGGCCAAATCACTCGGCAGTCGGCTGAACGCGACCGCTTCGGCGACGTGCAATGCCCTGACCACCAGCCACGCGCCGACGGCGATCAGGACCAGCAGGATGGCGTGCCGCAGATAACGATGCCACCCGGCCAGTCCGGGCGGCAGCGCGTAGTACAGCGCCCCGATCAGCAGGACCGTGGCTGCCGGGCGGCGGCAGGCGAGCCGCAGCGGCTCCAGCAGCCACTTGTAGCGGCCACGGGCAACCCGGCGAACCAGCACGCCGGAGACCAGGTCCACGACCACGGCCGCCGCCAGCGCGGCCAACACGATCAACGCGGTACGCATCAGAAGCCGTTCACCGTGATCCCGATGCCGCCTCTCCCGGGCTCGCGACAGCACCCCCGCGTTCAGGGTGCCATCAGATCCGGTGGCAAGCGGCGGATATCGAGAATGCCAGACGAGACGGTCGGCCTGCCCGCCGGCTTCCTGCGAGCCGACGCAGGATGCGTGATCGGCACCCTATGGCCGGTCGCCGACCTGTCGGGAACGCTCATGCAGCGCTGTCAGCTGCTCTTAGGCGTGCCGGAACGTGCGGCCGGGTGCCGCCCCCCGAGGCGCTGCGCGCCACCCAGCGCTGGCTGGCCGGGAATGCGACGCGGAGCTGGCGGCGTACTTCGCGGGCGAGCCCGCGCCCGCCGAGGCGCTGCCGACGAGGGTTGGCTATTCGCCGACTCGCACTACTGGGGCCCGGTGCTGTCGGGCCGGTGCAGGATGCGTGCAAGGTGAACGCGGTCCACACGCGGGAGGTACATCGGCGCCGGTTGTGTCCGGTCCGCCGGAGCGGTCTCTGCGGCCTCATCCCCGGCCGTGACAGATGCACGGATCTGCCGCGATCCGCTCACCAAGGTCGGCAGTGATGGAGCATCAAGCGGGATCGAGGTGGTATCCGAGGCTGTTACAGCACAACCCGCCTGATGGCGGCGATCTGGCCTAACCAGTTGCTCAGTCGCGAGATCTTGACCACGTCGCCGGTTCTTGGCGCCTCGGTGATCAATCCCTGACCGAGATACATGCCGACGTGGCGGGGGTTGGCCATAGTCCCTTGGCTGCCGGGGATGAAGACGAGGTCGCCGGGTAGCAGGAGCGCCGGGTCGGCCACCGGCTTGCCGGCGTTTACCTGGTCGGTGGTGACGCGCGGGATAAAGATGCCGGCGGCCCGGTACGCGGATTGCATAAGCGAGGAGCAGTCGCATTGGTTGGCGGGGTCACCGGAGTGCGGGTCGGTGCAGGAGCCGCCGAAGTGGTACGGCGTGCCGAGTTGGCTCACGGCCCAGACGATGGCGGTCGCTACGGCGGGTGGGGTGTTGGCGGGTAGCGCGAACCCGGCGGGGAGCGCGTCGAGGGCGTCGGTGGCGCAGTCGACGAGTGTGCTGGTCAGCTGCTCCACGAGGTGCAGGGCGTCGTCGGTCCACCTGGCGTAGGCGTCGGGGAATGCCGACACCTGGACGGCTTGCGCGGCCTGAGTGAGCGGCATCGTCTGCCAGCCGGGCACGGTCTGGAGCCTGTCGAAGAACTTGCCGGCCTGGTAAGCGGGCTCGGACAGTTGCGCGATGGTGCCCCAGCCTTGGCTGGGGCGTTGCTGGAAGACGCCGATGGAGTCGTGGTCGTTGCGGTCGCCGAGGAAGGGCAGGTTGCGCAGGCCGGATTCCTGCATGGCGGTGGCGACGGCGACCGTCCAGCCCCAGCGGGGTACGCCTTTGGTGACCCCGACGTCGACGATCGCGGCGGCGATGTCGAGTTGCTCGGTGTCCCATCGGTCGGGGCCAGGCGGCTGCCCGGAGGGGCGTAGGGCGGACGGGGCGGCGATGGCGCATCCGCCGGGGCCGCCGCCGGTGACGGAGGACAGCAGCAGGAGGGGCAGGCCGAAGCAGGCGATGACGACGACGGTGACGACGCCCATGATGAGCTTTGTCATGGTGATGACCTCTCGGGATAGCCAGAAGGGGTCGGTCTGCGTGCGGGTGTGCGGCTGGAAGCCGCGACGCGCGTTCTAGCGGCGGTAGACAAGGGGGAGTAGATCGGCGTGGGTCTCGCGGAGGAGGTCGGCGATCAGGGTGCTGGCCGGGAACAGCGGGTAGCCCATGTCGACGCGGGTGGGGTAGCGCCAGTCCCAGTGCCCGGGCTGCAAGCTGGGCACGTACCGGAGGGCGTCGGCGAATTCGAGGAACACGGCGCCGTTGATCTGTCCGGCGAGCAGGGGCAGGGGCTGGCTGGCGCAGGCGGCCAGGCAGTGGCAGTCGGGGTCGTTGTAGATCGAGCGCGGTTGGCCATGGTGCATCGGGCAGCGGCAGTCGCAGGCGCGCTCGCGGGCATCGCGGTAGGTGCGGTGCATAGATGTCTTCCTTGGTCGTGGAGCACAAAAGGGGTCGTGGGCCGCCCGCTTGGGCGGCCCACGTTGAGCGGTCGTTTCAGTCGGTGGACGTGTGGAGGACATTGGCGGCCTGGCGTAGCAGGTGCTCGATGACGAGGCCGGCGTCGTAGACGTCGGCGCGGGTGGCGACCTTTGTGGCGTTGTCCCAGTCCCAGGTGCCGTTGGTCATGGCGGGGACGTGCCAGAGGTCGCCGCCCTGGTCGAGGAAGAGTGCGCGGTCCCGCTGGTTGGGCAGCAGCGTGATGGGTTGGGTGGCGCAGGTGATGGTGCAGGCGCAGCCGGGCTCGTTGTAGGTGGTGCGCGGCAGGCGGTGGTGAATGATGCAGCGGCAGTCGCAGACCCTGCGCCACGGTGGCGTGTACGTCACGGGTTCCTCCGCAAGGGTGTGAATGCGCGTACGCCTCGGTCGCCGCCGGCGTAGGGGCGGCTTCCGAGGCGTACGCGGTGGGGACGGGTGGTGTCAGGCCGTCAGCGGGTCGACGGCGGGGGTTGGAGATTGTGTGTGTTCCCTAAAGCAGGTCGTGCTGGATTTGGCGGGTCTCCTGCACGGTGAGCAGGTGGGCCGGCAGGCGGGGCACGTGTTCGCGCCAGGCGCGGTAGAGACGGTGGGTTCCGTCGATGAGCAGCGGGCCGGGCGGGTGTCCGCTGATGGTGAGCTGACCCACGATCAGCGGGCGGGTCAGGTCGGTGGTCATGGCGTAGGTCCGATTGAGGGCGGTGCTGGTCGGGCCGATGAGGCTGGTTGCCCACGGGTTGTCGAGATGGGCGAGGCCGTACGCGGCGGCCCACGCCGGCACGCCCAGGGGTCGGGTGTCACGGGGCGACGCCTCGATCAGCGCCTGAGCGGCGTCGATCGAGTACACCCACGGCCCGAAGTGGAACCACCGGGGTGGTCGAGGTCCGGTCACTGGTGGTCCTTCTTCGCGGTGACGTGGGCGTAGATCGCTATGCAGCGCAGGATCAGCTCGTGTGACGGCAGGGTCAGCAGCCGTTGCCGCTTGTCGTCGCGGAGCTGGTCCCAGATGAGGACGGTGACGCTGGCCGACCACAGGTCGACGAGGACACCGTCGATCTTTGCGTGCTGCCGGTTGGCGACGATGCGCCGCAGCGTGTCGATGAGCGTGGCATCGCCGGGTGGGTGGTTTGCGTCGTCGGGTCGTTTTGCTTCGGGGAGCAGGGTGTAGCAGTCCTCGCAGGTGACCTCGACGCGCGGCGGGTCTTCGGTTTCCCACCGCTGCACGTCGGCGGCGGGCAGACCGCACACGGACTGTCGGAGGTCTCGGGGGTGGCGGATGTGGCGGATCATCGGCAGGCCGTTCCGTCTGATCCGCGCCGCCTGGTACTCGGCGGTGCCATGGGTATGTCCGTTCCCTGCAGGCCGGGGCAGCGGTCGGTGGACCGCTGCCCCGACGTGTCGAGGTGCGGTCAGACCTTCAGCAGGTCGAAGGCGGCCACCTTCAGCTCACCGACGTTCCCGGTGAGCACCCGGTTCGCGCGGGCGAACTCGTCCTTGGCGGGCTGGTAGTGGTCGAGGTACTCGGTGATGGCCTGGTATCCGGCCCACCGGCTGCCGGCGATGGCCTTCTGGGTGTCGGCCTCGCGGATCAGGTACTTCAGGGTGCCGAGGCGCTGCTTGGCGTTGTTGCGGGTCTGCTCGGAGGCGTTGTCCTTGACCGGCCACACCTGGCCGACGACCCTCTCGAACTCGCGCATGGTCAGCTCGGTCTGGAGCATCCGCTCGGCGGCCTTCTCGAAGGTCTCCATGTACGTCCACATCCGTCCCAGCGCTTCGCGGGCCTGGCTGATCTGGGAGGTGACGTTGGAGGTGTGCCGGAACGTGTAGTGCCCGACCGAGTGGGCGAAGGCGGCGCGTTGGGTGTTCGCGCACACCACCCGGATGGGGCTGGCGTCGACGCGCAGCGCGGCGGTGCCGTCGTGGGAGGTCGTGCCGATCAGGTAGAGGTCCAGTCGGTCCACCCCGGCGATCTTCATCGCTGTAGGCAGCTTCATCGTGACGAACACGCTCTTGCCGCGGCGCAGGCTTCCGGCGGTCTCGAAGTGGGCGCCGCCCACCTGATCGACCAGGCGGTCGAGCATCTCGGCGCACTGTTCGTTCTGGACCACGGTGTAGTCGGTGCCGACGATGCCCAGGTACTCGGTGTCACCGGTGACGGGGTTGCGGCGCACGGTCATCCGCTTGTCGTCGGCGGGGATCTGCACCTCGACGCCGTTGACGATGTCGATGCCGACGGTGCGGATGGTCCGCACGCCCCAGTCGCCGAGCCGCGCGGCGGCCATGATCTCCTCGGCCTTCATGGTGTCCTGGGTGACGGTCCCCAGCTGATGCCAGGCCGACAGTCGGGCGCTGGCGAAGGCGGTCGTTCCGTCGGCGAACGTCTCAAGTTCGTGTGGCACGGGTTTCTCCTCTTCGATGTGCCGCGGGGGCCGAGCGCATCGCTCGGCCCCCGCGATGGGTGTGGGATGGTGCGGGTCAGGACTGCTCGCGGTGGCTTTCGCCGGTCGTGATCGCAGCGGTGGGGTCGGCGAACGTCATCGGTTCTGCGGTGACCTGGGTGAGGTGACCGGTGGCGGCGGTGTGCAGGCAGCAGGTGGTGACGGCGTTCGTGCCGATGCGGCGCCCGTCGGGGGTGGCGTTGATACCGGGGCGATCTCGTGTGGCCTCACCGGATGGCCCGGCCCCGCAGCATGATCGGCATGTACCGGGTCAGGACTGCTCGGCGTCGTTGTCGCCGTGCCCGGTGCTGCCCGCGCTGGCCTCAGTGCTGACGGCGTGGTCGGGCTGCGCGGGGTAGGCGAAGGTCAGCGGCGCGTCAGAGACCAGGGCTATCCGGCCTGCGGCGGCGGCCTTGGTGCAGTTGTTGCGCACCGCGCCGGAACTGACCGCGCGGCCAAGTTGTCCGCTGATCGCGGTCGCGATGTCTTGCGGGCTCATCGCCCGTCCCATGTTCGCCGCCAGGACGTCGAGAGTCAGCTTCTCCAACTCGCCCCGGCCGAACGGCTGGCTGCCGTCGGCGTTGAGGGTCGCGTCAATGCGGCGGCCCACGCTCCCCGTGATGCCCGGCGCGCGCGCCGGCGTGCGCAGGGGCAAGGTGACGATGTGGGTCTCCCCGTTCGGGCCGACGACGTGCAGCGTGCCGTCAGGCCGGATCAGGGGCAGCACCGCCGCCGTGGTGCTCGGCGCGGTCGCCAGGCCACGGATGACCTGGTAGCACAGCGGGCAGCGGGGCGGCTCCGGGTTCGGGTCGACCTCGCTGGCCTTCGTCGGGCCGGCGATCCACCGCTCCGGCGGGCCGGGCAGCCGGCGGGCGGCGTCGGCCTGCTCCATCGCGGTGAGCAGCCGGGAGGCGGTCGGGTGACTGATACCGCTCTCGGCCACGATCACGTCGAGGGTCGCGCCGTCGTCGCCGTAGTCGGCCAGGACACCCTTGATGGCCATGACCTTGCGGTCACCAGGGCGAGCGGGCTGCACGGCGGCGACCGTTGGCGCCTGCTCGTCCTCGCCACTGTCGGCGTCGTCTTCGGTTGTGCCGTCGGGCTCGGTCGCGTCGTCGCTGTCGATCTGGCTGCCCGGCTGGTCGGTCGTCTCGGTATCCGGCTTGTCGTCGCTGCCGTCATCCGGTCGGTCGTTCTCGGCGTCGTGGACCGCTTCGGTGGGCTGGTCGCCCAACTCCATGTCCGGCTGGTTGGCCGCGTTGTCGGCGTCAGGGTCGCCGATGTCGGTCTCGTCCGCTGCGTTAACGGGTGTGAGGGCGGTGGTGTCGGTCGACGCGGCGAGGGTCCACCGGGTGGGCGTGCCCTCGGCGTCGGTATCCACCGCGACGATGACACCGGCGTCGGCCAGGTTCTTGATCGCCTTGTCGGTGGTCGAGCGGGCCTTGCCGGACTTGTCGGCCAACTCGTGGAGGGTGCCCTGGCCGAGGTCGGTCAGGGCGTCGAGGACGGCCTGCGTGGCAGGCGTCAGGGGAGTGTGTTCCATCAGGGTTTCCCTCCTCGGGAACTGGTGGGGACGCCCGGCACGGTGGTGTGTCGGGCGGTGGGGCGCCGGGTTGCGGGCAGCGGTCAGCGCGGCGGGCGCGTGTCGTGGTGCGCTGCCGAGGGGTGCCGCTCAGGTGCGGCCCGGTGGTCGTGGCGGTGGGTGGTGCCGCGGCGGCCGGTCAGTGGCCGGGGGTGGCCTCGTCGTCGGCGGTCTGCAGGATGTAGAGGCGGTCCTCGGTGGGATCGCGGTAGATCCCGGCGTCGGCGTGGGACAGCCACAGCGGGTTGACGCTGCCGGACGGGCGGAGCCTGGCGTCCGACATGCCGACTCTGATGTGGGTGGCGTGTCCGGCGAGGTTCTGCCGGCGGCAGGAGTCGGTGTGCGGCAGGACGACCAGGACCGTGTCGCCGGGGTTGACGTAGCGCCCCCGCAGCGACCGGCCCGGGTTCGTCTGCGCGTACGCGGCCCGAGCCTCGTCGCCGATGAGGGTGTCGATCCAGTTGCGGGCGTACCGATACTCGCGGACCAGCTCGCTGATGGTCTCCATCGGGCCGGCGACCGTGCTGGTAGAGCCGTTCAGGTCGTCGTCGTTGATCAGTAGGGTGCGCAGCTGGTCCACCGCGAGCAGCAGCTCGGTGCGCAGGTGCCGCAGATTGGCGGCGGCTTCGGGCAGGTGCGCGGCGGCGGGGACGGGGTCGGTGGCGTGTTGGTCGAGGGTGCGGTCGGTCGTCGCGGTGATCCAGCGGCTGATCGTGTCGAGGTGCGGCATGAGGTCCCCCCGCTTCAGGTGGTGAGGTGGGCGAGTTCGGCGGGGTCGAGTTGGTTCGGGGTGCGGTTGCGCCAGGTGTCGGAGTGGCGCAGGTGCCACCAGCGCAGCAGGGATCGGCAAGCTGAGGCGAGGTCACCGCATGCGGGTAGCGGATTCACCGTGGCGAGCGGGGCCGGGTGATGCGGCCGGGCGATGTAGGCGGTGGGCGTCCACCCGTGCTCGGTCTCGGTGACCTCGCCGACGACGCGATCCGGGTAGGGGATGTCGAAGGCGCCGGCGGCCTCGGCGTCGGGCACCACCAGCCAGGTGTGCGGGTCGTTGCGCCGTAGCGTCGCCACGCCGCGCGACGGGTTGCAGCGCTGCAGGAGCAGGTACCGCTGGTCGCCGTCGGCGATTGGCCGGTGGTTGCGCCAGGCGTGGTAGCAGGTGACGAGCGCGGCCCCGAGGACGGTGTGCCGTTCGCGGGCGACGAGCGCGTCGGCGAGGGTCTGGTGATAGCCGGAGATGTGCAGGTCGGCGCGGGCGGCCAGACCTTGCCGGGCCGTCTCGGCGAGCACACCCACCCGGGCGAGGGCCTCATCGAGGCTGGTGGTGCTGCCGGTGAAGTCGCGGGCGGTCTTGTGCAGGATGCGGGCGAGGTCGCCGAGGGGATCGGGGGTGGCGGTGTCGTGGCGCCAGAGGTGCTCGGGTAGGACGTCGTTGGTGTCGGCGGCGATGCGCCGTAGGGCGGGATCGGTCAGGAACACGGGGATCTCCTTTGCCAGTGGGCGGGCTGTGGGCATGGCGAGGACCGGTCGCAGCGGGGCTGCGACCGGTCCTCGGTCGGGTCAGGCGATAGCCGGTTAGGCGATGGCGACCGCGCACAGTCGCGCGGTTGAGCGCAGGCTGCGCAGGTAGCCGCACGCCTCGTTGAGGAAGCGGAACCGGTCAGCGACGGAGTCACTGGCCGGGATGAGCAGGCGGCCGTCGGTGGTGATCAGCGCGTCGCCGATCAGCGCGATGCGCCAGTGCAGCCCGACGTAGGTGGCTTCGCCGGCTTGGTAGACGGACAGCTCGTACGGGTCGAAGGAGAGGGCGAGCGTCGCCAGGACGCGGGGTTGCTGCTCGAAGCGGCGGCGGGCCTCGGCCAAGCTCAGCTTGGTCGGGTCGGCGTGGTGTTGGGCGAGGTAGTCCTCGAAGGGGTGGGCCGGACGGGTCGTCGCGGCGATGTGGGTGTTCCAGGCACGCCAGCGCAGGGTGGCGTCGTTGGCGGCCCTGGCCGCGGTACCGGTCAGGTCGAGGCGGCCCTTGCGGCCTCCGGCGGCCATGGTGACCGCGCCGAAGCGGCGGGCGGCGTCGAGCAGGTAGTAGCCGAGGAAGCGGGTCAGCCAGCCGATGAGGCGGCGGTGGCGCACGTGGTAGCGGCGGGCCGGTGTGCCGTCGGTGTCCAGGAGGTGGTTGACCTTTTCCGAGGCGGCGAACCAGTCCGCGTCTTCGCCGGGGGCGAAGCACACGGTGACGACCGGGGTGTGAAGCGGCATGGACGTGGGCATGGCGGGGTGCCTCCTTCGTGCAGGCGTGGGGGTGGAGGGTTGGCGTCGTGGTGGCGCCGGATCGCGGCATCTGGCCGGGACGCTGCCGTGGGAGGCGCGGGGCGTGGATCACGAGCCGACCGGGAGGTGGGCTGTGGGTGATCCCGCTGGCGCGGGCAGGTCCCGGGGGGACAGATGGGCGGCGGTGCGAGTAAAAGGAAGAAGCTGCACCGTAGCGTCGCGACCTGACAGCACCCCCTCTGTCAGGATTGCCGAGCATGCCGCTGAGCTGCGCTGACAGGGTTTCGTCGCGAGCCCGCCAGGGTCTGTCAGCAGTGAATAAGGCGGGAACCCCGGCCGTTTACGGCCGGGAGGAACGCCGTCACGGACCTGGACGCTTCTGGTTCTCGATGTACTCCTTGACCACACCTAGTGGGGCACCGTCGCACGAGCCGGCGAAGTACGACGGCGACCACAGGTGACCGCCCCACAGATACCGACTGAGGTGGGACGGGAACTCCTGCCGCAGATACCGGGCCGAGACACCCTTGAGCGAGTTGACCAACTTCGACAGAGCCACGGCTGGCGGGTAGTGCACGAGCAGGTGGACGTGGTCGTCTTCGCCGTTGAACTCGCGCAGCTGCGCGCCGAAGTCTTCGCACACCTGGGCCATGACCTGCTGGCAGCGGGTGAGGATCGGATCGGTGAGGGCGCCGCGTCGGTACTTGGTGGTGAAGACCAAGTGCGCGTGAAGATTGTGGACGACGCTGCGACCCCTGCGCACGTCTGGGTCTGGAGTCCATCGAGGTGACATGGACCAAATGATACGATGGGCTGGTGAAGCTGGTTGTGCAGGTGAAGCTGCTGCCGACGTCGGAGCAGGCGTCCGCGCTGACGGCGACTCTGCGCGCCTGCAACGAGGCGGCGTCCGATGTAGCGCGGATGGCCCGTGACATCGACTGCTACCGCAACTACGACCTGCGCCGGCACGCATACCACGGCATCAGGACCGACTACCGGCTCGGGGCGCAGGCCGCGCAGCACGTCATCAAGAAGGTCGCCGACGCCTACACCACGCTGCACGCCAACATCACGGCTGGTAACTACGGCAAGCCAGGGTCGCAGCGCCGGCGGCGGGTCGAGGCGACGCCGGTCCGATTCCGGTGGGACGCCGCGCAGCCGTACGACGCCAGGATGCTGTCGTGGCAGTCCGACTCGCGCACCGTGTCGATCTGGACGATCGACGGACGGTGCAAGGGTGTCGCCTACACCGGTTCGCCCGAGCAGCTCAAGGCCGTGGCCGAGTTGCCGGTCGGGGAATCCGACCTCGTGCACCGCGACGGCACGTGGTTTCTGTGCGCCACTGTCGAGGTTGCCGAGGCTGATCCGGTCGACCCGCAGGGGTTCCTTGGCGTGGATCTCGGCGTGGTGAACATCGCCACCGACTCCGACGGGCGGGTGTACGCCGGGGAGAAGCTGAACCGCTACCGGCGGCGGCAGCTGCGACTGCGCGCCCGTCTGCAAGCCAAGGGCACCAAGTCCGCGCGGCGGCTGCTGGCCCGGCGCAAGCGCAAGGAAGCGCGGCATGCCACCGACACCAACCATGTGATCTCGAAAAGCATCGTGGCCGAGGCCGCACGCACCTCGCGCGGGGTCGCCGTCGAGCAGTTGACGGGGATCCGGCAGAGGGTACGGCTGCGCAAGCCCCAACGGGCCGCGGTGCATTCGTGGGCGTTCGCCCAGCTCGGCTCTTTCCTGACCTACAAGGCTCGCCGGGCCGGTGTCGCTCTTGTCCAGGTCGACCCGGCGTACACCTCGCAGACGTGTGCGCAGTGTGGTCACCGGGACAAGCGGAATCGGCCCGACCAGGCCACCTTCATCTGCCGGTCGTGCGGGGTCGTTGCCCACGCCGATCGGAATGCGGCCGTCAACATCGCCCAGCGCGGTGTGGACGGCTGGGGAGCAGTCAATCGCCCACACGCGGCACCTCGTTGCACCCAGCAGCGGGGTTGATCTGCAAGCCCGCCCATTCATGGGCGGGTAGTTGACAGCACGAAGCCGCTCTCGTCGTAGTTCGGGTTGTCCGCCACGGGCTGGCCGTGGTCGCTGGGCAGCTCGGTGAGCCGGACTCGGCTGGTGGCGCCGCCGGGAAGCCAGATCGCTTCGGCGGGGTCCGTGGCGTGGGTGGCGGTCGCGAGGGCAACGCTGTCGCGTCGGCCGCGCAGGAGCCGGTGCAGGTGTTCCTCACGGTGCTCGCTGCCGAGCCAGAACAGCACCGGGTAGCGGGGGCCGCCGCGGCGGGCCAGTTGGATGTATCGGTCGAGCTTGGCCACGACCCGACCCAGCGCCTCGGTGCCGGTGTCGGCCTCCAGGAAGAACCCGACCGTGGTGTCCGCGACGCTCCACAGGCCGTGCCCGTCGGCGGTGACGGTGCGGAACTGCTTCGCGGTCATCGTCTCGGACCACCACCGGTCCAGCCGCGCCTGCGGGTGCTGGCGGGCGTACACGGTGAGCCGGACGAAGAACTCGTTGGCCGTGAGTAGGTGGGTCAGGTTCGGGTTGGCTGAGAGCCGGTCGACGCTCTGGCGGCTGGCGCGCACGGTCGGCTCGGGCCGGTGGTGAGCGGCGGCCTGAAACCGCTGCCCCTGGTGGCCGAGCGTCCAGTGCCACGGGTGGCTGCCGCCTCCGGCGCGGGCGAACCGGAACCGGTCCAGCAGGCCCAGGGCGGCCAGCTCACCGAGGCGGATCTGACAGGTCCGGCGGGCGAGGAACAGCATGCGGTGGATCTGATCGGTGGTGAGGACCCGGTGCTCGTCGAGCAGCTGGAGCAGCCGGCGGTCACGGCTGGTGATGTGGGGATAGATGGCCAGCAGGCTGGCCGAGCGTGATTGCGGCATAGGTGGATTCACCCCTGGAGAGAGAGTCCCGTAGGGAGTCTGGATGGGTTGATCTTGATTGTGGTTCTGACGTCGGGTGGGTTGGGGCAGGTCAGGCACCTGACAGGCCAGGTGTAGGGGGCTCGTGTGGGGTCTCGTGTCGCGGACACCCCCACACGAGCCCCCGGTGCCGCACCCAACCGAGCCCCCGCACGAGCCGGCGGGCTCAGCGTTCGCGGTCGGTCATGCGCCGTTTCATCGCGGTACGAGCGAGCTGCTGCATCGGCGGCTCACCACCGGTGCGGCTGTGAGCAGTGGCGCACTCCTGCCGGATCGCGGTCGCTTCACCCACCGCCGGCGCCGGCGGGTTGGTCACGAAGGTGAACCCGGGCAGCTCCCGGTTGCCGACCAGCAGGCGGGCAGCGGCGGTGTACACGTCGAGGTGGGCGAGGTCGTGCTCGTCGAGCTCCGGTTTGGTGTGTCGGGACAACTCCCGCGCGTCGGCCGGGTCGACGGTGAAGAACAGCTTCGACCGTGCGTTGGCCGACACCGCCGCGGCGATGTCGTGGGGCAGTTGCGCTAGGTCCTGGTGCGCCAGGACCAGCCCGAGCCGGAACCCGCGCGCCTCGGCCAGCATGTCGCCGACGTTGCCGGGCAGCGTGAGGAAGTTGTGGCACTCATCGATGTAGAGGCTGGCGTCTTTTCGCTGGTCTTCGGGGATGCTGGCGCGGGCGATGGCGGCCTGCCACACCCGGGCGACGATCATCGAGCCGAGGATGCGGCTGGTCTCCTCACCGAGGATGCCCTTGGGTAGCCGGCACAGCAGCACCCCGCCGTCGAGCACCCGGCCCATGTCGAACGACGAGTGGGCGTTACCGATCACCGATTTCACGAAGTCCCGCAGCAGGAAGGCTCGGAGTCGGGCGAGGACGGGTGCGATGACCTGGCCGCGGAACTGCTCGTTGATGCCGTCGTACCAGAGCCAGAACCCGCCGAGGCCGTCCGGGTCGTCCAGGCCGTGGGTGAACCGGGCCCGAAAGTCCCGGTCCTGCAGCAGCGACGGGACCAGGCTCAGGGTTGGTTTCGCGTGGCGCATCAGCGTGAGGCAGGCGACCCGCATGGTGTCGTCCATGCGGGGCCCCCACTGGCCTTGGAAGATTTTGGCGAAGATGCCGACGAGGTTGTCCACGGCCAGGTGCGGGTCGCCGCCGTCATCGAGCGGGTTGAAGCAGCCGGGGTTCTCCTGATCCGGGTCGATGATCACGATCTTCTTGGCCTGCGAGGCGGGCAATCGGTCGAGGATGTCGGTGATCAAGTCCCCGCGCGGGTCGATGACCACGGTCCCGCGCCCGGACTTGATGTCGCCGAGGATCATGTTCAGCAGCAGCGTGGACTTGCCGACGCCGGTCTTGCCGACGACATGCACGTGCTGGCGGGCGTCGGAGACCTTGAGCCCGACGCTGTGGTGGCCGATCTGCGAGCGGCCCAGCACCTTCACGCCCCGGCCGCCGGAGGGGACCTGCACGGGCGCCGGCACGGCCTTGGCCCGGGCCCGATCGAGGCCCGGGACGGCGAGGTCCTGCGGCAGGGCGGCGAGGGCCGCGAGTTCCGCGACGGTGGCCAGGAACCCGCGCCGCAGTCGCCGTCCGGCGATCGTGGCCACCGGCTGGGGCATCTTCATCCGCCGCAGCCGATTCGGGCCGGTGTACGCCGCGGCAGCTGAGGCGATGGTGTGCCTGAGCCCGCCGAGGCGTGAGCGGACCTGGGCGGCCCGTTGCGGGTCTGGTGGGGACGTGCCGGCGTCGGCCGCTACGGCGAACCGGACTGCGATCTCGTAGTGCGGGACCCGCACGGCCTTGTCCACGATGGTGCGGGCGTCGGCGACGGCCACCGGGTCCCGCTCGCCCGGACGCACCACTGGGGCATGGGTGCGTGGCCGCGACGAGCCGGGCGTGAACACGTCGAGGAACCACAGCAGCGGCTCGATGGCCACCCGCACCGCCCCGGTGACGGCGCGGGTGGCCAGGTCGGGCCGCCCGCGGCGATGGCTGCTGGTGCTCGCCGCGGCCCTGCGGGCGGCGCGGACGCGGCGGGTGGGTGCCGGGCGGGCGAGGATCTGCACACAGGCGTGTTCGCGGTGGCGTACCTGGGCGCCGGCGGCGAGCAGCGCCCGCAGCGGGTCGGTGTCGTGCTCGCTGCGCAGCGGCAGCGAGTCGGTGTGCTGCGGCCAGTGCGCCCCGCCCACCTGCTCGGCGACGGTGGGCGGAATCGGCGGTGCGGCGCCGGAGGTGGTGAGGGTGGCCGCGGGCCAGGCCGCCCGGACGGCGGCCTCGACCGCGCCGTCCGGCACCGTGCCGGGCACCCAGACCCGGATGGTCAGGGACCGGCCGGTCCAGATGTACTCCCAGCCGACGTGCGCGATGCCGAACAGGCGCTGCTGCCACACCGACGGCGTCAGCACGCCGACCAGCGTCATCCAGAACGCCGCGGCTGCCTCGGCGGTGACCTCCGGCGGGGCGGCGATGCTCAGCCACCGTGCGCCGATCGTGAACCGCTTGTGCCGCCAGGCGAGCACCTGATCGTGGCCGAACACTGCGGCGAGGATCGCGGCGGCGGCGATGAAGCCCAGCCACGGCCGGGCGATGATCCAGTGCCCGACGTCGGCGGGCCAGGTCGCAGTGGTCATCATTCGGCTTCCCCGATTCCGGTCACGGCGAGCGTGTGCTCGGCCGCCGATCCGACACTGCGGAACGGGATCCGGCTACGACCAGCAACGAGCAGGCCCTCACCGCGCGGAGCCGACAGCAGCAGGCTCGACTCCCCAGCGGTCAGGCCGAACGCCTCGGACACCGCGTCGATGGACTGCGTGGACTGGCGCATCAGCACCTGCGTGGCGGCGTTGGACACCACCGCCAGGCCGAGGTCACTCGACAGGACGTCGGAGGCGTCCTGGGTGATGACGCACAAACCTGCGGAGCGCTTGCGGGCGGCCTTGGCCATCCGGAACAGGAACCGCGCGCCTTCGCCGTCGCGCATCAGCAGCCACGCCTCGTCCACGACGACGAGCCGTCGACGCCGGCGGGCGCCCGCGGGCGCAGTGTCGATGCCGGCCCAGATCGAGTCGAGGGCGAGCAGAGTTCCCACGGTGCGCAACTCGTCGGGCAGGTGCCGCAGGCTCCACACCACCAGGTGGCCCTCCGGCCGGGTGGATGTCGGCCCGTCGAACATGCTGGCGAAGTTGCCGACCGTCCACGGCGCGAGCCGGGCGGCCAGGTGCCCGGCGGCGGGGTCGCCGTCCGCGTCGAGGGTTGCGGCCAGGTCGCGCAGCAGCGGCGCGGGTGTGGTCCAGGTGCCCGGGTCGCCGTTGATCCCGGCCCGGTTGTAGGTGGCGGTGATCGCCCGATCGAGAGCGGCGCGTTCGGCCGGCGGCGGTGCCGCGCCGAGCATGACCGAGATCAGCGTGTGCAGGTACAGCCCGCGCCGCGTCAGGGTGTCGGGACGGTTGTCGGCGGGCAGGTCGAACGGGTTGACCCTGACGCCGGGCTGACCGAGCTGCACGACGGCGCCGCCGACGTGCTCCGCGAGGGGCGCGTACTCGTCCTCGGGGTCGATGACCGACACCGTCGTGCCCTGGTACAGGTTGCGCAGCACCTCGAGCTTGACGAAGTAGGACTTCCCGGCGCCGCTGCGCGCCAGGACCACACTGTTGTGGTTGTCCTGCGCCCACCGGTTCCAGATCAGCACCCCGTTGGACGTGGTGTTGACCCCGTACAGCACCCCCTGTGGTGGGGCGACGGTGCCCGGGGCCGGTGCGGCGAGGTCGGCCGAGGCGAGGGGGAACGCCGCCGCGAGGGCGGTGGTGTCGAGGATGCGGCGCATCCGTAGCGGGTCCACGCCGACCGGCAGCGTGGCCACCCAGCCCTGCTGGTGGCGGAACGTCGCCGGCTGCACGTCAAGCAGCACGCTGGCCGCGGCGGACTTCACGCCCGCGGTGACGGTGGCGAGTTCGTCGAGGGTACGGGCGTGGATGGTGACGTAGATGCCGACGTCGAAGAGCTTCGCCGCCCCGCGGGCGACGCGTTCGGCGAGGTCGGCGGCGTCGGCCGCTGCCGCCTCGACCATCGGGTCGCCCAGCCGGCCTTGGCCGGCGTCGAGGCGGCGGGAGGACTCGAGGCGGGCGCGCTGGCGCTTGAGCATCGGCGCGGCCAGTTGCGGCGCCACCGGGTCCAGGTGCACCGCGACGTCGACCCGCCCGGGGTAGGACAGCAGCGGGTCGAGCCAGGCGGGGCCGACCTCGGCCGGGTAGCCGCACACCGCGTAGGTGGCGGCGTACCCGTCGCCGACCTGCACGTGCCACGGCGTGACCGACAACGCGGCCGGGGAGGGCATCCCGTCCCCGGCCGCGACACTCATCTTGCGCTTTTTCAACAGGTTCACGATGTGCTCCGCAGGGTGATCGGGGCGCCGGGTACCGCACGCGGGCCAGGCACCGGTGGGGAGAACGGATCGACCGCGCCGGCCAGCGCGGAGGCGACAGCCGGCCCGTCCAGAGCGGCGGCTTCGACACCGAGCCCGCACAGGGCGCGCACAGCCGTGTCGGCCGCGTACTCGCCGGTGACGACGGCGAGGACCTGGCGGCGCAGCGGATCGCGCTGGCTGTCGAGGTCGAGCAGGAACGAGGCGTAGTCGTCGGCGGCGGCTTGCAACGCCGGGTGCGCCAGGCGTGGCGCGTGGTCGGCAGTTGCCTGCGCGTAGACGCTCAGGTCGTGCCGCTGCGCGGCCACGACGATCTGCGCCGGCCCGGTCAGGCTGTTGAGGAACCGGCCAAACCCCTCCAACAGGGCCCCCTGCTCACCGCCGGTGCGCAGGTGGATGTTTGTCGTGCCGCAGGCGATCAGGACCTTGCCGCTGCCCTCACTGGTTAGGACTCCGGTCGGGGCTGACCGCCGTGACCGGAGAGTGCAGCGGCGTCGGAAGGCTCGGCTTGCCGGCCACGTCCGCGACCGAGCTGACCCGAGCCCTACCCGGTGTGAGGGTGCGCGGCCTGCGGCTGAGCGCGAACCCGTGTCGCAGCCACACGTCCAGCGGCAGGCCGTCCCGGCGGCCGAGCGCCACCACGACCGCCACGGCGAACACGACTGCCCCAGCGACGATCCACGCCATCTGCGGCAGCAGATGCCCGAACGTGCGGTAGACACCGAACCCGACCAGGCCGGCGCCGCCGACGATGCCCAGCTGCCGGAACGTCAGCCCGAACGCGATGCGGTCGGGCTCGTTGACATTGGCCGGGACAACGGCGCGCGGCACGGTGTCCTCGATCGTCATCGCCCACCTCGCAAGGCCGCACGTCCGAGCCTGCCGAGCGGTAGACGACGGGTGATGCCCTGGATGACCACTGCCCGCAGCAAAACCCCGCCGCTGTTCGGCGACCCCTTGCCCGTCGCGTAGCGACCCATCAGTCCGGGGATCTTGACCGTCATCCACAGAACCACGGCGACCAGCAGCAGATTCAACACGTCCGAGCCCGGCAGACCGATCAGGACCGGAACGCTCGCATCCGGGTCGGTGAGCAGGTGGATGCCGGTGGAGAACGCGATGGCCTGCAGCACGGCCGTGCCGAGGCAGCCCAGCAGGCTGCGCCACCACAGTTCGGCGGTGGGTTGCGTCCAGGGCAGGCAATAGCAGGCCAGCGCGAGCGGGGCGAGCCCGGCCAGGATGACCAGTACCGCAACGCGTACGACCCAACCGGTGACGAGGGTGAACATCAGTCCGACGATCAACAGCCCGATGATCAGTGCGATGAGGGCGTTGGCCGGATCGATGAGGGCGGCGGCCACGTGGGTGCGGGCCAGCGTGACAGCTTGCGTGGTCGGAGCCGTAGTGCCGACCATGGCCACAGTCAACGCGTTGGCGACATCGATGAGCACGGCGCAGAGTGGGACCGCAAAGTTCGACAGGATGAACCCGACGACTAGGCGTGGCACGAGTTCCTTGACGCCGTATCGCATCTCGACCGAACTGCTGGTCATCGTCACGATACCGGCGGTTACCAGCGCGAGGATGTAGCAGGCGTTGACGACCAGCGCGCTCTTCGCGGCGATGGTCTGCACCTGCGGCAACACGGTGACGTCCGGCGACAGGAACATCGACGACGTCAGATAGGCCAGCAGCCCGCCGAGGAGCTCTTGCAGCCGCTCGGCGAGCCATTCCACCAGGCCATTCATCATCCAGTTGACCATGACAGATGTCCTCAGCCGCCGATGATGCCCTGCAGGACCTGCAGGATCACGGGGGAGAGGACCGTCAGCGCGTAGCCGATCAAGGCGGACTTGAGGTTGCCCTTCGCCTGCTCGACCTGGGCCGGGTCACCGCCGGCGGCCATGTAGCGGAGGCCGCCGATGACCAGGAACATTGTCGCGACCAGCGCGATGATGCCCATGATCCACGTGGTGATCGAGGAGATGACCTCGTTGATGGATTTTGGAGCCGCGAGTGGCTGCGGCGCGGCGGCAGCGAGGTCGGACAGGACTGACAGAGTCGTGTGCATTGCGACGCTCCACAGGAGATCGGCGGGCCGCCGCGGTGGGGACCAGGGCGAAGCTTCGACTGGGCCGGTGGGGGCGCTCCTCCCTTGCGCTATGGGATGGGTTGCGGTGTCAGTACGCCGCGCCAGCCGTGCCGGACCAGTGGCCTCGCCGGATGGGAGGTCCCCACCGGGCGGGCATGCCGTGGATGACATGCACTGCCCAGATCTCGGCTGTCAGGCCGATCGAACTCGCCTGGCGCCTGTCACGACCTGACAAGACCGGTCAGCGACTCACGTAGTCCCCCCCGTTACCTTTTTGATCGTCCCCAGCCGGGGACTGCTCGGTCGCCCGGCTCGGTATGACTTACTGCCCCTGTCGTTCGGATGATCCGGGGGGTGTTGTCGCCGGGCCGGGTGGCGCCGATGGACCGCTGATAGGGACACGGCCACCCGCTTTGTTGGGGTAGGTCTCTTCGTAACGTGGCTGCCGGCAGTCGACGCCTGATCGACCGGGTTGACGGGTGACGTCGCGGGGAGGCGATGCGGTGCACGGCGACTACCAGGTGTTTCTCGGTCTCGATGTCGGCAAGGACGGCCACCACGCCGTCGCCTTGACTCGGGACGGCAAACGGCTGCACGACGGGGCGCTGGTCAACACCGAGGCGAAACTGCGGCAGGTGTTCGACAAGCTCGGCCGCCACGGCCACGTCCTGGTCGTGGTCGACCAGCCCGCGACGATCGGCGCGCTGCCCGTCGCGGTAGCCCGAGCGTGTGGTCATCAAGTGGCCTACCTGCCCGGACTCGCGATGCGACGGATCGCCGACCTGCACCCCGGCAGCGCCAAGACCGACGCCCGCGACGCCTACGTGATCGCCGACGCCGCCCGCACCTTGCCGCACACGCTGCGCCGAGTCGACGTCGGCGACGAGACCCTGGCCGAACTCGAGGTCCTGGTCGGCTTCGACGACGACCTGGCCGGCGAGTCCACCCGGATCGCCAACCGCATCCGCGGGCTGCTCACGCAGATCCACCCTGCTCTGGAACGGGTGCTGGGGCCGAAGGTGCAGCACAAAGCCGTCCTGGAGCTGCTGTCGCGCTGCGGCGGACCGGCCGGGCTGCGCAAGGCCGGCCGCCGCAAACTCACCGCCATCGCCAGCAAGAACGCGCCCCGCATGGGCGAACGCCTCATCGAGCAGGTCATGACCGCGTTGGACGAGCAGACCGTAGTCGTCGCGGGCACGACCGCTGCGGAAACGGTCCTGCCCCGGCTGGCTGACAGCCTGCGCGACGTGCTCAAACAGCGCGACCAGGTCGCCGCCGAGGTGGACAGGATGCTTGATGCGCACCCTCTTTCCGAGGTCCTGACCTCGATGCCCGGCATCGGCGTCAGGACCGCAGCCCGGATCCTGCTCGAAGTCGGCGACGGCACCGCGTTCGCCAGCCCAGGCCATCTGGCCGCCTACGCCGGCCTGGCACCTGTCACCCGCCGCTCCGGCAGCAGCATCCGCGGTGAACACCCACCCCGGGGCGGCAACAAGCAGCTGAAACGCGCCTTCTTCCTCGCCGCGTTCGCGGCCCTGGCCGACCCGGTCAGCCGCGCCTACTACGACCGGAAACGCGCCGAGGGCAAACGCCACAACGCTGCCCTGATCTGCCTCGCCCGACGCCGCGTCGACGTCCTGTTCGCCATGCTCCGCGACAAGGTCCCCTACCAACAACGCCCGCTGCCCACCGCAACCGTCGCCGCTTGACAAAACCATAGGGACACCCCCCCCGGGACCGCGAACCAGGAAGGTTGGCGCGGACCGGAACGCCAAGAGGCCGTCCCGGGCGTTCGCACGAGACGGCCTTGTGTCGAGACCAGTAAGGGATCGGCGTGCGGCCCAACAACAGAGCCAGGAGAGTGCTCGGAGTGAAACTGGACAGCAGGTAGGCCTTCCTTCAGAGAGCAGCTATCCGACGTCCGCGGGATCTGACGGTCAGCGCGGTCGGTGACCCTGCGTGTCAGATGCCCTGTGCGCGGCTAACCGCTCAACTTCCGGATCTGGCTCCCCTCTGTGTCAAGACACCGCCGCGAGCGGGGTTCTAAGCTGGGTCTCGGCGGGTCCGGGAAGTGACTTCTCCGAAGAACCGGCATGGGGATGCGAGCTGGTCACGCTGGAGTCTGTAGTCGTTTCCCGGTGTCCTCCCGGGCCCGCTGCCGCGGTTGCGGCGTCGTTGAGCATGCGTCGGTAGACGATGTCGGACAGGCGTCGTTTCAGCGCGCGCATGGCTTCCATCGATGTCTTGCCGGATGCCTTTTTCCGGTCGAAGTAGGCGCGTCCTTCGGTGGGATTGCGCAGCTGGACGGTGGCCATGATGTGCAGCACCCGGTTGATCTGTCGGTTGCCGGCGCGGGAAAGTCGGTGTCGGACCTGGTCGCCGGAGGAGGCGTCGATGGGGGCGGTGCCGTTCCAGGAAGCGAAGTGGGCCCGGTTGGGGAAGCGAGCGATGTCGCCGACCTCGACCAGCAGCCGGGCGGCGCCGGAGGGCCCGATGCCATGCAGGTCCATCAGCGTGGTTCCGGTGGAGGCGACCAGCTCCTTTAGTTCTTTGTCGGCGTCCTTGGAACGTTGGTAGATCCGTTCGAGGTCACTGATCAGCTCGGCGGCGACCCGGCGTCGGGCCTTGCCGACCGCGTCACGGGGTCTCACCGTGGCCAGCAGTGCCTTGGCCTGGGCGGCGGACAGACTCTTCTTCGCTCCACCAGGGATCAGCTCCAGCAGCAGTTGGTGCAGTTGAGAGACCATTCGGGTGTGGTCCTCGCCGAGGGAGCGGCGCCGGTCGACCAGGATCCGCGGCAGGGCAAGCTGTTCGTCGTTGACCGGCGGGTGTAGCCCGGCCATCCGGGTGCCGACCAGCGCGATGGAGTGGGCGTCGGTGGCATCGGTCTTGCGGCCCTGGCCGGTGGCGAACACCCGCGCCCGGGCCGACAACTTCGGTGGGACATCCACGACCTGTTCGCCATCGGCCAGCAGCCGGTTGGCGATGTGCCGGCCGATGCCCTGGCAGCCCTCGATCGCCCAGACCCGGTGCGGCCACTGCTTGGCGTAATTCTTCATCGCCGCGTAGCCGTCCCGGCCGGTGTCGAAGCGGCCCGCGCCGATGACGGTCTCGTCGCCGGCCATGACCTCGATCGTGGCTGAACGCTTGTGCGGGTCCATGCCGATGACCACGCGATCCGACGTGACACTCAACAGGTCCTCCCATGCTCGATCCACCTGGTTCATCGAGCCGGGAGGGCAACGCTACTTCGAGCAGAGCAAACCCTCTTGAGCCTCTCCCCGCCCTTGGGGCGACGCCCGGGCCTGCGCAGGCCAAATGAGAGCCACACAACCAGCGTGGGCAGCCGAAATGAGAGCGACAGCCCGGGCGCCTCGACCGAAGCCTGGCCGGGCCGGGGTCATAGGTCAATGAAACAAGTAGCCGAGATGAGTGCATTTGGACGAGGCCCGATGAGATGGCTCCACATCGTGGAGATCCACGTGCCGCTCGGCGTCGAGCCAGAGAATTTCTCAGTCCCGTCGCGTGGGTGTAGAGCGCCTCGGCGAGCTCTCCACCCCCAGCATCGCCCGCAGCCGCACGAGCACGGCCAGCGCGATCTTCCCGAGTGGGTGGCTGTCAGCCGCGACACGCCGTATGACGTTAGCCCGCAAAACCGGCCAGAACCGTCGCATCGGACCGGTCAGGGTCGCGATTCGGTCGACAGGCCTGGCACGTACTCGAGCACGACCGCCCTCAGGTAGCGCGGGGTGGTGGGGAGATCGACCGCTCCCACCGCGAACATCAGCGGGCTGCCCGGGGTCCCGGCGATCCCGTGCAGGCTCATGCCGACCGCGTCCAGCGGCTGCGGCGCGGGCATGCCGACCCACGCGCCCGTGCTGTACGCGGCGAGCGCCGCGCTCGGCGCTCGGGAGTTCTCGATCAACCACGGCAGTCCGGCCGGGTCGGTCGCCACGTCGGGCAGCGCGCCACCCGGCGCGTCCCGGAGCATCTCGAAGGATCCACCGCTGCCGCGCACGGCCAACCCACCGTCGCCGACCGCCCACAGCTCGCCGGACGAGCGACCCGCGAGCGCTTCGAACGAGGACTCCTGTTCGTTGATGCCCACCTGGACCGTACGCCAGCCTGAGCCGCTCCAGTGGAAGAGCAGCGGGCCCTTGAACCCCTTCCACGCGCCGTTGCCGGCGGCCCAGACGTCATCCGAGCCAAAGGCCTTGATCGCGGTGAAGGTGCAGAAGTTCGGCATGCCACCGAAGGACGTGCCGCCGGTGCGGCATTCGGCGGGCGACTGGTGCGACTGCCAGGACCGGCCGTCCCACTGCTCGATGATCACCTCGCTCTGGTGATTGCCCACCACCCAGGCGTGTCCACCCACGACGGTGAGTCCGGTGATCAGCGCGTAGCTCTTGCTGTTGCCCCGCGCGAACGGCACCTCGCGCCAGGCGGTCCCGTCGTAGTGCAGGACGTGCGTCACCTGGTCCTCCGGGACGGCGGCGGCCGTGCTGCCGACCGCCCAGACGTTCGAGGGCGAGTCGGCCGCGACGAGGTCGAACCGACCGCGCCACGCGATCGCCGGCAGCGCCGCGCGTGCCCAACGCGTCCCGTCCCACTGGAGGACCAACGGGGTGCCGGTGTCGTTCGGCTGTTCGGGCGAGTAGGCCTCGCTGCCGACGGCCCACGCGTGCGTGGCGTCCACCGACACGACGTCCCACAGCACGCTGGTCGGCCCGGCCAGCTCCGGCAGCGTGGCCAGGCGCCAGGCCGGTGCCGGCGCGTTGGTAACGACGGCTTCGGGCGACCCGCTGGCGGCGGTCGCGGAGGGTCCCGAGGGTGATGCCGAGGTGCTCGTGCCGGCGCACCCCGACGCCAGCAGGACCGCGGCCAACGTCAGGGCAATCTTGCGCATGGCACCGATGCTCGCAGGGCGGCGCCACCGCGGGGTTCCCGTTGATCAACGCGCTATACGGGCGTGGATCACGGCGAAGCCGTACAGGTGCCAACCCGGGACGCGGAAGGGCCCAGACCACCGTCAGGGCGTCGTGCCCGAAGACGTGCCGCATCTGGGCCAGCAGGGACGGGAACCGGGTCGGAGGTCAGCGCCCGCTGGACTTCATGATCGCGCGTCGAACTGGGCGCGCGCCTGAAAGACGCGATCCATGTGTGTCTCTGCCCAGGTCTTGATCGCGACCATCACCGGGAACAGGTCGTGGCCGAGCGGTGTGAGCGCGTAGTCGACGCGGGCCGGCACCGACGCGGTCACGGTGCGGGTGAGCAGACCATCGCGTTCCAGTGTGCGCAGGGTCTGGGTGAGCATCTTCTGGCTGACGCCGGCGATGCGGCGGGCGAGCTCGCTGTGCCGCTGCGGGCCACTGGCGAGCGCCGCGACCACCAGCGCCGCCCATTTGTCGGTGAGCGTGCTCAACAGTTCCCGAGTCGGGCAGCCCGCCAGGAACGCGTCATAGTCGCGTTTGGCCTGCTCTCGTCGTTGCCCAGCGGTCGTCGTCGCCATGTGCCACCCCTTCCGGTGCCCTAGGCACTTCCAGGTACCTACTTCCTCACGGTGCCCAAGGATACCTACCGTAATGACGACCATGACGTTCAGCGGAGGGTACGGCGATGCGCGCAGTCAGCTATGCACAGTTCGGAGGGCCGGAGGTTCTGCACGTGGTGGCGGACATGCCGGTGCCGGAGCCGGGGCCGGGGCAGGTGCGAGTACGGGTCGCCGCGTCCGCCGTGCACCCGGTTGACCTCATGATTCGCGCCGGTCGATTCCCGGCACCACTGCCGGCCGGGCTGCCGTACGTACCCGGTTGGGACGTGGCAGGCACGGTCGACGCGGTGGGTCGTTCCGTCGGAGATTTCACTGTGGATAACGATGTCATCGGCGTCTCACCCTGGCTGCGCACCACCCTCGGTGCCCACGCGGAGTATGTGGTCCTCGATGCCGCATGGCTGACCGCCGCGCCCGTCGGGGTTCCTGCCAGCGAGGCCGCGACCCTGCCGACCAACGGCCTCGCCGCCGCCCAGGCCCTCGACCTGCTCGCGCTCCCGACGGGCTCGTCCGTGCTCGTCACCGGCGCCGCGGGACAGGTCGGCGGGTTCACCCTGGCGCTGGCCCGAGTCGCCGGCCTGCACGCCACAGGAATAGCGGGGGCTGAGGACCGCGAGTTCGTCGAGTCGCAGGGTGCGGCGTTCGTGCCGCGCTCGGACGATCCGATCGCGGCAGCGGCGGACAGGTTCGACGCGGTTGTCGACCTGGCGCTGATCGGCTCGTCACTGATGGAACTCGTCAGGGACGGCGGCGGTTACGTGGCCGCCTCACCCCCGCTGCGCCCGGAGCCGGTGAGGGGAATCCGGACGTTCGCACTGGACGTGCTGCCGGACAGCGCCCGGCTAGGCGAACTGGTGAAATTGGTAGAAGGCGGTGACATCCCGCTACGGGTCGCCGGTGTTTACTCTTTCGCCGACGCGGCAGCGGCCCACAACCGGCTGGCCCAAGGCGGCGTGCGAGGCGGCGTAGTGATCGTTCCCTAATCTGCCGCACTGGATCACCGCCCCAACACGCACTCTCCTGCCGCCGACCGCGCGCTACCGAGTGTCACGGCCAGTGGATCGTGCCGGCATCCGGTCGTGCTGAGAAGCGGACGCGTGGACTGCGCACGAGGGCGTCATGGCGGGTTCGACTCCGGAGCACTACGAGCACTACGTGCGAATGTCGCGCGGTTGAGGGGAGGTTTCACCGCGGTCCGTTACAGCGCCGTCCATCACGGCGAAGCGGAGCACGAGTGGACCACGACGTCCCAGCGCCCACACGGTGAGCGCGAAGCAGCAGAGCGCCGTTCCCGTGATCGTGACCGCTGTCCAGCCGCCCGCGGACCAGAGCGTGGTCGCGGCGGCGGAGCCGATAGCAGCGCCGATGAAGTTGCCGGCGGCTAGCGCCGTGTTGAGCCGGCTGCGGGCCTCGGGGGAGAGGGCGAACAGCCGCGCCCGGTTGAGGAGGGCCTGCGCCTGGAGCGCAACATCGATCATGATGATCGCGATGATGATAAGTACGACGGACCGGCCGGCGAACGCCGCGACGACGAAGGCGCCGATGGCCAGTACCCAGGCCGCGCCGGTGGCCGGAAGCGACCAACCGCGGTCGTGCAGACGACCGCCGTGCAGGCCGGAAAGGACACCAGCGAGGCCAGCCAACCCGAACAACCCGATCACCGCTATCGGGTACCGGAACGGTGGGCCGCTGAGCAGGAACGTCAGCGCCGTCCAGAACAGCGAGAACGCGGCGAACCCGGTGGCGGCCAGGACCAGCGTCCATCGGGCCGCCCGCTCGCGCATGACCACCGCGCCGACCGAGGCGATGAGCTGCGGGTACGGCATGCGCGTCCGCGGTGCCAGCGGTGGAATCGCGCGATAGAGCAGGACCGCGAGCAGGACGGCGACGACCGCGGCGAGGGCGAAGATCGCACGCCACCCGGCGGCGCCGGCGACGAACCCGCTGATCGTGCGGGAGGCCAAGATACCGGTGAGGGTCCCGGACCCGACGACGCCGACGATCCGACCGCGGTGGGCGTCGCCGGCCAGGTCCCCGGCGAGCGGCGTGAGGACCTGCCCGGAGATCGTCGTCACGCCGAGCACGCCCAGTGCGAGGAGGAGTACGCCGATCGACGGCGCCAGCGCGCACAGCAGCAGTGCGGCGGCCGAGGTCAGCAGCATCACCGGGACGAACCGGCGGCGGTCCAGGACGTCGCCGAGAGGCACGAGCAGCAGCACGCCGACGGCGTACCCGACCTGCGTCGCGGTGACGAGCCAGCCGGCCGTCGCGGTCGCGGCGCGTAGATCGCCTGCGATGAAGCTGAGCAGCGGCTGCGCCCAGTACAGGTTGCCGATGGCCGCTCCCGCCGCCAACGCGAACAGGAACGTCAGCCGGCGGCTCATCTCCGACGGCGGTGCCATGCGGGGTGCTGCCACCCTGCCACGCTAAGGCGCGGGATCAAGGCGTGGGGCCCAGCGAGGGCCTGAGCGTGGCAGGGCCGCATCCGCCGGGATGTCCAGTGTTCACCTTCCCGGAAAACGGTACTGATCCTCACGCCCAGGCCAAAGCCATCGCGCACCGGCTCGGCCACGAAGACAAGATCGGGTCAGCGGCGTCGTTGATGAGGTCGGTGGACCGATAGCGGTTTCAGATCTCATTGATCTTGACAGGTTCCGAGCTGAAGCCACAATCATGCGATGGGCGGGCTCATGCATTGGGTGCGGATTGCTGCGGGTGTCACCGGACGTGGCGTGAGTCCTGACCGGCTGCGCGCGGCGGTCGCCGGTCGTACTGTCCTCGTGACCGGCGCGTCTGAGGGGATCGGCGCGGTGACTGCCCGCCGGCTGGCCGCGGCGGGCGCCGTTGTACTTCTTGTGGCACGCACGGCCTCGCGGCTGGAGCAGGTTCGGGACGAGATCGTCGCGGGCGGCGGCGTGGCGTACGTTCACCCCGCTGACCTCTCAGTACCCGCGGAGGCCGCCGCGCTGGCGGAGGAGTTGCTGACGCGGTACCGCCGGATCGATGTGGTGGTCAACAATGCCGGCGGTCGATCCGCCGTGCGGTGGCCGACACCGCCGACCGGTTCCACGACCTCGAACGCACGATCAACCTGAATTACCTGGGGCCGGCGCAACTGCTGCTGGTGCTGCTGTCCGGCATGCGGACCACCGGCGGTGGGCACGTCGTGAACGTCTCGACGGCCGGACTCGCCATCAACGCCCCGCACTGGTCGGCGTACCACGCCTCGAAGGCGGCGTTCGACACGTGGCTGCGCACTGCCGCCGCGGAGCTGCGGCATGACGACGTCACCGTCAGCACCGTGTACTGCAACCTGGTGCGTACCCGGATGCTTGCACCTACCGCGCACTACCGGCGTGCGCCGGCGATGTCGGCCGACGAGGCGGCGGGCATCGTGTGCCGCGCCGTCGCGCGCCCGCGGACCTGGTGGCCATGGTGGGCTCGGCTCGGCTCGGCGGCGGCGGCGGCCACGCTGCCCCGCGCGGTGGAGCGGGCGCTCGCCGCGGGGCTACAGGTGGTGGCGGCGACCGAACCGGTACGGGTCATGGTCGGCGCGGGCCTTCTGCGGCCGGGCCGGCTGGTGCGGTTGGCGCGGGCTGGCCGCCGCCACGGGCGTACCCTCGCCACGGCGGTCGCCGCCGGGTCGCCGACGGCGGTCGCCGTGATCGATGAGGACGGACCGGCCACGTACGCGGAACTCGACGCGGCCGCCGGCAGGTGCGCGGCGGCGGCCCAGGCGACCCTCGGCGTACAGCCCGGTGACCGGGTGGGCCTCGCCTGCCGCGACCACCGCGGCTTCGTCGCGGCAGCGGCCGGCCTAGCCCGCGCCGGCGCTGACGTGCTGCTGCTGCCCCCGGACCTGCCCGCCGACCGGCTAACCGACCTGGTGACCCGGGAACGCCTGGTCGCACTGGTACACGAGTCGGGCGCGCCGGCGTGCCCGGTGCCCGCCGTGCCGATATCCGTGCTGTTGGCTGGCGACCCGGCGACGTATCCGCCCCGAGGGCGCGGCAAGGGCCGGATGTCGGTGCTCACGTCCGGCACCACCGGCACCCCTCGCAGCGTGTCCCGACCCCTGCCGGTGCGCATGCTCCTCGGCCCGGCCATCACCCACCTGCGGCTCACCCCGGTCCGCCCTGGGGAACCGATCGCCGTCGCCGCACCGATCCACCACGGCTACGGGCTGACGTACCTCTCGGCCGGCCTGACCCTCGGCAGCCCGGTGGTGCTGGTCAGCGGCCGCGACCCGCAGGACATCCTCGACGCGGTTGAGGAGCACCGCGCCCGGTTGCTCGTCGCACTGCCCATCCAACTGCGGCGCATGTGCGACCTACCCGTGACCGATCGCCCCCCGCTCCGCCACCTGCGGGCGGTGATCAGCGGCGCCGCCCCTCTACCGGCCGAACTCGGCGAGCGGCTGCGCGGACTCTTCGGCGACCGCGTCTTCAACATGTACGCGACGACCGAGGCAGGCTGGGCCGCGATGGCCACGCCTACCGACCTGCGAGCCGCGCCCGGCACCGTCGGCCGGTCACCGCGAGGCGTACGACTGCGGGTCGTCGACGGCGCTGGCGCGCCCCTCCCACCCGGCCACGTCGGTGAGGTACAGGTCAGCGGATGGCAGCCGGGCAGAGTCTGGCTCGCCACTGGTGACCTCGGCCACCTCGACCTGGTGGGCCGGCTCCTGCTGGACGGCCGGATCGACGACATGATCGTCTCCGGTGGACAGAACGTGTACCCCGCCCCCGTCGCCGCCGTGATCACCAGCCACCCCGACGTAGCAGACGCCGTGCTGCGGCCGGTACCCGACGAGGGGTTCGGCCAGCGCCTGCTGGCCACGGTCGAGGTGCATACAGATCGCACGTTGACCGAGGCCAGCCTCCGCGAGTGGCTACGGCACCGGCTCACCCGCGCCGAACTGCCCCGTGACATCGTCATCGTCACGACGTTGCCCCGCTCGGCCACTGGCAAGCCGACCCGGGACCGGTAACCAAGTACCCGCCCGGGTCCGACACCGTGACCATCAACGGCCGGGACGACGACGGCCGCGACCTGCGGCTGGGCCATCCCGAGTGACGCCAGCCGGGCCAGGTCACGCCCCGTGAAGTCCCTGATCGATGACCGTCGGGACCGTCAGTGGTGCAGCAGCGCTGGTAGTGGCTCGAGCCCGGGCTGCCCTGGGTCGGCGGGGGCCCGCCGACCAAGGCCACCGGTCAGCGGCGGCCGGTGGCCAGGGCAACGAGGAACTGTCCGCCGCCTGCGTCGACGCTCGCGGTCACCGGCAGTCCGGGCACCAGCCGGGAGAACCGGTCGACCAGCCAGTCCGCCGCCTCCTGGGCGTCCTTCTTGCTCGGACAGCGGGCGACCAGCTCGCGGCCGCCCTTGCGTTCGAGTCGCTCGGCGACGGTGATCAATGGCGCAGGCTCCACCACGTGCAGACGGTCCGGCCAGGCGATGATCACCTTGACAGCGCCCTTGCGGGTGTTGCACGCACGGTGCGCAAGTCGTTCGGCGACCTTGGCCTTCTTGTCGGCGGTGCGGCTGTCGACGCTGGGACCACGCGGGTCGTTCACCGACATGTCGGCGTCGACCGGCTCGTCGCACACCCAGCATCGCCAACTGTCACGCCTCGCGACGTCATCGAGGAGACTCATCCGAGCAAACTAGCCTGTCAGCCCCCCGGCCAACGACAGCCCCGGCCGCGGCGAGCGCCGCCAGTCCGTAAAGGGGTGCAAGGAATTCGCTCTCCTGCGCCGTCCGCCTTGAATCGCGGTGCGATATCGCACCGCCGATGGCAGCTGTTGACGGTGAGCTGCACCAAGTCTGGATCTCTGGCCTGGTCGCCACCGACGTACTGCCGCTGTTGGTGAACGCATGTTCCGCAGCGTGCGTGGCGGCACTGCCGCAGCCGCACCCCGGCTACCATCCGACGCCGCACACCGGCAGCCCACACATCCTTCAGCCAGCTGCGAGGGGTTGAGGCGACAAGTACACCTGCGCGCACGACTGACGATGAGTGGATGCCCGGCGGTTTGTCCGTCATGCGACCGCAGGCGAGGTCTTCCCGGCAGGGCAGCCGTGTCCGTCTGCGTAGGATCGCCTGCTGACAGAAGAGGACCGAACACTGCCGGCCGTCGTCGAAGAAGCACACGCATCGGGGTTCTTCGAGGACCACGATGGCCACGACTTCCAGCCGGACGCCATGTTCATGGGGTCCGCCGGGACCACCGAGTGGTGGCGTCACTGGACCGGCGACTCAGCCGCCGACGCCCCACCGTTTCGGGTCTTCGGGCGCGACGGGTCCGGCGGGTTGGCTGCCTTCTGGATCCGTGCGCCGGGAGCCGCAATCGAAACACAACCCATCGTGTTCCTCGGTTCGGAGGGCGAACTGCACGTCATCGCCCGAGACCTGGGTGACTACCTCTGGCTGCTGGCGAGCGGCGTTGGACCCTTGGAGACCGTCGACGGCCTTCACCGCGTACCCGAGCCCGTCCCGGAGCTCGTCGCCCTTGCTCAGCGATACACCGACACTGCGCCACGGACCGTCGCGGCACTGATCGCCGCCGCCGATACCGAGCTACCCGCGTTGACAGCGCTCGTCAATTCCGCAACCAAGTAGGCACGGGGGATCCGTACGACTGGCGCACCCTCACCGATCTGCCTCCGCCCGACGTCCGAATCTGCCGCTTAGAGGCGTTGCCGGTGCCGCGACGGTGACACACCGTCTATGTTCGCTGGCATGACTGGCCAGATCACGGCAGGGCAGTTCCACGAGGCCGACGGCGTCGAGGACTGGCGCTCCCTATACCATGTGGTCTCGGCCTACTTCAAGACCGGCTCGCTTGCCAAAGGCATCGCGCTCGTCGATGAAATCGGCCGGCTCGCCGACGAAACTGAACAGCGCTACCTCAACATCGACCTGCGCGACGCCGGCGTCACCGTATCCCTCGGGCAGCGCGACATAGCTCTGGCCCGACGTATCTCGGCCGCCGCCAGGGATCTGGACATCTCGGCTGACCCGGCTGCCGTGCAGCTCATCAACGTCACCCTCGACGCACTCGTCGGAACGGAAGTGCTGCCGTTCTGGCGCGCGGTGCTGGGCTACCGCCAGATCGGCGAGGATTACCTGTTTGACCCGTCGCGCCGTGGCCCGGGCTTTGGGTTGCAGCGAATGGATACCACGCGTCTACAACGCAACCGCATGCATCTCGATGTCGCCGTCCCGCACGATCAGGCGCACGCCCGCATAGCCGCCGCCCTGGCCGCGGGCGGCCGACTGGTCTCCGATGCACACGCGCCCATGTGGTGGGTCCTGGCCGACGCCGAGGGCAACGAGGCGTGCGTCGCCACCTGGCTTGGACGCGGATAACAGGCCGCCCCGCACACTCTCATGCCGCTGACAATGCGCGGCGTTCGTGAGCGCGCCCCCCAAATCGACCGATGCGGCGTCGGGAGCCAGCGCTGGTGCCAGCCGAGGCCCTGGGGTCGGCAGCTCACGATCCATCGGCGGTCGGGGGCCGTGGTGCGAGCCCGGAGGGGCGACCGGGGCGTGCCCGGCGGGTTAACCCGGGAGTACGCGTGTAGTCGCCGGCGGCGCGAGCTGCGGGCGTAGCCGTGGGTGCGTCGGTGGCGGCAGGTGGTCGAGATTCACGGGGAGTTCGGGCGGCGTTGCCGGGCACCATGATCAACGTTCGTGGTCGGGGGGCGTACTGAGCCTGGAGCATCATCGATCTGAGGAGCAACCCCATGCAACAAGGCCCGAGTCGGCGCCGATTCCTTCAGAACGCCGGCCTGGTCGGTGCCGGTCTGGTCGGCGCCGGCACCGTCGGGGCCCAGGCCCCCGCGTCGGCGAGCGCGCACGGCGGCGGCGGTCGGCCCGACCCCGACCTGCCCCATTTCACGCTCGCCGTCATCCCGGACACGCAGTACCTCTTCGACACCGACCGCGGTGACCCGGCGCCGTTGGCGGCGAGTCTGCGCTGGATCATCGACAACCAGGCGCAGCGGAACATCGTCTTCACCGCCCACCTCGGCGACATCGTCGAGAACGCGCGCGCCGACGAACTCGCCGCCGCCGGCAAGGTGTTCGAGACCTTCGACCGTCAACGGATGCCGTACAGCGTGCTCGCCGGCAATCACGACATCAACTCGTCCACGACCGACCAGCGAGGGCCGAGCCCCTACCTCGACGTGTTCGGGCCAGAGCGGTTCCGGAAGCTGCCGACGTACGGCGGAGCGACCAAGGACGGCTACAACACGTACCACGTCTTCACCGCCGCGGGGCGGCAGTGGCTGCTGCTAGCGCTCGACTGGCGTCCGTCGGACGCCGGTCTCGCCTGGGCGAAGTCGGTCCTGGCCGCGCATCCGCACATCCCGGTCATCCTCACCACCCACGACATGGTGTACGCGGACGACACCGCAGCGGCGACGCTCTCCGGGCACGGTCAGCGGCTCTGGGACGAACTCGTCGCGGAGAGCGACCAGATCTTCCTCACCCTCAACGGGCACTACTGGCCGCCCGGCCGGACCGTGCTGCGCAACGCCGCCGGGCACGACGTGCACCTGCACATCACCAACTACCAGGACCGCTACTACGGCGGCAGCGCGATGATCCGGCTCTACCAGTTCGACCTGGCACGCAACACGATCGACGTGGAGACCTTCTCGCCGTGGATCCTCGGGCAGCGGCCCGAGCAGCGCAACGTCCTGGAGCAGCGCGAGATGGAGCTGACCGGCGCAACCAACCGGTTCAGCATCGGGGTCGACTTCGCGGCGCGGTTCGCAGGCTTCGACCCGGTGCCGCCTCGTGCGCCCCGCAACCCGGCCACCATGCTGGTCCCGGGCACGCTCGCCTACTGGCGGTTCGACAAGGGGCGCGGCGACGGCGTCGCAGTGCCGGACGGCGGCCGGATCGAGGATCTCTCCGGGCGCGGGAACCATCTCACCCGGGCCACCCTCGCCGGTAGCGGGCCGGAGGCGCTGCGCTGGTCCGGAGAGCACCACCCCGACCAGCCGGCTCACGCCAGCCTCCGCTTCGACGGTGCCAAGAAGCCGGCGCGCGGCGCGTACCTACGGACCGTCGACGGCGCCCCGCTCAACGCCGAGACCTTCCGCGACGGCTACACCATCGAAGCGTTCGTCAAGCTGCCCGCCGACGTTCGGGCGAGCAACCACGCGTGGATGAGCATCCTGAGCCGCTTCGGCGCCGGCCGGACGCGGGCAAGACCGGCGGCGACCCGTCGGAGCCGGTCGCCACGCTGAGCCTGTCGGACGGCATGGCGTTGCAGTGGGCCGTCTTCCCGCTCAACCAGAACGACATCTCCAGCAACTGGGGCCACGAGATGCCCGCCGACGAGTGGTTCCACGTCGCGGTGGTCAACGACGGGAAGACCACCACCTTGTACGTCGACGGCGCCGAACTGCTGCGCAACCCGTCCACCCCGGCGGTCGGCCTGGCCACGTCGAACGAGCCGTGGCTGGTCGGGGCGTACCACTACGACCGGATCGTGGAGCAGGGCTTCTACGGCTGGATCGGTGACATGCGGGTGGTGAACCGTCCGCTGCCGGTGAGCCGGTTCATGCGGGCCTGACGGTGGAGGTGGCGTGGGGTGGGCCGGGCGGTCCGGCACCGGTCCACGCCACCTCCGTGCGTCTTGGCGCCGACGGCGTAGCACCTGTCGCTGGGCCTGGAACGGGCTCAATCGGAGACGGCGGAGGAGCCTTCCAGCGACGCATCCGTCGGTGCCGGCGGGTTGAACCGGGAGCAGGCGCGCACTTGCCAGCGAGGCGCGCTGGCCTGTTCGATCTCCACGACGTGGTCGATCTCGAATTCGACCATCCGGCCGTGCACCGGGGAACCGGCTCGCTCGCTCCGGGTCCCAGTTGATCCGCCCGGTTCCGTTGAGCTACAGGGTGCGGCCGGTTTCCCAGTCGGGGTGGACGAGCCCGGTTCGGGAATCGAGCTGCATGCTGCCGAGGCTCATGAAGAAGGAGTTGCCGACGTAGTCCGGCCAGCTGATCGTCCCCTCGTCGAGGACGGTGACGAATCGGGCTGTCCGCCGCGGGACCTACCGGCGGAAACGTCGTGCAGAGCACTCTCGGTCGGATCGACGGCCCGCGATCGTTCCCAGGTCGTCGCGCCAGAATTTCGTCCCGGCTGTCGATCTGCCACCCTCCGGGCTCGTCGTAGGGTAGAGGCCACCACAGAGGGGCCGGCACACGATGGGGCTATGAGAAATGGCGAAGTACCTGATTCTCATCTTTGGCGACGCCCAGCAGTGGAACGCGATGACTGATGAGGAGTGGAAGGCGAACCACGCCGCCCACGAAGCGTTCGCCGCCAAAGCAGGCTCACGGATCATCGACGGACAGCAGTTGGAGCCGGTGCCCACGGCGACCTCGCTGCGCTCGGACGCGTCCGGCCAGATCCACACGACGGATGGGCCGTTCCTGGAAACTAAGGAAGCGCTGGGCGGTTACTACCTGCTCGAGGCGGCCGACCTGGACGAGGTTCTGTCGATGGTGACGCTGCTACGCGAGGTGCACCAGACGCACAGCGGTGTGGAGATCCGCCCGGTGGTCGACCGCGGATGACGTGGTGAGGCACGGATGAACGATGAGGTCCTCGCGGCGGTGGCGCAGGCGCACCGCCGCGACTGGGCCCAGGTGCTCGCCACCACTGCCCATCTGACCCGTGACCTCGACCTCGCCGAGGAATGCACCCAGGACGCTTTCGCCCAGGCCCTGGAGACCTGGGCAGAGACCGGCATTCCCGAGCGACCGGGCGCCTGGCTCACCACCATCGCGCGCAACCGGGCCCGCGATGTCCTGCGCCGCGAGTCGGTGTTCCGTCGCAAGATGCCGTTACTCGTTCGGGACGAGGCGGTGCCGGGCCCCGAGGACGGTCTGGTCGACGACCGGCTGCGGCTCATCTTCACGTGCTGCCACCCTGCGTTGTCCAGGGAGGCGCAGGCCGCCCTGACCCTGCGCCTGGTGTGCGGGCTGTCCACGCCCGAGGTGGCCCGCGCGTTCCTGGTGCAGCCGGCCACCATGGCCGCGCGTGTCACCCGGGCCAAGAAGAAGATCGCCACGGCACGCATCCCATACCGGGTACCGGGCCCGGACCAACTCGAGGAGCGGGTCAGCGCCGTCCTCGAGGTCGTTCATCTCATCTTCACCACCGGTCACACGGCACCGCTCGGCGCTCACCTGGTCCGCCGGGACCTGGTGGACAGCGCGATCAGGTTGGCCCGCATGTTGCATCTGCTCATGCCGACCGACGCCGAGATCAGCGGCCTGCTCGCGCTGTTAGTGCTCATAGCGTCGCGTCTGGACACCCGCGTGTCCGACGACGGGCGCCTGGTGCTCTTGTCTGAGCAGGACCGCTCACGCTGGGACAGGCAGCTCATCGCCGAAGGCCAGTCGTTGTTGACCGATGCGTTGCGCCGACGGCCACCCACACGGTACGCCCTGGAGGCTGCGATAGCGGCCGTGCACGCCGAGGCGCCGACATGGCAGGACACCGATTGGACAGAAGTTGTCGGCCTCTACGATGCCCTGTTCCGGCTGTGGCCTTCGCCTGTGGTCGATCTCAATCGGGCAGTCGCGATCGGCCTGCGCGACGGACCAAGGGCCGGACTCGACGCGCTGACGCCGTTGCTCGCCGATCCGGCCCTGGCCACGTACGGATATCTCAGTGCCGCCCGCGCCGACTTCCTGCGCCAGTTGGGGCAGTGGCCGCAGGCCGCGACGGCCTACGAAGAGGCGCTGACCCTCACCGACAACAGCGTCGAGCGGGTCTTCCTCACTGAGCGGTTGACCGAACTGCAGCAGTATCTGTGATCGTCAGCATTCCACGGACGGTCTTGGAGTACCCGTCGATGCCATAGTGGCCACGGCGGCTAGGCGTGTCTACCGATCTTGTAGTGGTTGACTTCGATGGCGACGGCATCCTGATCGCGCTCTGTCGAGGTGGACCCGCTCAGGACATCCGCGACTACCCCGCCGGGCCATGGGTCATGAACCGGTGGCTGACCCACGTTGGTCAGTCGCCGCCTACCCTCGCGCGGATCTGGGTAGTCGGAACAATGCGTGGCGGCCGTTGTCGTCCCAGAAGCCGGTCTCGGTGCCGGTGGCGAGCAGGGTGGCGTTGAGTGCCTCGCGTTCGGCTCGGGTGGGGACGGCAGGGTGAGGTGCCGGGTCGGTCACGCTGCGGTCTTTCCGCAGCGCGTTCTCAGTCTGCGGGTGCCGGTTCGGCGGGCCGGGCCGTGAAGAAGCGGATGATGTCTTCCGCTGCGGTTGGGGACAGCATCATCGCCTGGACTCGTGCGGACATTTCGGCGATCGGATGAATCCTGGTGAACATCGCCTCTTCGTACGTCCGGATCGCCGAGTCAGGGTCGGCGGGGTTGGCGGCGAGTCGGCTGGCGAGTTCGGCGGCGTCGAGCATGGCCTGGTTGGCGCCCTCGCCGACCGGCGGCATGAGGTGCGCGGCGTCGCCGATGAGGGTGACGCCCGGCCGGCTGGACCAGCGCGTACTGATGGGCATCGCTTCGATCGGGCGCGGCGTCGGCGCGCTGTCGCCGGCCTCGATGAGTGCGGTGAGGCGTGGGTCCCAGCCAGCGAACATGTCCAGCAAAGCGCGCTTACTACGGTATGTGTCGATGGGGCGATCGTCTGCGCGCAGCGAGATCCCGACACGTAGGCGGCCGTCGCCGAGGCGTTGCGCTGCCAGGATCTGGTTCACGCCGACGCACCACAGGTTCCCGGGGCCAACCAGCTCGGCGAGATCGGGATGGCGCCGGTCGACGTCTTCGATGTTCAGCTCTACGAGAGTGGCCACATAGGACAGTTGGACGTCGGTCAGCAGCGACCGGACGACTGAGCGCGCGCCGTCCGCGCCGATGAGGATGTCGCAGCCGGTTCGGTGGCCGCCATCGAACGTCAGTTCCCAGCCCCCGTCAGGTCGCGGGGGCGCCGCGAGGCTTTGGGCGCCCTCAACGCCTTCATCATCGGAGCGGTCCGCAGAGAGGTCACCGAGCGACGCACCGCCCGTTCCACCGGCACCGATGAGGCCGCCTGGCAGGCCAGCCTCGGCCCCTACCTCACACGCATGTTGAAAACCGGCCGATACCCCACCGTCGCCCGGCTCGTCATCGACGGCGCCCACCTCAATGCCGAGGAAACCTTCAACCACAACCTGACCACCGTCTTGGACGGCATCACCAGCCGACCCCCCACGTGACCTACCGCTCTGAGGCCAGCGGCCGGCTGGAAGCCGATGCGCCTTGATCAGATATCCGGATCTGCCGCCGATCGCGCGTCACAGTACGTGACGAGAGAGCGGCAGCGTACGGCGCGCGGTCGTGGCGATGACAGTGCATTGCCAAGTCGTCGACGACAAGTCTTGGCGGCTCGACTGGGTTGGTCAGACCCCGCTCGCCTGGATGTCAGGAAGGGCAACGGCGGTGCCGGTCACCGCGATCCCGGTTCCGGGTTGGGCGGGGATCTCGATCGTGAGCAGGCTTGGACGGCCCATGTCCTGGCCCTGGTGCACGGTGACCGTCGCGGGCGGCGCCACCAGGCGCATCTCGCGCAGATAGCCACCCAACGCCGCGGCCGCCGCACCGGTCGCGGCGTCCTCGACAACACCACCGGGTGGGAACGGGTTACGCGCGTGGAATACCAGCGCGGACTCGCGGTAGACCAGGTCGATGGTTGTCCAGTCGCGCTGGGCCATCAGGCTGGCCAACGCCGCTATGTCGTAGTCCAGGCTGGCCAGGCGTTGCCGGCTCGCGGCGGCCACGATGGGATGCCACGCCCCGGCGAAGGCGATCCGCGGCGGCAGCGTCGCGTCGAGGTCGCCCGGCGTCCAATGCAGCGCTTCGAGCAGCGCCGCAAGGTCGCCGGCGGAGATAGGTTTGCTTTGCGGTTCGACGCTGATCAGCGTGGCGGTGCTAGTGCCGTCCGCCTGCACCTTGGTGGAGACCTCGACCAGGCCGGCGCGGGTGTCCAGATACAGAACTCCCGGACCGTGCCGCTCGGCGTAGGCAACTGCCGACGCGATGGTCGCGTGGCCGCAGAACGGGACCTCTGCCTTCGGGCTGAAATAGCGCACCTTGAAATGCCCATTCCCGCCAGGCACGAGGAACGCCGTTTCGGAGTACCCGACATCGGCCGCCACCCGCTGCATCTCCGCGTCGCCGAGCCCGGTGGCATCCAGCACAACACCAGCCGGGTTGCCGCCGGCTGGATCGGCACTGAACGCGGCGTACCGCAGGATCTCCATGATCACGATCATAGGGTGGCGCCTCACCAAATTCGAGTGCCAATCCACCCGTCACGCCGCAAGAGCAGCCCGTCACCCGGCATCCGCACATGCCGCTGACAGCGCGTCGGAGACGACCGGATCTCATGGGTTCTGTCGGGTCGGTTCTTGGAGCAGACTCGGTGTCGGTAGCGGCTGGCGGGTCAGCACTCTCCGGATCTGACCCGTGCGAGGTCTTGCGGCAGACCGTGCGCCCGCTGGTCGTGAGGAGATGCATCA
>NZ_JBSFYQ010000053.1:0-38396 GCF_053599855.1 Micromonospora sp. NPDC005161
TGCCGGAGCCAGGCCTTCATGCGGTCGCGCTTCTCCTGGAGCAGTCCGTCGCCCAGCTTCACCTCCCGCAGCTGGAACGGCCTGACCGGGGCGGTGCCGCCGGGACCGGGATCGGCCGGGGTCGCGCCCAGGGCGGTCGCGCCGGTCGTCGTCCCGGTGGCTGTCGCCGCCTCGGCGGCGGTCGCCGGGAGCGCGCCCGCGGTGGCCACGGCGGCGGCGCCAATGGCCGATGCCTGAAGTACCTGACGTCGGCTGACGGGCATCTTGTCGGATTCCACCATTGCGGATCGTCCTTTCGGGCAGGGGGATTTACGGGGCCTTCGGCGCGTTGCCAGCCAGTGCCGAGGTCCGGGCTTCCGCCCGGCCCTCGTTCCGGGCGTCGGCGAGCAACTGCACGAGTCGCCGCCGGCGTCGGCGGACGGTGCTCCGGAGGGCAAACGCGAGGGCTGCGAGGGCTGCGGCCAGGGCCAGTTGCGGCCACGGCAGCGCCCAGATGGTGACGGTGGCGGTGGCGGGCCTGATCTCGGCGCCGGCGGGGCCACCACCGAGGACGGCCGGGGTGAGGTCGACGCGGGTCTGGAGCCGTCCCACCGCCCACACCCCGTCGAGGCGGGCCTCGACCTCCCGGGTGCCTCCGGGAAGCGTCTCCTCGACGTTCGTCGCGATTCGCCGTGTGGCCAGGTCGAACGGACCGGTGGCCGCCGTCCGGCCGGTGCCGGTCACCGCGACGTTGCCGTCGTTCGTCGTGGTGTACCTGAGACGGACGGTGCCGGCCGAGAAGGGATTCCACGAGCGCTCGTACCTGGCGGTGAGGCCGCTCACCGCCAGAGACGCGGTGACCGTGCCGCTGGCCCGCAGCATGACCCGGAACCCGACCCGACTCTCGACGGCGACCGTGCCTCCCGTGCTCGTGACCGCCGCCGCGATGCCGGCCGGGTGGTCCCCCGGCGTGGCGTCGCGGGGCACGGCGATGGTGAACGGCACCACCTTCGTCTGCCTCGGCCCGACGCTGACCGTCTCCTGCACCCTGATCCAGGTGCCACCGTCCACCGACTTCCGGTTGGACGGGAGCATGTTGAAGCGTCCCTTGTCGGTGAGGTAGCCGTCGGCCGCCTTCAGCGCGAAGACCACCGTGCCGTCGCTGAGGTTCCGCACGGCCAGGTGCTCGGTCACCACCTGGCCCGGGTCGAGCGTGCGCTCGACCCACCGGCGGCCGTCCGGGCCCTGCTGACTGGCCGGCTGGACCGCCCAGGTCAGCGTCGGGCTGGTGGGTTCCGCCACCGCGGTGGCGGGTGCGATCGGCACGGCGACGAACACGGCGGCCAGCACGGCGAGCAGTCGCAGCGGCGTCCGCGGCAAGGTCCGGATCATCGGGGTCCTTCGACGGAGGGATGTGATGGTGGGGGCCACGGCGACGCGGCCCCCACCCGTGCGTCACTCGAACAGCGAGAGGGTCAACGTCGAGGTGTACGAGCCGGCGGCGACATCCGCCGGGGTCCGCAGGTACAGGTCGGCGTCCACCGAGTACGCGTCGCCGGTGACCGCCTCGGAGTCGAACGTCGACACCAGCAGCTCCTGGTCGACGAGGCCCACGTTGTTGCCGGGCTGGGTCGGCTCGTCCAGGACGGTCACCACCTCCTCGCCTTCGGTGACCAGGCCGCTGTCGCCCCCGTCGAGAAGGCGCGGCTTCCAGCCGAGATGGCCGGCGCTGATCGGCGCCTGGCCGGCGCCGCCGACGAAGTCGGTGGCGCTACCCAGCACGGCCCAGGCCGCGTTGTCGGGCACCTCCTCGGCCGTACGGGTGTCGGTGACCGTCACCGTCGGCAAGCTGCCGACGAACTGACGGACCAGCAGGGTCGAGCCGTCCTCGGACAGCGCGACGGAGTTGCCGGCGATCGACATGGCGAGCACGCCGGGTTCGGCGATCTCCTCGATGTCGACCGTCACCCGCACGTCGGCGCTGTCGCCGGGCTCGGCCTGGACCGGCGCCTGCAACGCCACCGTCCCGACCAGCACCGCACCCGCGGCACCGGCCGCGAGCAACCGCCTACGGTTTCCTGTGTTCATCTGCTACTCCATCGTCGCTAGTGGTTACGGGGCCTGACGGGGATCGCCGGCACAATCGGCGCCGGCGTGGTCTGCGGTGCGGACGGTCGTCACGTCCACACCGTTGATGGGCCCGGTGGCGCGGACGGTCGCCGAGCCGGCCGGCACCGAGGGCGTCCGGGTGGCGAACGACTGGTAGGCGTTCGCACCGGGTGCCACGTCGGCGACGGAACGCTGGCCGTAGGCCGTCTCCAGGACGATGTCCACGGGCGCGTCGTGCTCGTTGCGCGCCTGCACGGCGACGTACGCCCTACCGCCGACGCACCGCGCCTGGACGCTGACCGTGACGGGCAACGCGGGTTGGACACCCGGGTCGTCGGCGACGACCCGCCACTCCGTGATCGCGACCGCGGAGTAGGTGGTGCCGTTCCCGTCGGCCCGGATCGTCGCCCGCACCCGAGGTGTGGTGACCGGATCGAAGGTGACGGTGTTGAACGCGGTGGTGCTCGTGCCGTAGGCGGACGCGCCGGTCACGTCACGCCAGGCCGAGGTCCCCTCGTCCCAGTACTGCAGCACCCACCCGTCGGGTTCGGCGACGCCGTCGCCGGTGCCGCGGTTGGAGTCCCGCCAGAACTTCAGCTCCGTCCCGGTGACGCGCACCGGTCGGGCCCAGTCGTACTGGACCCACTGGATCGCCGGGCGGGTCCCGGACCAGGTGCCCCAGAGCTGCGCCTGGCTCGGGTTCGCCGGGTCGGCGCCGTCGTTGAGGGCGGTGAGGCTGTTCCAGCCCGCCGTGTAGGACGCGCTCGGGGTCGCGATGGGCCCGATGTTGCCGGTCAGCGGCCCGGACAGGTCCGCCGGGATGGTGACCGTCTTCGCGGTCTCCTGGTTCCCGGCCGTGTCGAGCGCGCGGAACGACACGGTGTGCCGGCTCGAGTCGGGCGCCGCGATGGCGCCGCTGTAGGCCGTCCACGGGCCGGCGTCGATGGCGTACTCGACACGGGCGAGACCGGAGGTCGCGTCGCTCGCGGTCACCGTGACCGCCCGGGTCGTGCTGTCCACGGTGCCCGTGCTGACCGGTGCCGTCGCGTCGATGCGTACGGCCAGGCTCGCGGGCTCCGAGGTGTTGCCCGCGCGGTCGGTCGCGGTCGCCCGGACCGCGTGCTGACCGTCTCCGGAGACGGTCACGTCGACGGACCGCACGGCGCTCGCGACGACCGGCTCGCCGTCGTCCACCCGCGACTCGATGGTCAGCCGACCGCCACCGTCGTCGACACCGGCGATACGCACCCGCACGGCGGACCGGAACCAGCCGGCACCGCCGGCGCTGCCGCTGGGTGTGAGCGTCAGCGTCGGCGCCGTCTCGTCGCCCTCGGTGTCATCCGGTGAGATGACCCTGACCTGGGCGGAGACGCGACCGGCGGCGTAGCCGAGCACGCTGCCCCCGATCGTGAACGTCCCGGGCGTCGCGACGTCCTCCGGCGTGACCGGGTCCCAGAAGACCGGCACCCGCAGCGTCTCGGCGCCGAACGACACCGGGAGGCTGTCGGGCAGCTCGGTCTCCCCCACCTCCACCGTCATTCCCGGCGGGGTGACGGACTCGGGCTGAGTGGCGAGGATCTTCCACTCCTCGACCGCCACTCCGGAGTAGGTGCTGCCATTGGTGGACGCGTCGAACACGGCGCGGACCTGCGTCGTGGTCACCGGGTCGAACGTGGTGTCCTGGAAGCCCTGCGTGCCAGTCGGGAAGCCGCTCGGGCTCGGCACGTCGGCCCACTGTCCGCTGTCGAGATTCCAGTACTGGAGGCGCCAGCGGGCGGGGGCCGCGACGCCCGCGCCGGTGCCCTGGGGCTGGTCGTTCCAGAAGTCGATCTGCGACCCGGAGATCCGCATCGGCTGGTCCCACGTGTACTGCGCCCACTGCTGGGGCGGGTTGTTGCCGGTCCAGGTGCCCCACATGTCCGGTGGCAGCGGGTTCGACCGGACGATCTCGTCGTTGAGCGCCTTCACCCAGTACTGCGTGGGCACCGGCACGTTGGAGACAGTGACCGTCGCCTCCTGGGCGATGTTCGCCCGCGGGGTGCGATCAGGCCCCCTGACCGGCGTCGGCGTCACGAGCTTCAGCCTCGGCGGGTTCTGCGTGTCGTCCCACTCGACGGGGTCGATCGCCACCGAGCGGCGGAAGTGGCCGCCGCCCACAGCGTCGGCGGTGTGGTACGCGATGTACCACCGGCCGTCGAACTCCAGGATGCCCGGGTGGCTCGTCGTCGAGGAAACCGGCCGGAGCATGGTGCCCCGGTAGGTCCACGGCCCCTCCGGCGACGACGCCGTCGCGTACGCGATGCAGGCGTGGTAGTTCGCCGGGGTGCACTGCGAGGTCGGACCGGCGTTGTTCCCGGCGTACGCCATGTAGTAGGTGCCGTTGCGCTTGAACGCCCAGGCCGCCTCGAAGAAGCCGGTCAGGCCGGTGACCGAGCGCTGGGTGGTGACCGGGGTCTTCATGTCCTGCTGGAGCTCGATCATCCGCAGCTGGCTGAACGAACCCCACCAGAGGTACACCCGCTGGTTCGGTGCCGTGCCGTCGACGAGGATCGTCGGGTCGATGTTGTGGATGGTGTTGGGCGTGGGCACCCGCTGCGAGATGATCGGCCCGCCCGCGTGGTCGGTCCACGGGCCGGTCGGGCTGTCCGAGACGGCCACGCCGATCGCGAACTTGTCCGAGGCCGGGCTGTCCCGTTCGTTGATCGGTACGTACCAGTAGTAGCGCCCGTCCACGCCCCGGACGACCTGGCCGGCGTACGCGCGCCCCGGCGTCGCCCAGGCGAAGACCTGTTCCGGGCGCATCAGCGACGGGTAGTGGGTCCACTCCCCCGCCTCGACGTCCGTGGTCCGGAAAGCGCCCCACTCGTTCATGACAAAGTCGTTGGTGGACGGCCCGGCCTGGTCGTGGCCGGTGTAGATGTAGAGCTGGTCCTGGCCGCTGTCGTTGCCGGGTGCGCCGCTCGGCACGACGACCGGCGCCGGGTCGGCGGAGTAGTAGCTGCCGTCGCCGAGGATCGGGTTGACGGTGTTGGTGAAGGTGTACGAGTCGGCGGCGCGCGCGGGCGCGGCGACCCCGACCAGGCCGGCGGCGACGAGCCCGGTGACCGCCGCCGCGGCGACCACCCTGCGGAGCCGGCGCACCGGCCGGCGGGTTGGTGGGGCGGCGCCGCGCACCACGGTGGTGTTCACGGTGTCGATCTCCTCACTGTTGTCCGGAGGTGGTGGCGGCGCCGGTGCGGCGCCGCCACCACGAAGGGTCAGCCGCAGGCGAGCGCGCCGAACGGCGCCTCGAACGCCGCCGTCACCGGCTGGCCGTCCACGCTGCCGGTGGCCTTCACCGTCGCAACCCCGGCCGGCACCGACTCGGCGCGGGTGGTGAACGCCTGGTAGGCGGACTTGCCGGGGGCGACGCCGGACACCGTGCGCGAGCCGTACGGCGTGATCAGCTCGATGGTGAGCGGCACGTCCTCGGCGTTGCGCGCGTTGACCGAGACGTAGGCGCGGGTGCCGATGCACTGGGTGCGCGCCTGCACCTCGACGTCCCACGTCGGGGTCTCCGGGGGGTCGCCCACGGTGAGGGTCAGCGTGGTCCGCGTGGCGCCGGCCTGGCTGACGTAGTCGGGCAGGATCAGGTTGCCGATGATGGTGTAGCGGCCGGGGGTGTCGACGATGTCCTCGTCGAACTCCCAGTCGACACCGATGGCCTGGTTGTCGCGGGACCCGTCGTTGTAGGAGACCTCCACCTTGTCCGGCAGGTGGGGCAGCTCGCCCACGTCGACGGAGCGCTCGAACGTCTCCGCGCCCTGGATCGAGATGCCGCCCGGGGCTGTCTCGGGACGCACGTACACGCGGGCCTCGGCGATCAGGCCGTACGCGTCGTTCGTGCCGTAGACCACGAACGGTTCGACGTTGGTCTCGGCGACCATCGCCGGCGTGATCTCCTGCCAGTTGAAGGCGACGGTGCCGCGCGCACCGCTGGCGTAGACCGCGTCGAGCGTGCTCGGCAGGGTGGGCACAGCGCCCACGGTGGTCCGGATGAGCACCGGCGAGCGCACCGAGTCGACGGTCTCGCCGTTGGCACGCCACCGCAGCACGCCGGTGCCCGCGCCGCTGCCCATGAGGCCCCAGATGCGGATGCGCAGATAGCTGGTCGTGACCGGTTGGAAGTCGAAGTGGTTGTAGGTGTTGGTGGCGAGCCCGTCGGCGTACGTCGAGTCCGCGGTGAGGGTGACCGGCGTCCAGGTGGTGCCGTCCGCGGAACTCTCGATGGCGTACGTCGTGCCCGTGGGCCGGCGGGTGCCACCGTTGTCGTCGTACCAGTAGATGTCGGTCGACGACAGCCGCACCGGTGCGGTCCACCGGTACTGGATCCACGCCTCCCGCTCCGGGCTGGTGCCGTTCTGTGTCTGGCCCCAGTTGCCCCAGCCGTTCCCGGCACCCGGGTTCGAGCTGTTCGGGGTGGTGCTCTCCTTGACCCGCTGGTGGTTCTCCCACGACGCGGTGCCGCTGGTGCTGACCGTCGCCGAGGAGCCGAACTCGGCGACCACCTCCCGCTTGGCGAGGGTCACCGCCACGGTCGCCTCCGACCGCTTCTCGCCGTCGCTGGCGAAGAGGCGGAACACGTAATCACCCTCGACCGTGCCGGTCACCCGGGTCGTCAGTGCCTTCGGGTCGGAGAAGATGACGCCCGCTCCGGGCGGGGCCGAGACGGTCTCCCAGCCGAAGGTGAGCTCGCTGTCGTAGGGGATGCCGTCGTCGGACGCCGTGCCGACCAGCCTGGTGGACAGGTTGCCGTCCGCCGAGCCGTCGCGCGCGGCGGTGACCACGGGGGCCTGGTTGGAGACCTCCGGTACGTCGCGTCCCGAGTCGAACACCTGGACCTCGGAGATCGCCGTGTAGAACGTCGGGTTGTTGGTGAAGGCGATGCGCAGTTTGCTCGACGTCACGGTGTCGAACAACGCCTCGTTGAACTTCGCCGACGGGACGGTCGGGTTCTTGAACTGGCCCGGTACCTCCTTCCAGCCGCCGTCGCCGTCGGGCACCTGCACCCACCAGCGCGCGGGCTCGCGGTAGCCCCCGGCCTGGCGGTCGCTGACGGCGTACACCTTGACGTTGTCGAAGGATTTCGCCGACCCGAGGTCCAGCTCGATGTAGCCGTTCTTGTCGGTCGTGCCGTAGTTGCCCCAGTACGGCTCGTTGGCGGTGACGCCGTCGGTCACGGCCGCGAGCGACACGGGCCGCTCGGTCTCCTTGATGGCGCCGGGTGTGTAGTTCATCGAGGTGGTGCTCCAGCCGGGCGTGTGGAACTGCCGCCACGGCGTCGGCCGCACGCCCTGCTGGGTGTACGACGAGCTGAGATTGGCGCCCGCGGCCAGGTTCGGCGCGTCCTCGGTGAGGTCGATGCCGGCCGTCTTCAGGTACTCGACGACGCGGGTGTCCTCGATCGGGGTGTCGACCGCGCTCGGGACGTCGGCCCCGGTCGTCGCGGTGAACGTGACGGTCAGGCCGGCCTCGGCCTGGACCTGGTTGGTGCGCGGGTCGTAGGTGAGCTTGCCGATCTTGTCGGTGCTGACCTTCTTCTCGCCGTTGAGGAACAGGCTGTAGCCGGCGCCCAGGCCATACTTGCTGCCGTCGGGGTCCCAGACGATGGTGACGTCCTGCCCGTGGTAGCGCAGGTTGTTGGCCATGAAGTGGTCGTAGCCGAACTTGATCGGTGAGAGCTCGATCTTGTCGTCGGAGCGCGGCTGGAGGCCGGCCATGTCCTCGACGAAGATGTAGTTCATATTGCCGAGCATCACGTGGTTCGGGTTGTTGCGGTTGTAGGTCTTCGCGGTCGCGTTCCAGTTGGAGTAGTACTCCGCCTGGTTCGGGGCGCGCAGGTCCGCGTTGGGGTAGATGCTCCAGGCCATCCAGTCCAGCAGCCGCTTGGCGTACGCCGGGGTGATGTACTTCTGCTCCGGGTCGTAGTGGCGCAGCGCCGAGCGGACTCCGCGGTACTGCACCGTGAAGTTGATGTTGGAAAAGTTGTTGGAGCCGCCGATCCCGTAGGCCGTCCGGTCGTACTGGTTGGCGGTGTAGAACGGGAAGATCGGGAAGTTGTCGCCGTAGGTCAGGAAGCGGTACCCGTCGACGTAGTTCTGCCACTGGTCGTACGGGATGAGGTTCTCGGCGTAGACGTCGTAGAGGTTCGACTCCCGGGCCGGGATCAGGTCGCGGGACGTCGCGGGCAGCGGGTTGGGCCGGCCGTTGGCGCTCGCCGCGCTGGTGGCGCCGTGGGAGGTGCCGGCGAGGAACATCCGCATGTCGGGGCTCCACAGCCGGTCGAGGATCGCCGCGCGGATCGCGTCGGCGCCGCCGGCCATCTCGTCGACCTTGCCCTGGTCGGCGCCGGCGAGCTGGTAGAGCTGGCGGGCGGCGTCCAACGCGCCCCACACGTACGCCGACTCGGGGCGCTCGATGGTGCGCGCCCCGGGTGCGCCGGCGTTGCTCTTCGGGTAGCCGAAGGTGATCGCGTCGGCGTCGTTGCCCGGCATGTAGTTGGTGTCGTAGGCGATGAGCTTGTCGTCGTTGCCGTCGTAGTGCTCGAGCTGACCGACGCCGTCGCCCTCGAAGTAGCGGGCGAACTTCCGGGCGATCTCCTTGCCGCCGCCGTGCACGTTGTAGGCCTCGAGCCCGGCGGTGCCGATGTACTGCGAGTAGTGGTTGTTCCAGCTCGTGTGCCCCGGGCTGTCGAGGAAGGCCGACGAGCCGGACAGCTCGCCGATGTTGAGGACCTGGCCGTACGGCAGGTAGGGCGTGCGCAGCCACTTGGTGTCCTGCAGGTGCATCGGCTGGGTCAGCGCCACGGCGTTCTGGTAGAGGTTCACCCCCTCGATCGTCGTGGGGTACTGGTAGACGTGGCCGGGCGCGTTGGCGTCGAGGGTGTTGTACCGCTCGCCCCACCAGCGGTAGACGATGGCCTTCTCCAGCGCGGGATCGGGCACGTTGATGTAGGGCACGTCCTGCGCCCAGCGGCGGTTGAAGGCGGTGATGCCGGTGCGCACGGCCGTGGCCGGCGACATCTCGGCGTACTCCTGGTAGCTCTGCACGGCCCTGGTCAGGCTGGCCGAGGAGACGGCGCCGACCACGGACAGCGACACCGAGCCGCCGGCCGGCACGGTGATCTCGCGGTCCAGGTTCGCTCCGGTACGACTGAAGCCGGCACCGGTGACGTCGACTCTGATCGAATCCCACGCCGTGTCGACGAGCCCGTTGTTGGCGCCACTGGTGATGGTGCGCGTGCCGGTCAGCGCGGCGGCGCCCGGTCCGGCCTGGGTGGCCAGCGGGGACGCGGCGCGGACGGTGAAGGTGGCCGACGCGTCGCCGGGGTTGTCGAAGTCGAGGGCGGTGACGGCGACGTTGTCCTCGGTGATGAACTTGGTCTGGTTGGCGGTGACTCCGGTGGTCCCGATCGTGTACCGGCTCTTCGCGTGGCTCGGCGCGTTGAACCGGTTGGCGTTGACCTCGGCGACGGTCTGCCCGGGCACCGTGACGGTGTACAGGTTGCCGAGGTTGTTCGGGCCACCGACGTACGTGCTGCCGGCGAAGCCCATGACGGTGAAGTTGTTGTTGCTCGCGCCGCGCATGTAGAGAGAACGGCCCCGGCTCATCAGCACCGCCGACCCGATCGTTCCGGGGACGCCCAGCACGCGGTCGAGGTAGTAGTCCGTGCCGCCGGCGGCCAGGTCCTTCTCGAAGATCGACTGGTGCATGTTCCCCGCGGTGAACGGCACGCCGGGCTTGAGCTGGTTGGCGACGTCACCGACGTTGCTGTAGGTCGGGTCGCCGATCTCCATGGCATGGTTCTGCCCGTTGGTGTAGACCCCGACGTCACCCTCGTTGCCCGGCAGGACCGGGCTGGCGGCGTGGGCCGGAGACGGTACGCCGACCGCCCCTCCCAGCACCAGCGCGCCCAGGGCGGCCCAGAGGGGCACCCTCCTCACTCTTCTATGGATCATGTCGTTTCCTCCCTGTCGTCGGTGCGGCTGAACGGGCGAGGCGCGTACGGGCGTTAGCGCTAACATCAGGGAGCCGGTCGGCCCCTGACATCTCGTCAGTGCTCTGTCGGGAGCCAGACGCGCATGGTCGAGGGCCCTCGGTTGGCCCAGTCGTGGTACTCCACCAGCGCTACCTCGTCGACGCCCTCGTCGACCACCGGCGCCGACTCGGCCGCGTCGGTCCGGTACGGCCAGTCGTGCTCGCGTGGATGGACGCGCCGGCATTGCACGGTGACGCGGCCGTCGACGAGGCGGGGCGGTTGGCTGGTGTCGACGCGGAGCTCGTCGACCGTCTCGACGTCGGGCACGTCCACCGACTCCAGGGCGAGCACGAGGGGGCCGTGCTCCACCGCGACGCAGCCACGGACCGCGTCGATGCGGGCGTCCGGGTAGGTGAACCGGGGCGCCATCGGCAGGGACAGAACGACCTCGTCGTCCCGTCGCCACGTCCGGTTCTCCGTGACGAGGCCGGGACCGACCGCACGGGTTTCTCCGTCGACGGTCAGCGTCGCACCCTGGCCCGCCCAGCCGGGCACCCGCAACGACAGCGACCAGGGGCGGTCGTCGTCGCTCTCGATCCGCACCCGGACCTGCCCGCTGTGCGGGTAGTCGGTCGCGATGCGCACGCACAGGTCGCGCCCGTCGGCGAGGCGGTGCTCGACGGTGCCCGGCAGGTACTGGTGCAGTTGCAGACCCTCGTCGTCGGACGTCGCGACGTAGGCCGCCAGGCTGGCCAGGGTGCGGGCGACGTTGGTCGGGCAGCAGGAGACCTCGAACCAGGGCGCCCGCAGCGAAGCCGCCGCGCGCAGGCTGGGCCGGTCGGCGTCGGGAAGGTTGCCGAGCTCGCGGCGGTGCAGCGTGTTGGTGTAGAAGAAGCTCCGTCCGTCGGCCGACGGCGAGGTCGACACCACGTTGAACAGCGTCCGCTCGATGACGTCGGCGTACCGGGGGTCGCCGTCGGCGAGCAGCAGCCGCCACGCGAGCATCACCGAGCCGACGCCGGCGCAGGTCTCGGAGTAGGCACGGTCGGGAGGCAGCACCCAGTCCTCGCCGAACGCCTCGTCCTGATGCCGGGAGCCCTGCCCGCCGGTGACGTACGTGCGCCGGGCCAACCCGTTGCTCCACTGGGTGCGCACCGCGTCCAGCAGGCTGGCGTCCTTCAGTTCGACGGCGACGTCGGCGGCGCCGGCCGCGAGGTAGTTCGCCCGTACCGCGTGCCCTCGCAGGACCGTCGCCTCCCGGACGGGCCGTTCGTCCTGGAAGTACTCCCGCCCGAACTCCACATCGCTGAGCCGGCCGTGACCCCGCCGGTCGACGAAGAGCGCGGCCTGGGTCAGGTAGCGGTCGTCACCGGTGACCCGGGCGAACTCCACCAGCGCGGTCTCGATCACCGGGTGCCCGCAGATGCCGTCGACGCCGTCCGGCCCGAAGGTCTCGCAGACGTTGTCGGCGGCACGGCGGGCGACCTCGAACAGCCCGTCGTCCGCACCCGGACGCGTTCGGGCGCGGGCGACCGCGGCCTGCAGGAGATGACCGACGCAGTAAAGCTCATGACCCCATTCGAGGTCGGACCACCGGGGCGCCTGCCCCGGGCGACCGAACCTGGTGTTGAGGTAACCGTCGGCCTCCTGCGCCGCGGCCACCCGTCGCACGAAGGCGCGAAACCGCGACTCGAGCCCCGCATCGCCGGTCCGGCCGATCTCCCACGCCGCCGCCTCCAGGAACTTGTAGATCTCCGAGTCGGAGAACTCGCGTCCACGGCGATCGCGTGACAGGTCGCCCCGCACGGCACGGTCGAAGTTGCCGATCCAGCCCGCACGCTCGAGCCAGTGCGCGATGTGCGGCAGAGTCGCGGCGGCGTTGATCGACTGACGCTCGGCCCAGAATCCCCCCGTGATCCGGACCTGGTCCAGCCCGAGCGGCCGGAGCCGGCCACGGATCGGCAGGACAGGGGCGGCCGTAGGTGCGGTGCCGCTCATGGTCATCCTTTCATCGCGCCGGACATGAAGCCGCGCACGTAGTGTCGTTGGAGCAGCAGGAACAGGACGATGCACGGAAGGGCGAGAACGACGACGCCCGCTTCGGTCGCCCCGTAGTCGACGACACCCTGGACCTGGCCCCGCAGGTTGGACACAGCGAGCGGAAGGGTCATGCGCTCGCTGTCGTTGATGAGGATCAGCGGTGCCATGAAGTCGTTCCACGCGGTGAGGAACGCGAACAGCCCGACGGTGATCAGGCCCGGCTTCACCGCGGGCAACAGCACCCGCCACAGAGCGCTGAACGTCGAGCACCCGTCGACCATCGCGGCCTCGTCCAGTTCACGTGGCACCGCCTCGAAGGAGATACGCATCAGGAAGGTGGAGAACGGCAGCTGGAACATCGTGAGCACGAGGGCCACGCCGACGAGGGAGTTCTCCAGCCCCACCTGGTTGAGCAGCACGTAGAGCGGGATCAGCAACGTCGCGTACGGGACCATCAGGATGGCGAGCGTGACCAGGAACAGGATGTTCTTGCCGGGGAAGCGGAACCGGGCGAACGCGTAACCACCGAAGAGCGAGATCAGCAGCGTCAGGGCGACCGCGAGCAGGGCGACGAAGGCCGTGTTCGCGAGGTAGCGCCAGATGCCGGCCTGATAGTTCGCCAGCGTCTCGTAGTTGCCGAAGCCCCAGCCGTCCACCTGGTTGGTGCCGGCCCGCGGGCCCACCGAGGCGACCGCCGTCCAGAGCAGCGGAGCCAGGAAGATGAGGCCGACCGCGCCGGAGAACACCCAGTACGGCGTGCGCAGCGCGATGCCGGCGATGGTGACGCCCCTGGGTCCGCCGCGGCGACCGGGCGCCGCGGCGGGTGGCGGAGCTCCGCCGGGATCGACGCGGGAACGGGATACGGCGACCATCGGGGTCAGCTCTCCTCGGATCGGAAGGCGCGCAGTTGCAGCGCGTTGATGAGGACCAGGGCCAGCAGCACGATGAGGGAGAGGGCGGCCGCCACACCGAGGTCGTTCTGACCCTGGAACGCCACCATGTAGATGAGCTGGACGACGGTGATCGTGCTGTTGTCCGGACCGCCCTTGGTCAGGATGTAGAACTGCTCGAAGGCGAGCAGGGAACCGGTCACGCACAACACGGTCGTCAGCGCCAGGGTCGGACGCAGCAGAGGCAGGGTGATCTTCCGAAAGGTCTGCCAGCGGGTGGCACCGTCCGCGCGGGCGGCCTCGTACACGTCCGCCGGGATGCCCTGGAGGCCGACCAGCATGAGCACCATGTAGAAGCCCGCGTAGCGCCACACGATGAGGAAGGTCGTCGAGATGAGCGCCGCGGTCGGTGAACCGAGGAAGGTGACGCCGAGACGGTCCATCACCGGCGCCAGCGGGCTCGCGTACGGCGAGTAGAGCACGTAGAACAACAGGGACGCCGACGCCAGCCCGAGCGCGCTGGGAATCAGGAACGACGCACGGAGCAGGTTGTTCCACCGGCTCGACTCCTGCACGAGCAGGGCCAGCCCCAGGCCGAGGGCCAGGAGCAGCACGGTCGCGAGCACGGTGTACTTGACGGTGAACACCACCGAGTCGGTGAAGAACCGGTGGTTGACCGCCTTCACGAAGTTGTCGGGAGCGTTGATCCCCTGGTCGCCGGTCAGCAGCGGCCATCTCGACACCGACATCCTGATGACGAGCAGCAGCGGTACGGCGAACAGCGCCACGACGAACACCGCGGTCGGTGTCGCGTAGAGCCAGCCCAGCAGGGCCTGCCGGCCGCGTGGGCGGGCACGGCCCCGCGTCGCCGCACTGGGCGGGCGAGACGGTGCGGTGACTCTCATGGGAACCTCTCGGTCGGTCGACGGCGGGCGGTCGTGGACACGCGGGGACGTGTCCCGCCGCGGGCGTGTGCCGGCCCGGGAAAGCCGTTGGTCGGCACACGCCCGCGATGGGCAGCTACTGCTTGAGCACGGCGGTGATCTCGCCGTTGTCCTTCTGCAGGTCGCCGCTGCCGTTCAGCACCTGATTGCGGACGAGGGTCAGCCATGGGCTGTTCGGCGCGTTGAACGCCTGCTGGAAGTTCAGCGCGACGGGGGTGTCGCCCTTGCCGGCCGCCTCGTTGATGGTGACCAGTCGCGGGTCCTCGGCGGCGTACTTGTTGGCCGCGAGGTCGGCGCGGGACACCACGTCCTTGTTCTTCGCCAGCACCTCGATCTGGGCGTCCTCGGACATCATCCAGCTGAGGAAGTTCCAGGCCTGAGCCGCCTTCTTCGAGTCCTTCGACACGCCGATGCCGTCCCCGCCCACGAAGGTGGAGCCACCACCGCTGGGGCCGGGGATCGGGGCCACGCCGACGTCGAACGGGGTCGAGGAGAGCAGCGTCGCCGGGTAGAGCATCAGACCGACCTTGCCCTCGGTGAACGGGGCGGTCCAGGTCGGACCCGTCTCACCGGCCGAGGCGGGCAGCACGGCTCCGGACTTCCACAGGTCGTTCCACGTGCGGTAGACCTTCTGGGCGGTGTCGTCGGCGAGCTTGGACTCGGTGCCATCCTCGCTCAGCACCTCACCGCCGCCGGCCCAGACCGACGGGAACCAGGTGAAGACGAGGCAGCCTCCGCAGTTCAGGCCGGTCGCCGTGCCGTAGACGCCGTTCTTCTTGGTCGCCTGGACCGCCTTGGCGGCAGCGGCGTACTCCTCGAGCGTCGCCGGGGCCTTCTCCGGGTCCAGCCCGGCGTCCTTGAACAGCTGCTTGTTCCAGAACAGCATCGACAGGTCCAGCACGAAGGGCAGGACGTGCTTCTTGCCGTCCACCGTTCCGGCCGAGAGGTGCCCCTTGTTGATGGAGTCCTTGAAGCTCAGGCCGTCGATGTTGGCGCTGAGGTCCTGGAAGAGGCCCTGCTTCACCCAGTTCGGCACGTAGACGATGTCCGCGGCGAAGAGGTCCGGAAGGCCGTCCGAGCCTGCGGCCGCGCCGACCTTCGCGACGTAGTCGTCGTTGGGAACCACGGTCAGCTTGACCGTGTTCTGGTGGCCGGCGTTGTACGCGTCGACGAGGAGCTTCGCCTGCTTCTCCAGCGGCGCGCGGGTCCACAGGGTGAGCTCACTGCCGTCGTCGACGCCGTTGGGGCCGGCCTCTGCCGCGCTCGTGCCGCCGTCGTCGCTGCTGCACGCGGCCGTGGCCACGGTCAGCGCGGCCACGAGGACTCCTGCCAGTGAACGCAGAGCGGTGCGCCTGCCCAAGGTTCTAATCATGGTTCCTCTCCTAGGGGTTCATCGTTCGGAGAAAGCCGCTACGCGGGTCCCGCGAGCGAGGATCAGTCCGGTTCCTTGGTTCGTTCGTGTCGTCGGGGCGGGCCGCAGCCGCTACACCAGAGCGATGACGTCGGCCACCGCGGTCGATCACGGTGGCCGCCGGGCGGGTCCCGCGGATCGGGTCGGCAGCAGTGCGGACCGGTCCACTACGGACCATCCGGCACGTCGCGAGATCGCTGGTCCTCATCGCGCCCCCCGCCTCCCGCCGGATCCGGCGCGGCTCGTGCAGCACGTCGTTACCGCCGCGACCGGGGTGGTGGATGTCACGTTCCGCCGCTAGCGTCGCGCACGAAAACGGTTTCGGCAAGATGTCAGGCGGGTAAAACCTGAACCGCTTTCGCTGGCGTCCTTACCGTCCTACGTGGGCAGACTGGGCACCTGGCCTGCCAGGGGTCGGAGTCCGCGAGTGACTGTCGGGTTCCCTGAAAAGCTTGCGAAAAGGTTTCGGTAGACCGGCAGGCAGGTCGACCAGGTGTCCGCGGATCCACACGGCTCCGCGTCCCACGCCGTCGGTTCTCACCGACCGCCAGCGGCCAGCTCGGCGAGCATCCCCTCACAGCTGCGGACGACGACCTGCGCGCCGCGCCGCTGGGCCAGTGGGAGCAGCGGGTCCTCGGCCCGGTCCCGCCACCGCCACTGCGCATCGGCGGCGACCTCCCAGAGCCGCTGCACCGTCGCCTCGTGCTCGACGCCGAGGCGGGCCGCCAGCCCGACGCCGTCGCCACCGATCAGCCGCTGCGCCTCGGCGACCAGCTCGGCGTCGAACCCGAGCCGGCTGTTGCGTAACGCCACCAGCAGACGAAGCTCCCGAAACTCGTGCGCACCGGCGAGGATCTGCTCAATCGTGCCGACCAGCTCGTCGGCGCCCCGGACGGGCTCGGCGCGCACCAGCGCCTCCACAGCGGCCAACGCCGACCGGGCCTTCAGCGTGTCGCGGCGATCGATGAAGCAGCGGGTCATCGACTCGCGCAGCTCGGTGAGCCCGCTACGCCGGATGAGTTCGGCGGACAGCTTCACCCGACTGTCGAACCCGCTACGGACCAGGACGGCCGCCAACCGGATCCCGAAGAGCCCGAACCGATCCAGCAGTGCCGCGCGCACCTCGGGGTCCAGCCGTACCGGCAGCTCGCCACCGAGGAAACGGTCGGCGGAGAGCAGGTGCGGCTCCAGCTCCGCTCGGGGCACCCGGGCCAGCGTCGCGAGCGCCACGAAGTCCGACTCGCTGAGCATCCGACCCGCCAGACCGATCGCCCCGCTGCACGCCACCACGTTCACACAGAGCGCGCCGACCCGTGGGTCCCGGTGGTGGCGGCGGGCGAGCTGGCGGGCCGTGAGCAGCCCGTCGATCCGGCCACCACCGGTCTCGTCGGCCCGGGACAGCACCATGATCACATTCACCGGCGCGGCCTGCCCGACCGCACTGTCCCGGCCGGACTCCAGCACCCGCAGATCACTGTCGCGACCATCGCGGGTCAGGTACAACACCGCGTCCGCGTCCCGCAGCACCCGGTCCATCACCGGCACGCGACCCTGCTCCCCGGTGCCGGCGACCGCCGGAGTGTCGATCAGGGTCACCTGGCGCAGTGCCCGGGTCGGCCACCGCACCACGATGTCCCGCACCTCCCCCGCGCCCCAGCCGAGGTCCACCCGCATCCCGGTCGCGGATTTGACCACCGTCAACTCCTGCGGAGGCTGGCCGGCCGGGTAGGCGGTGGCGCGCGGTTCGACGCCGTCCTCGTACCAGGTGAAGACGCCGTCGGCTCCCTCGACCGGCGCGACCTCCTCCCCCATCAGCGCGTTCAGCACCGTCGACTTGCCGGAACGCCAGGGACCCGCGACCGCGATCCGCAACGGTTGCTCCAACCGGGCCACCTGATGCCGCAACTGCCCGACGACCCGGGGATTGTCCTGGTAGAGGTCGATGGCCTGGTGCAGCAACCCCCACGCGGCCTCGTCCAACCGCAGCCCGACGGTCACGCCCGAGGCTCCAGCAGCACCGGGGCCGCGCGGGTGCCGCTCAGCTGCTGAGCCTGCTCGTAGAGCGTGGCCAACCGGGTCATCTTCAGCCGGATCTCGCGCTGCCGCTGGTCACGCAGGGCGGCATCGGTGTCCGCCTCCTGCTTTGCGCTGCGGAACGACTGGACGATGGCCTCCTGCAGCTCCTCGGTCAGCCCCGTGAAGTGGTCCCGCAGCATCCGCTGCACCTGCCGGGCGGCGTCCCGGCAGTCCCTGATCATCCGGACGAAGAAGTCGTCGACATGCCGCTGGATCGCCGTCTTGACGGTCGCCTGCCGGCGACGCAGCAACTGCTTGCTCTCGTCGCGGATGCTCTTGCCGCCGAAGAGCGCCCCGATGCCGACCGAGACCGGATTGATCATCGGCATCCCGGCCAACGTCGTCGCCAGACCGAACATCAGCATGCCGCCGTACGAGCCCTTCATGCCGGTGAACAGCTTCTGACCCGTGGTGAACCGGTCGATCTTCGGCCGTTCCAGCTCCGGCAGCCGGCCACCGATGTCCTCCGGCATCGTCATCGACCAGGGCGGCAACACGTCGTAGCCGTACCGGGCGAAGTTGGCGGCCACCCGCCGGGCTATCCAGTCACAGCGCTGGATCAGCCACTCGTGATTCGCCTCCGCCGCCTCCACCAGGCTGCGCTCCAGCCAGTCCTGGAAGGTGTCCCAGGCGACCAGCGGATCGGCCGTGTCGAACGCCTCGTCCACCGTGCGCAGGATCTGCCGGGTCCGGTCGCGCAGGTCGTACTCGATGTCCGAGAGCAGGTCGGCCATCTCGTCGGTGAGGGTGTTCTGCCACCGGGTGGAGCAGCGGCGCAGCTCGTCGACCTCACGCTGTGCCGCGTGCAGCCGGGAGATCGGCCCGGACTGCTCCTCGGCCTCCTGGGTCGCCAGCTCGGCGCGCAGCGGCGCGGCCAGCTGCTCCACCACCGTCCGGGCCACCCCCTGCACCGAGGCCCGGGCCAGCTGATCGGCCTTGCCGGACAGGTCCCGCTGCAACCGGGCGATCAGCGCGGGAAAGCCGGACTCGGCGTTGAGGCCGCGGTCGTCCGCCGCGGCCGCGCGCAGCCGCAGGGCCGCCGAGACCGGGATCACCGGCGCGGGGACACCGGCGTCGGCCAGGTGCTGGCGGTTGCGCTCGGCGATCGCGCGCCAGTCCGCCACGAGATCGGTCTTGCTCTGCACCACGACCACGTTCGGATGCGAACGCATCACGTGCAGCAGCATGTTCAACTCGGTGACCGAGAGTTCCCGCGTGGAGTCGGAGACCAGCAGCACGGTGTCCGCGCGGGTGGGAGCGGCGACCGCAGCGTTGCCGCCCAGCGCGGCGATCTCGTCGGCGCCGGGAGTGTCCACCAGCACCAGTCCGGCACCGAGCAGGGCGCGGGGCAGCCCGATCTCGACGTACGCCGGGCCACCACCGGGCCGACGCCCGACCGCGCCGGCCACCCCCGCCGCGACCTGGTCGAGCGCCACCGGGGATCGCTCGAGGATCGCCGCGGGCGCGGCGCCGGCGGGCCGGCCCGGAGCCGGTGGCGGCGCCTGGATCACGGCCGCGGACGGAACGTCGGCGTGCTGCACCACGGTCGGCAGGACGGTGGTGCGGCCGTCGCCGACCGGGCACGCCGGCGCGTTGATGATCGCGTTGATCAGCTGACTCTTGCCCTGGTTCGGCTCGCCGATGACCAGGACGCGGAGCTTCGGGTCCAGCAGTTGGGCGCGCTTCTGCCGCACCGTCTGGAGCAGGTCACCTCGGCCGTGTGCGTTGCACGTGCGGGCGATCTCGTCCAGCACGTCCAACCAGATCCCCGCCATCACCGCACCAAGTGTGCGGATTTCGGCTCAATTATCAAGAGGGACCGGATGTGGAACCGGAGAGGGCCGGACCGCCCAGGGCGATCCGGCCTCCCGCTCCTACCGGGAATCCCCGTCAGAGCAGACCGCCGGTGATGCCCAGCAGTCCGTTGTCCGACGCGGCGTGCCCGCCGTCGTGCGAGTCGCCCAGCACGCCATCGGTGAGGCCGCCGGTCACGTCGCCGACCGTGCCGGTGACACCGGGCACAAGCCCGTCCACCTGGTGCGTAACGCCGCCCACCACGGACGGCACGTCAAGCGGCGGGACCACGCCGCCGACACCGTCACCGTGACCCAGGCCCAGCCCGCCCAGGGTGTCGTCGACACCGAGGGAGCCGACGACGCCGTCGAGCTGACCGCCGGTGCCGGAGAGGAGCCCACCGGTCAGGTCGCCACCGTGCAGGCCCGAGTCGGCGGTGCCGACCAGGCCGGTCGGGTTGCCCACCGTGCTGGTGACGTCACCGAGCACCGGGTCCACGATGCCGTCCACCGGCGCCACCACGTCGGCGTCGAGGGTGTGCGCCACGTCGTTCACACCCGTCAGGTCGGTGTCGAGCCCGTTCGGGCCGACGCCGAGGCCGATCCCGGGCAGCACGGTGACCCCGGCGGCGACCGTTGCCGGATCGACCGCGATGGCGCCCAGCACGCCGGCCTTGACGTCCAGGCCGGTGGGAGCACTGGTGATGCTGATCTGCTGCGCCACGCTCTGGAGCTGGCCGACCACATCGGTGGCGTCGGTCACCAGCGGGTCGAACCCGAGCTGCCCGACCGGGGACAGCGGCGCCAGGCCCTGCCCCGGGGCGTAGTCGACCACCAGCGGAACCACGTCCTGCACGTCGGCCGCGGTGATGTCGGTGAGGCCCGCGGCGTTCAGCGCGCCCTCCGGGTCGAGGTCGAAGGCCGACCGCGCGTCGGGGTTCGTCAGCAGGTCGAGCACGAAGTCGTGGAGGGTCTGGTTCGAGTCCATGTGCCGGTTTCTCCTCGGATGTGGCGTCAGCGACCGTCGTTCGTCGACAGTGACGTTATTGCGGGGAGCCACCCCGGACATCGGGGCTCGGCCCGCATCCCGTCCCGCTGCATTAGGGTCTCCGCAGCCTCGTACGTTAGGGGGACTGGGGGAAACCGTCCCGGTCAGATTAGGGTCCCGACCAGGGAGCGATCTCTGGTACGAACGTAGGAGCCCGCGGGGGTTCGCCGGGGGTGGGTCGCCGGGCAGCGCCGAAGCGGTCGCCACCGGCCGGCCAACTCACGGGGAGAGATGAGACGGATGCCGTACGTCCTGGGGATAGACATCGGAAACACCAACACCGCCGCCGCCGTGGCGCGGCGACACGGTACGACCTGGACGCGTCCCGAGGCGGTCTCCCTGCACGCCGGCTCGGCCCTCGTACCGTCGGTGCTGCATCTGTCGGAGGACGGCTCGCTGCACGTCGGAGAGCCCATGACCGACGACGGCAGCCGCACCACCAGGGACTTCGTCCGCCGGATCGGCGACGACGTCCCGCTGCTGCTCGGCGGCGAAGCGTGTGCGCCGCAGACGCTGACCGCCGAGTTGGCGACGTGGGTGGTGGAGCGGGTGTACGCCTTCGAGGGCGGCCCGGCCGACGCGATCGTGCTCAGCCACCCGGCGGGCTGGCGCCCGTACCGGCGGGAGTTGCTGCACCGGGCACTGTTCGACCTCGGTCTGCGCAACGTGACGCTGCTGCCCCACACGGTCACGGTGGCCGAGAGCCACGCGGCGCGCGGGTTCGCGGGCACCACGGCCGCCGTCTACGCGCTGGGTGGCAACAGCTTCGAGGCGGCCCTGGTGCGCCGCACCCCGCGCGGCACGTACGAGAGCTTCGGCGTCCCGCAGGTTCTCGATCCGATCGGCGGGACCGACTTCGACGAGGCGCTGGCCGGGCACGTACGGACCGTGCTGGCCCGGGAGCTGGCCGCCACCGCACGCCGGGGCGCCCAGGCCGCCCTGCGCGGGCTCCTCGCCGAGTGCGACCGGGTCAAGCGGGAGCTGACCGTCGACCTCGCAGCCGATGTGGTGCTGGCCCTGCCGACCGGCCCGGCGCGGGTCCCCGTGACCCGGGCGCAGTTCGAGGCCATGATCCGCCCGACGGTGCAGGCCACCGTGGACCTCCTGCTCCGGACCGTGCAGGGCGCCGGCCTGGCGCCGGCGCAGCTCGACGGCGTCCTGCTCGCCGGCGGTTCCGCCCGCATCCCGCTCGTCACCGAGCTGATCACCGCGGCCCTCCCGGTCCCCGTCGAGGTGGAGCCGGACGCACAACTCACCGCTGCCACGGGGGCGGCGATGGCCGCCTGCCAGGTGGTGTCGCCGCGCCCCCGCCCGCCGGAGCCGATACGCGAAGCAGCGCCGACCTCCGGCGCCGGCCGGGCCACCATCCCGGCGACGCGCCGCCCTCACCACGACACCATCGTCCCGGGCGATCCGCCACCCCGACCCCCGGTCCGGATCCTCCCACTGGAACTGCCGAAGGCGTCCCGCCTGGCGCTGGCCCGAAGCCGGGGACGCGAAGGATGACCTTAATGATCATGAATGACGTCGCCGGGTCCCGGCTGGTCCTGGGCAAGGGGCCGACAGCCCTGCTGGAGATGGTCGCCGAGGACCCGACCGGCCCGCTCACCGTCGGCCTGGCCGGGCCGGGCGGCCATGGCAAGACGGCGCTGCTCGCCGAGCTGGCGCGGGTCCACCAGCAGGCCGGCATCGCGGTGCGGATGGGCGTCCCGGAGCCGAGCGAACCGGTCGACCCCGACGCATTGGTGCTGGTCGACGACGCGCACCTGCTCGACGACGCGCGGCTCGGGGCGCTGCTGCGTCTGGTGGCCACCCGCCGGCACCGGCTGGTGGTCGCTTACCGCCCGTGGCCCCGGTCGGCGGCCCTCATGGAGCTGGCCGACGCCCTGCGTCGCGACGGGCGGGCCCTGCTGCTCACCGCGTTCACCCGGGAGCAGACCGCGGCCCACCTCGCCGCCGTGCCCGAGCTGGGCCGGCGGAGTGACCTGGTCGACTTCGTGCACGCACAGACCGCCGGCGTGCCCCGGGACGTCGAGCGGCTGGCCCGCGGACTGCGCGGGCCGGAGAACGGCGCCGGCGTACCGGTCGAACCACCCCGGTCCGTCGTCCTGGAGTTCGGGCCGGACCTGGAGGTCCTGCCGGCCGATGTCCGTCGACTGCTGCTCGCCGTCGCGGCGGGCGTGCCACTGCCGGTGAGCATGCTCGGCGCGCTCCTCGGCCGGGAGCCCGAGGCGGTGGACGAGTTGATCGCGACGACCAGGGCGGCCGGGCTGCTCGGCGCCGATGGCCGGCTCGCACCGATCGTCCGGCGGGCCGTCACCGCGCTCAGCCCGGCGACGGACCGCACCGCCGTCTGGCGCCGGCACACCGAGTTGCAGCTCGCGCGGGGCGGCGCGGTGCTGCCCCTGGTCCGGTCACTGCTCGCCGTCGGCGTGCTCGGTGACTGCCCGGCCCCGACGTTGGCAGCCGCCGCGGAGGAGGCACTGGCCGATGAGCCGGCCTTCGCCGCCGAGTTGTTCGCGGCCGCCACGGCGGCCGGGTGGCCAGCCAGCGCCCGGCAGGCGCTCGCCGCCGCGCTCGCCGGCAACCTCGACGGCGCCCTGCGGCTGGCGGACCGCCTCCTGGCCGCAGCCGCTCCCGCCGACCGCACCGAGGCCGCCATCGTGGCCGCGACCGCCCTGGCGCACCGCGGTCACGCCGACCGCAGCGTGGAGCTGTACCGGTGGGCGGGCACCTCCTCGTCGATCGCGTTCGCCACCGTTGGGGGGCTCGCCACCGGCGACCTGGCCGCCGCCACCGAGCCGCCGGCGGGCGACCCGGCCGGCGAACCACCCACGCTGCACGCCAGCGCCGCCCGCCTGATGGCCGACGGGGTACGGGAGAGCGTCGCCGGCACGCCCACCGGGGCGCTCTCCGCGCTCGTGCAGGCCGCCGCGCTGCTGGAACCGGACGGGCGGGCCGCGCTCCTGCCGGACAGTCCGGCCGCGCTGGCCGCCCTGACCGCCGTGCACTGCGGTGAGCTGGAGATCGCCGAACGGGTGCTGCACCGGGCCCTCGCGGCCGGTGTCGGCGGCCCGCTGATGGCGCGCCGTCACCGGCTGTTGCAGGCGTGGATCCTGATGGTCCGGGGTCAGACGCTCGCCGCGGCCGAACACCTCGCCACGGTCGCGCTCGACGGGCGACCGCTGGAGTCACGCGACCAACTCTTCGCCGCCGCGCTCCAGATGGGCATCGGCCGGCGCAACAGCGACCTCGGCGCGCTCAAGCGCGGCTGGGGGCAGGCGCTGGAGGCGGTCGTTCGGCACCCCGTCGACCTGTTCGCGCTGCTGCCGCTGGGCGAGCTGACCATCGCGGGCGCCCGGCTGGGTGACCTGGCCCGCCTGGAGCCGTACCTGCGGGAGGGCCGAACGCTGCTCGGCCGGCTCGGGGAGCCGGCACTGTGGAGCGTCCCGCTGCACTGGAGCGGGCTGCACGCCGCGATCCTGACCGACGAGCCGGCGACCGCCGACGAACACGTCGCCGCCCTGCTCGCCGCCGCCGGCCACAGCCGGTACGCGGCCGTGGTCGCCGCGGCCGCCGAAAGCTGGGTGGAGGTGCTGCGGGGTGTGGTCGACCCGGTCCGGGTGGAGGCCGCCGCCCGGGGGCTGCACGACACCGGGCTGTGCTGGGACGGCGCTCGCCTCGCCGGGCAGGCCGCGATCCGCACCTCGGACCGGCGCGCGATGACCAGCCTGCTGGAGTGCGCCCGAGTCCTGCAGGGCCGCCCGGCCGGCGCCAACGGCGGGCAGCGGCCCGCCACCTGCGAGGGCGCCACCCAGGTCGCCGACGCCACCACCGGCCCCACCCAGCAGGGGCTCAGCGACCGCGAGTACGAGGTGGCCGAGCTGGTGCTGGCCGGGCTGACCTATCGGGAGATCGGCGACCGGCTCTTCATCTCGGCCAAGACCGTGGAGCACCACGTGGCCCGGATGCGCAACCGGCTCAACTGCGCCAACCGCGCCGAGCTGCTGACTCTGCTTCGCGCGATGGTCGCCGACCGCGCCAGCAACGCGGCCGGCCAGCCGTGGCCGCAACGGACGGCCCGATGAGGCGGCGACAGGGTCCACGCCGGCCGGCCGAGCGGAGCGGAACGTGACGGGGCCCGAGGACCGGCGGACGCGGACCCGGCTCGTCGCGCTGGCGGCGATGCTGGTCACGCTCTGGTCGTACGCGGCCTACCTGAGCGTCCAGGACGCGGCTGACCTGCTGCGGGTTCGGGCCCTGGCGGACACGCTGGGCCAGCCCATCGACCGGCTGATCCTGAACCTGCAGACCGAGCGTCGGCTGACCGCCGAGACGATCGCCGGCGCTGAGGGGCCGGGGACCGCGCTGGCCGGGGCACGTGCGGGCACCGACCGGGCGGCCGCCGAGGTCCGCGCGTTCATCGAGGGCCGTGACCTCCGGCTGCTCACCGCCGGCGCGGTCCGCGACCGGGCCGACGAGCTCGGTCGACGGTTGAACGGCCTGAGCGCCGTCCGGTCCCGGGTGGACGCCGAGCGGCTCGACCGCGCCGAGGCGGTCGACGGGTACGACCAGCTCGTCGACGCGGCCTTCGCCGTGTACGGCCCGGAGTGGGGCGCGTACGAGAGTGCGCTCGCCGCCGACACCCGCGCGGTGATCGGCCTGGCCCGCGCCCGGGAGCTGCTGGCCCGGGAGGACACCCTGGTCAGCGCCGCCCTGGCCGGCGACCGGATCTCACCCGACGAGCGGCGCCGCCTGGCCGAACTGGTCAGCAACCAGCGGTACGCGGGCGCCGAGGCGACCGTCGGGCTGCCGGCCGACGGCCCGGGAGACCATCAGCGACTCACGCAGGGCCCGCGGTTCGCGAACCTGCTCGCCCTGGAGGACGTGCTGCTGCGAACGGGCAGCGCGAACCCCCTGAGCGGAATCACCGGGCCGGCCTGGCGGGCGGCCGCGGACGCCGCCCTCGGCGCGCTGCACGAGCTGGTGACGACGACCGCCCGCAGCAGTGTCGAGCGGGCCACGCCGGGTGCCGCCGTGATCGTCGCGCGTACCGGCGCCGTGGTGGGGCTCGGCCTCATCGCGGTGATCGTGGTCCTGCTGGGCTGGGCCGCCGCCGTCCGCCGGCTGACCGACCAGCTGGCCCGTTCGGGCATCGACCGCCGCTGGCCGGAGCCACCGGCCGGCGCGGCGCTCGCCGGCCCCGACCCTTCAGCGGGCGTCGAGACCTCGGCCCGGCCCCGGGGTGCCACGGCGACCGAGCACGCCACCCGGGACCTGTTCCTGCGGCTCACCCGACGCAACCAGGTCCTGCTACGTGATCAGCTCGGTCTGCTGGACGGTATGCAGCGGCGGGAGCGGGCCGCCGAGGAGGCCGACGAGCTGTTCCGGCTCGACCACCTCACCACCCGTGTCCGGCGCAACGTGGAGAAGCTGATCGCCCTGGCCGGCGCGGCGCCGGCCCGCCGGTGGCGGCATCCGGTGCCCCTGCTCGACGTCGCGCGCGGTGCGGTCGCCGAGGTGCCGGACTACCACCGGGTCCTGATCGCGCCGCACTGGCCCTGGTCGCTCGCCGGCCCCGCCGTCACGGACGTCATCCACCTGCTGGCCGAGCTGATCGAGAACGCCCTCGCCTTCTCGACGACGGAGACCACCGTCCGGGTCGCCGGCGAGCACCGGCCGCAGGGCTGCGCCATCCTGGTCGTCGACGACGGCCCAGGCCTCGACGCGACCGCGCTGGCCGGGGCCAACCGGTTGCTCGGCAACCCGCCCCCGGGCGGCCCGCCCGCCGGCCAGGCCGGGCTGTACACCGTCGCCGTGCTCGCCGCCCGCTGCGGCGCACGGGTCTTCCTGCGTCACAGCCAGCGCGGTGGGACGACCGCGGTCGTGCTCCTTCCGGCCAGGCTGGTCACGGTCACCGGAGCCGTCGGCGGACCGGCCGCGCCGCCCCCCGACCCCGCGCACCGACCGGCCCGGGCCGGAGCCGACGGGCCGGGCCCGGGCGACCACGGCGAGCTGCCGGTGCGGACCCGCCAACCCGGTCCGACCGGGCCCGAACCCGGCACCCCCGGCCCCGAGACCGTCGAGTTGCCGGTCGCGAGAGCAGCAAGGAGACATCGATGACGCATGCAGTGGTCACCGGAGACAGCCTGACCGGCGCCCTGGACCGCCTGGTCGCCCGGGTGCGTGGCGCGGAGTTCGCCGTGGTGCTCTCTCCGGACGGGCTGCCGTTGGGCGGGTCCCGGCATGTCGAGGCGAAGCTGGCCGAGCAGATCTCCGGCGTGGTGGCCGGCCTGCTGGCGCTGGGTTTGGCCGCCACCCGGACCTGCGACGCGGGCGGCCTGCGCCAGATCGTGGTGCAGATGTCGCGGGCGTTCCTGTTCGTCGCCACCATCCGCAACGGGACCATCCTCACCGTTCGGATCGCCGGAGACGAGGCCGAGATCGGGGACATGGCGTACGAGGTGGCGCTGTTCGTGGGGCAGGCCGAGCGGCACCTGCCCGTCACCCTGGAACCAGCCTCGGCGGCGAGGAGCGGGGACACAGGTGCACACCTCCGACACCGCTGACGAGGCCTGGTACGACGACGACGCCGGCCCGGTGGCGCGTCCCTACACGATGACCGGCGGGCGCACCGCATCCGATCGCGGGCGGTTCGACCTGATCTCACTGGTCGTCGCCCGGCGGGGCGTCACACCCGATGCGCCGCTCTTCCCCGAACAGGCGCGGATCGTCGAACTGTGCCACCATCCGATGTCGGTGGCTGAGGTCGGCGCCGAGTTGGACCTGCCCCTGGGGACCGTCCGGGTTCTCCTCGGTGACCTGCTCGCGGCCGGGCTGATCGAGACGCACGAACCGCCGGCGCTGTCGGAGCTGCCGACCGCGGACCTGCTTGAGGCGATACTCGTCGGGCTTCGCGCGCTGTGAACTGGACGGTTGGCCCCCGACCGGGGGGCGCAGGCGCGTGTCCGGTGACGAATTGAACGGGAGACCTGTAGTGCCGGCAACACCGCCCCAGCCACGGCGAACTGTGGTGATCGTTCTGCTGGACCGGATCGTGGCCGTCGCCGCGTCCGTACGGCTGGTGCTCACCGGCCGGGGCGACGTTTCCCGGGCCACCTGGGTGGCCGTCATCGCGGCCCTCGGGGTGCTGATCGCCACGGCGGTCTCCGTCATCGGGGTGCTGCGCACGCCGGAAGGGCTGACACCGGTGGCCCTCGACCCGCCGCCATCCGCCGACCAGGTGGGCACTATGCCGACCGACACGCCCAGGGCGGGGCAGGCGAGACCGGCGGCCACCAGCCCGACGAGGCCGGTGCCCCCGCAGGCCACGGCAGCCCCGCCGACCCCTGAGCCGTCGACGAGCACGACCGCGCCGACCCCCGTGACGGCCCCACCCACACCGGCCGCCCTGCGCGCCGACTTCGCCATCGCGGAGAACGCTCTGCTCAGCTACGGCGCCGCCGTGACCATCAGCAACCCCGGCGAGGCGCCGGTGGCGCGGTGGAAGCTGGCCATCACCCTGCCCAGGGAATCGCTGCGCGTCAGCTCGGTCGAGGGCGCGACGGCCAGCCAGGACGGTGCGGTGTGGACGTTCGTGCCCGACGGCAGCGCCGGGCAGGTGCCCGGCAGCGCCTCGGTACGGGTGACGTTCCGGGTCAACGGCTCGTCGATCGGCTCCACCCCCACGGCGTGCACCATCGACGAGGTCGCCTGCACCGGCCTGCCGCACTGACCGGCCTTCCCGGAGGCGGGCCGGTCCCTCGGTAGGGGTTTCCCCACCGCCGAGATCATGGGTCGCCGTGTGGTCCGGAAACGTCGCCTCGACCAGGCTTTCCGCTATGCGAAACAGCGATGTGACCCCCGCTCGCGGGCTGGTCGTCGAGGTGCTCGACGTGACGAAGACCTATGCCGGCGGGGGCGGTGTCCGGGCGTTGAATGGCGTGTCGGTCGCCTTCGAGGCCGGTTCGTTCTGCGCCGTGATGGGCCCGTCGGGCTCGGGCAAATCGACGCTCCTGCACTGCGCGGCGGGCCTGGATCGGCCGGACAGCGGCCGCGTGCTCCTCGCCGGTCAGGACATCGGCGGGCTGCGTGAGCCCCGGCTCACCGAGGCACGGCGGCAGCGGGTCGGGTTCGTCTTCCAGTCGTACAACCTGATGGACTCGCTGTCGGTCTGGCACAACGTCCTGCTCCCACAACGGCTGGCCGGAACACGACCGGACCGGGACTGGGCGCGGGAGGTGATGCGCCGCGTCGGGCTCACCGGGCGGGAAGACGACCGGCCCGGCCAACTGTCTGGCGGTCAGCGGCAGCGGGTCGCGCTCGCCCGCGCGCTCGCCAGCCGGCCGGAGGTCATCTTCGCCGACGAGCCGACCGGCGCGCTGGACCTCTCGACCGGCCGCGAGGTGCTCGGTCTGCTGCGTGAGGCCGTGGACCAGACCGGCACGACGATCGTCATGGTGACGCACGACCCGGCCGCCGCGGCGTGGGCCGACCGCGCGGTGTTCCTCGCCGACGGGCGGATCGTCACCGAACTCGCCGACCCGACCGCCGAGAAGGTCGCGGCGCAGATGACGGCGGTGACCGTCCGATGATGCGGCTCGCTCTCGGCACCCTGCGCCAGCACCGTGGCGCCTACGCCGGCACGTTCTTCGCCGCGCTGTTGGCCGTGGCCCTGCTCGCCGGCGGCGGCCTGCTGCTCGCCTCCGTGCTCACCGCGAAGCCGCCGGCCGACCGGTTCGCGGCAGCGCCGATCGTCGTTTCGGGCGACCGCGACGTGACCCTCGAGAAGGTCACCACCAAGCAGAAGAAGGACAAGGCCAAGGTCAAGCGGAAGGTCAAGTCCGAACGGCTCACCGGGGCCGGCTCGCTGCCGGTGGACCTCGCCAGCCGACTGGGTGGCCTCCCGGGTGTCGCGGCCGCGGTCGCGGACGTCGCCTTTCCGATCCAGGCGAGTACGCCGGACGGACGTCCACTGCACGGCGCCGACGAGGCTCCGGTGATCGGACACGGCTGGGCCTCCGCACCGCTGACGCCGTACGCGCTGCGCGTCGGCGAGGCGCCCGGCCGGGGCCAGGTGGTCATCGACGCCGACCTGGCTCAGCGGTCGGGCACCGTGGTGGGTGGGCGTCTCGTCGTCACCACGAAGACCGGGGTCCACACCATGGTCGTCTCCGGCGTCGCCGCGCCGGCCGGCCGGGACGGGCTGCCCGCCCAGGGCGCGCTGTTCGTCGCCGACGGCGAGGTGGCCGCGGTGTCCGGGCTGCCCGGTCCGACCGCGGTGGCCGTCCTCACCCGACCCGGCACCGACCCGGTCGCGCTCCGCGACGCCGTCCGGGGGGTTGCCGGGAACGCCAAGGTGCTCACCGGCGCCGACCGTGTTCGGGCCGACCTGCCCGGTGCTCTGCCGGACTACATCGGACCCATCTCGATCTTCGGGTTCGTCATCGGCATCACCGCGTTCGCGGCCGTCTTCGTCCTCACGGGCACGGTCACGCTCGGCGTCCGCCAGCGGCTGCGCGAGCTGGCCCTGCTGCGCACGGCCGGCGCGACTCCCGGTCAGTTGCGCCGCCTCCTCGGCGTGGAGAGTCTCCTGCTCGCCGGGGCCGCCGCGCTCCCCGGCGCGCCGCTGGGTGTGGTGTTCGCCCACGTGGTGGCCGCCCGGTTCCGCGAGCTGGGCGCGGTGCCGGCTCAGTTCGTCGTACGGACCAACGTGATCGTGCTCGTCGCCGCCGCGGCAGCCGGGATGCTGGTGACCTTCATCGGTGCCCGGATCGCCGGACGTCGAGCGGTGCGGATCGCCCCGACGCAGGCACTCGCCGAGACCGCGAGCGCACCGACCGGCGGACTGGTCCCCCGGACAGGCGTCGCGCTGGTGACCACGGCCGGCGCGATCGCCCTGCTCACCTTCGTTCCGCTCGACGGGCCGCTCGGAATGGGCATGACCTTCGTGTCGTCCGCCCTGCTGCTGTGCACGGTCGCGGCCCTCGGACCGCTGCTGGTCCGGGCGCTGACGACGCCCGTGTCCCGCCTCGTCGGCGCCGGCGGCGCGACCGGCTGGCTGGCCGGCCTGGTCACCCGGGCCGAGCGGCGACGGGTCGCGGCGGTCGCTGTCCCGCTCGTGCTCATGTTCGCGATCAACGCCACCATGCTGCTCAACAGCGCCCTGCTGGGCCAGCTGGCCGGGCGGGAACAGGCGGAGCGGACCGCGGCCGCGACGGCGCAGGTGACCGCACCGGGCGGGCTTCCGCTCGGTACCGTCGAACGGCTCGTCGCTCTCGACGGGGTGACCGGTGCGGCGGCGACGCTGCCGACCCGGGCGATCGTCGAGCAGGGTGGCAAGCCCGAGGACTTCGCCGGCCAGGGCCTGCTGATCGCCGGCACCGAGGCCGCGCTCGACCTCGACCTGCGCGCCGGGACGCTGCCCGGCACGGGCACGTTCGCCGCCAGCGAGTACCTGACCGGTCAGTACGGCTGGCGGATGGGCGACGACGTGCGGATCTGGCTCGCCGACGGCCACCAGGTCGACCTGCGTCTCGCCGGGGTGTACGCCCGGGCTCGTGGCTTTGGCGACCTGGCGCTGCCCGCGGACCTGGTGGCGGCACACGACCCACGCGGACTGGTCAGCACGGTCGGGCTGCGCTACCGAGGCGACGTCCCGGGCCGGATCGCCGCCTCGTGGCCCGGCCTGCGGCTGACCCCCACGCTCGGTGCGGCACCCGCCGGTGACGCGCAGAACCAGCAGGGCGCCTGGGAGCTCATGGTGGTCGTCTCCCTCGGCTTCACGGCGATCGCGGTCGTCAACACCTTCGCCATCGCCACCGTCGCGCGCCGCCGCGAATTCGCTGAGCTGCGGCTGGCCGGGGCGACGACCGGGCAGCTGCACCGGCTGGTCGACCGCGAGGCGGTGATCACGGTCACCGTCGGGCTGGTGCTGGGCGCACTGGTCACCGGGATCGTGGTCGGCGCGTTCAGTGCCGCGCAGGACGGCACGTTGCGGGTGTTCGTCGACGCTGGCACGTACGCGGGGATGCTCGGCGGTGTCGCGGCACTGGGGCTGGTCGCGGGTGCCGTGCCGGCCCGGGTCCTGCTGCGGCGGCGCAGCCTGCCGGCCCTGAACGACGGACGCTGACAGGTGCTTCCGAACGGATCGCCGCTCGGACCCGTCCTCCGGATCGTCCGGGGCCGGGTCCGGCCGGTGGCCGTGGGGGGTGCCGCCGATAGGATCGCCAGGATGATCCGCACAACCGCGTCGGCGCTGGCGTACCTGCTCAGCAGCCTCGTCGCCGGTGTCGTCGGCCTCGCCTGGAGCCTCGCGTCCACCCTCGCCGTCGGCCTGCTGTCGGTCACGCAGCTCGGTGGGCCGGCGTTCCTCGGCACCACCTGGGTCACCCGGCGCCTCGCGGACCTGGAGCGGCACCGGGCCGGTTGGGTGCTCGGCTCCGCCATCGCCGCGCCGTACCTGCCGATCGAGGGCGGCAGCGTCCGGCAGCGGGTCCGCGCGGTCGCCGTGCAACCGGCCACCTGGCGTGACCTGGCCTGGCTGGTCGCGGTTTTCCCGCTGGGCCTGGCGGGCGGCATCGCCACCATCGTGGTCACCGTCGTCGATCTCGCCGCCGTCGTGGCGCCGGCGTGGGCGTGGGCCGTGCCGAACCCGCACGCACCGTTCCCGATGCGTCCGCTCATGACGACGGTGCCGGGCCGGTTCGGTCTGACCGTCCTCGGCGTGCTGCTGTTGCCGGTCACCGCGTGGTTTCTACGGACCGCCGGACGCGCCCAGGCCCGCGCGGCCCGGGGCCTGCTGGCGCCCGGCGCGCACCGACAACTCGTCGAGGAGGCCGCTCGCCTCGCACAGACCCGCCGTCGGGTCGTCGACGCCCAGGCGGCGGAGCTGCGTCGGATCGAGCGGGACCTGCACGACGGCGCCCAGGCCCGGATCGTGGCCGCCGGAATGACGCTGGCGCTGGCCGCCCGCAAGCTGCGGACCGGTGCGCCCGCCGCATCCGACGTGGACCTCGCCCGCCGGCAGCTCGACGACGCCCTCACCGAGCTGCGCCGGCTGGTGCGCGGCATCCACCCGCCGATCCTCACCGATCGGGGGCTGCACGCCGCTGTCGCCGCCCTGGCCGGCGACAGCCCACTCGCCGTCGAAATCCGGGGCGACCCGGACGACCGGTTTCCACCAGCGGTCGAGTCGGCGGCCTATTTCGTCATCGCGGAGGGTCTCGCCAACGCGGGCAAGCACGCCGAGGCCCGGACCTGCGTCGTCACCCTCGCCCGAGGCGCCGGTACGGTCACCGTCACGCTCACCGACGACGGGCACGGCGGCGCCGACCCGGCCGGCTCCGGGCTCGACGGCCTGCGGCGCCGCGTCGAGGCACTCGACGGCCGGCTCACCATCACCAGTCCACCCGGCGGTCCCACCGTCCTGTCCGCGGAGCTGCCCCACTGATGCGTATCGTGATCGCCGAGGACCTGTTGCTGCTCCGGGACGGCATGGTGCGGCTGCTGACCGACACCGGCCACACCGTCGTCGCCGCCGTGGACACCGCACCCGCCCTGCTGGCGGCCGTCACCGAGCACCGGCCCGATCTGTCCATCGTCGACGTTCGGTTGCCGCCCGGCTTCCGCGACGAGGGGCTCCGCGCCGCCCTGACGCTGCGGGCCACGGACCCGGACTCCAAGGTGCTCATCGTCTCCCAGTACGTCGAACGGGCCTACGCCGTGGAGCTGCTCGCCGACGGCCGGGGCGGCGTCGGTTACCTCCTCAAGGACCGGGTCACCGCCCTGGACGACTTCCTCGACGCGGTGCAGCGGGTCGCCACCGGCGGCACCGCCCTGGACCCCGAGGTGGTACGGCAACTGTTCACCCGCAACAGCCGCAACCACGGCATCGACGGGCTCACCGCACGGGAACGTGAGGTGCTCGGCCTCATGGCCCAGGGCCTGTCCAACGCGGCCATCTGCGCCGCGCTCGTCCTGGCGCCGGTCTCGGTGGAGAAGCACATCACCAACATCTTCGCCAAGCTCGACCTGCCGCCGGCCGAGGACGCCAACCGACGTGTCCGCGCGGTCCTCGCCTACCTCAACCACTAGCGACTCCCCGCGGGCCCCGGCCCCCGCTCCCGGTCGGTACATCCAGCGTTCGGGCGGCAGCCACGCTCGATTGATCATGAGTTCGGGTCCGCTTCCTACCGTCCCGAGCATGACTGTCCTATCCGCATCATCGCCGCTCGGCCGCGCCGCGACGAGGCTCGTCGCCGTGCGTAGCCGGACCACCGCCACCATCGCCGCGCTCGCCATCACCGGCGCCGCCGTCGCGGTGGCCGTCGCGACGTCGTCGCCCGCCACCGCGGAGCCGGGCAACGTCGTCGTCTCGGAGAACTTCTCCTCCGGGTCGCTGCCCGCCGGCTGGAACGCGGTCGGCGGCGCCTGGAAGGTGGAGAACGGCCGGCTGTACGGAACCTCCGCCAGCTCGGGCGAGAACAACAAGATCACTTTTGGTCGGCACCTGGCCGACTTTCGCCTCGAGGCGACCATGCGCTTCGAGTCGGTCTCCGCCGCCACCCGCTGGGCGTCGCTCGGCATCGACGTCCCGGCCGACGGCGCCACCCCGTGGTGGATCGCCACCATGCGCAGCGGCACCACCGCCGCCAACGGTCTCGAGTTCGCGCAGCGGACGACGGCGAACGCCTGGGTCGTGACGAACACCGCCTCCGCCCCGTACGCCGCCGGCACCGGTCGGGACGTCCGCGTCGCGGTCGAGGTGCACGGCAACCAGGCCCGCTGGATCTTCGACGGGCGGGAGGCGATGCGCACGAACAGCCTCCAGCGCTCCGCCAACGGCGTCCAGGCGCTCTTCGTCAACGGCGGCACCGTCTCGTACGACGACGTCACCGTCACCGAGCTGCCGCCGAACGGCTACATCCGCCCCGAGGGCAGCCCGTTCACGGTGATCGCGCACCGCGGCGCGTCCGCCGCCGCGCCGGAGAACACCCTGGTCGCGCAGGAGATCGCGCGCAAGGGCGGCGCCGACTGGATCGAGAACGACGTCCAGCCGAGCAAGGACGGCATCCCGTTCATCCTGCACGACGGCACGGTCGACCGGACCACCGACGGGACCGGCAACATCCGCGACCTGACCGCCGCGCAGATCAAGGCGCTCGACGCCGGCTCCTGGTTCGGTCCGCACTATGTGGGCGAGCGGGTGCCGACCCTGGCCGAGCAGCTCGCGGACCTGCGTACCCGGGGCGGCAACCTGCTGCTGGAGATCAAGGGCCGGCACACCCGGGACGAGGTCGCGACGATCATCCAGGTGATCCGGGACGAGCAGATGATGGGCCGGGTGTTCGTCCAGAGCTTCGAGGTCGACGCCCTGAAATACACCTACGAGCTCGCCCCCGAGCTGCCGCTCGGTCTGCTCCGCAGCAGCCTCGACGCCGATCCGGTGGCGATCTCCAGGGAGCTGCACCTGACCGCGTACAATCCGGACGGCAACGCGCTGCTGGCCAAGCCGGAGGTCGTCGCCCCGCTGCACGCCGCCGGGGTCGCCGTGATGGCCTGGACGATGGACTCCGCCGGCCTGTGGCAGCGGTTGGAGCGGATCGGCACCGACGGTGTCATCACCAACCGGGCGTCCGAGCTGGTCGGCTGGAACTCGGCGTTCATACAGCGGGCCTCGGCTGATCCGACCGTGCAGATCACGTCGCCGGTCGACGGGGCGCGGCTCGACCGGGCCCAGTCCCCGGTGATCGCGGTCGCCGCCACCAACGCGGACACCGTCACCGTCACGCTCGACGGCAGGAAGTCGGCCGCCGGGCACAAGCTCGACCTGGGCACACTGACCGCGGGCAGGCACACCGTCCGTGCCGAGGTGACCGGTCCGGAGGGCACCGCGACCGCGACCAGCACGTTCACCGTGACGGTGAGCCAGGCCGGCCTCGGCTACCTGGTCCTCACCTCGGGCGCCGAGCCGGCCGCGATCAACGCCATGACGGTCAAGCTGGTGCACGCGCAGTACGCCCAGCTGGCCACCTACGCCGAGCGGCAGGCCGGCAAGCTGGTGCCGGCAGCGGTCGCCAGTGTCATCGCCGCCGACGCTCGGACCCTCGCGTTGAAGTAGTCCGTCGCCACACCGGGTGTCCCCGCCGTCGCGACGGCGGGGACTCCCGTCGCCGGGGCTGGCCGATGCTGCCGTGATCCAGTCCGGCCGGCGACAGGTGGGGCGGGGAACTCCTCGTGCCTTCGGCGTGTGAGGATGCGGCGCATGCGTGCGGTGATCTTCGACGAGTTCGGTGCCCGACCCGAGGTCCGCGACGTCCCGGACCCGGCGCCGCCGCCCGGGGGCGCGGTCATCCGCGTCGAGGCGACGGGGTTGTGCCGCAGCGACTGGCACGGTTGGCAGGGACACGATCCGGACATCCGCCTGCCGCACATACCCGGTCACGAGTTCGCCGGCGTGGTCACGGCGGTCGGCGCCGGCGTGCGCGGCTGGCGGCCCGGCGATCGGGTCACGGCGCCGTTCGTCTGCGCCTGCGGGCGGTGCCCGGCCTGCCTCGCCGGCGATCAGCAGGTCTGCGAGCGGCAGACGCAGCCGGGCTTCACCCACTGGGGCTCGTTCGCGGAGTACGTGGCGGTGCGGAACGCCGACGTCAACCTGGTCCGGCTTCCCGACGAGCTGGACTACCCGGCCGCGGCGGCGCTCGGTTGCCGCTTCGCCACGGCGTTCCGGGCCGTGGTCACCCAGGGGCGCGTCGCGGCGGGCGAGTGGGTGGCGGTACACGGTTGCGGCGGGGTGGGCCTGTCCGCGGTGATGATCGCGGCGGCCTGCGGCGCGCGGGTGGTGGCGGTCGACGTCAGCCCCGGCGCGCTCGAGCTGGCCAGGAGCTGCGGGGCGGCGGTCTGTCTGGACGGCAGCACCCTGACCGGGCCCGGCGCGGTGGCCGCCGCCGTTCGGGAGGCGACCGGCGGCGGCGCCCACCTGTCACTCGACGCGTTGGGCAGTCACGGCACCTGCGCCGCGTCCATCGAGAGCCTGCGCCGGCGGGGGCGGCACGTGCAGGTCGGGCTCCTCCCCGCCGCGCAGGGCCGACCGGCCCTGCCGATGGATCTCGTGATCGCGTTCGAGCTGGAGCTGCGGGGCAGTCACGGCATGCCCGCGCACGCCTATCCGGAGCTGCTCCGGCTGGTCACCGCCGGCGTGCTGCGCCCCGCCGAGCTCGTCACCCGCACCATCGGCCTCAGCGAGGTGCCTGACGCGCTGGCCACGATGGACCGGCCCGCCCCCGGCGGGATGTGCCTCATCCGGCCGACGACGCCGCGCTGAGTGGGCCCTCGTTCCCGCTGCGATCCAGCGCGGACACGCAGTAGGTGAGCGCACGGTCGGCCGGGGCGGTGCGGTCGACCCAACCCGTACCGCGGGCGGTGCCGACGAGCCGGGCCCCGTCGCCGTCCACCCGGTAGACGGCGAAGCTCGTGGCGTCGTCGCCACGCCAGCTCAGCTCCATTCCGGTGTCCGCGCGCCGTACGCCGGTGACCTCCGGCGCGGCCGGGGGCGCCGCCGGCAACCGTGCCATGGTGGGCACCAGCGCCGGGCCGGCGTAGTGCGCCGCGCTGTACCGGCTGACCGCCCCGAGCTTGTCCGCGCGCACCTGCCGGGCGCTGAAGTGCACACTTCCCTGCACCCCGTACCGGCGGTTCAGGGCGAGCTGGCGGTCCAACTCGGCCGGGTCGCGCCACGCGCCGCGCTCGCCCACCCGGTAGTCGGCCTGGCCGATGTAGAGCTGCACCCGGGTGCCCTTCACGGTGGCCGCCCACCACGGCAGGAGCTTGGCGTAGTCGGCCTTGTCGAACCCGATGTGCCAGTAGAGCTGCGGCACGATGTAGTCCAGCCACTGCTCCCGTACCCAGAGGCGGGTATCGGCGTAGATGTCGTCGTAGCTCTGCAACCCGGCTGTCGCGGAGCCGGCCGGGTCGTTGCGCTTGTTGCGCCAGATGCCGAACGGGCTGATGCCGAACTTCACCCACGGCTTGATGGCCTTGATCCGCTCGCTCATCTCCCGGACCAGCGTGTTCACGTTGTCGCGGCGCCAGGCGTCCCTGTTCGCGAAGCCTCCGCCGTAGCGGGCGAACGCCGCGCCGTCCGGGAAGTCCTGTCCGGCTTCCGGGTACGGGTAGAAGAAGTCGTCGAAGTGCACCCCGTCGACGTCGTACCGCTGGACGGCCTCCAACATCGAGTCCTCGACGAAGGCGCGCGCCTCAGGGATTCCCGGGTTGAAGTAGAGGCGGCTGCCGGGCCGGTCCGCGCTGGGGTAGGTCACCACCCAGTCGCGGTGTCGCCGCAGCGGGTGTGTCGGCGCGAGCTGGTCCAGCTTCGGACCCGGCCCGCCCACCGTGGCCGGCTGCCCGCCGCGGTACGGGTTGAACCAGGCGTGGAACTCCAGGTTGCGGGCGTGCGCCTCGGCGACCATGAACTCCATCGGGTCCCAGCCGGGGTCGCGCCCGTCGCGGCGTCCGGTCAGCCACTCCGACCACGGCGCGTAGCTGGACGGCCAGAGCGCGTCCCCGCTCGGCCGCACGTGCACGAAGACGGCGTTGTGGTTGCGCCGTACGGCGAGGTCCAGCCAACCCCGGAACTCCGCCCGCGCCGTCTCGGCCGGCAGTCCGCGGCGGCTCGGCCAGTCGATGTTGTTCACGGTGGTGATCCACATGCCGCGCAGCTCGCGGGGCGCCCGGGCCGGCTGGCCGGCACAGGTGGGGATGCCGTCCGCCCGGCCGGCGCCGGGTGCCGGGCTCACGGCGGCCGCGCCGGCCGGCCGCGCGTCGCCAGAGACCCGATCCCGCAGTGACCAGGCGCCGATCGCGACGGCCACGGCGATCGCGGCGACCACGGCGATGAACACCTGGACGCGAGGGCGGCGAACGGCGGCAGCGGGCGGATCGGCGGCGGGCATTGGCTCAGTCTGCCGAGTCCGCCGGCCGGGTGAAACCGGTGACCCGTTACTTAACGGTCAGCTAAGGCTGGCCGGCTGCCGGGGCTCCGCCGCGCGGCCCGGCGGGGGCCGCCCCCCGGGGCGGAAGATATGTTGTGT